>DATJIN010000026.1:0-31953 GCA_035493275.1 Sphingomonas sp. | reverse complement strand
CCGCTGTCGTTGAGCGCGACGACCCACAGCAGATCGAATTCCTGGCCGTAATCGATCACCGCGACGGCATAGCCTTCGCCGCGATCGAGCACGGTCATCGGCAGCGGCGGATCGAGCTGAGTGAAGGCCATTACTCCGCTTCCGAGTCGCGCGCGGCGCGCGCGGCGTCCTTGAGGCGCTGCGCCGTTTCGGCGGCGGCCTCCGGGGTCAGGGTGAGCGCAACGCCGCCGGGGCCATCCACGGTGACGACGCCCTGTTCGTCGGCGACCTCGCTCGGCTCGGACTGGGTTTGGGCCATCACCCGATCAGGCCGGCTGGCGCGCGCCGAGGCGCTCGTAATCGGCGGCAAGGCTTTCGTAGCGGCGGCGAGTTTCGGGCGTGGCGCTGCTGCGCGCCCGCTCGCGGCATTCTCTCGCAAAGGACGTGGCGTAGCTTTTCGGACGAAGGATCATCCTGCAACAACGGCTAACTGTCTGAGTGGATGCCTGATTTCGATCAAGTGCGCGCAATAAAGGGACGCTTGCCGACCCCGCTCGCCTGCGCTGCGTCGCTCCCCCCGCAAATGGGAGGGAATAGATTTTGTCCTTGTAGGCCCGCGTTGCGCCACGACTGCACAGCACTTTTACCCGAGCCTGCAGTCCGCTAGCCTGACGCGCATGGCGGCGGCGATACCCTTGAGCGTGGCGGCGGGCGAGGCGGATTACGGCCTGCCCGCCTGGGCCTATACCGACGCGGACATGCTCGCCGCCGAGACGCATCGGATCTTCCGCCGATCGTGGCAGATCGTCTGCCATGTCAGCGACATTCCGGCGCCGGGGGATTGGCAGCAGCTGGCGATCCTCGGCGAAGCGATCGTCGCGGTGCGCGGTGAGGACGGGCACGTGCGCGCCTTCGCCAATGTCTGCCGCCACCGCGGGGCGCGCATCCTCGACGGGCACAGCGGCTGCGCGAAGAAGCTGATCTGCCCCTATCACGCCTGGACCTTCGAGCTCGACGGGCGGCTGTCGGGCGTGCCCAACCGGCGCGATTACCCAGCGCTCGATCCGCGCGAGCACAGCCTGGTCGAATATGCCGTGGAAATCTGGCGCGGCTTCGTGTTCGCCAGCATCGAGACGCCGCCGGCCTCAGTTGCCGAGATGATGGCGCCGTTCGAGGACGAGATCGCGCCTTACCGACTGGAGGAGATGCGCGCGATCGGCCGCGTCACGACGCGCCCGCGCCCGGCCAATTGGAAGAATATCTCCGACAATTATTCGGACGGGCTGCACATTCCTGTCGCGCATCCGGGGCTAAAACGGCTGTTCCCGGGTGACGCCTATGCGGTGCAGGCGACCGAATGGGTCGACCGGCTGGGCGGGCCGATCGCGCTCGACCGCAAGGCGAGCTGGTCAGAAAAACTGTATTTCGCGCATCTGCCGCACGTTGATCATCTGCCCGCGGACCGGCAGCGCTACTGGTTCTATTACAAGCTGTGGCCCAATGTGGCGTTCGACCTGTACGCCGACCAGATCGATTTCATGCAGTTCGTGCCGCTGACGCCCGACAGCACGATGATCCGCGAAATCGCCTATGCCCTGCCCGACGACCGCCGCGAGATGCGCGTGGCGCGGCAGCTCAACTGGCGGATCAACCGGCGCGTCAGCCAGGAGGATTCGGACCTCGTCGCGCGAGTGCAGGACGGGATGAAATCCTCGAGCTTCGTGCGCGGGCCGCTGGGCAGCGGCGAAGTCTGCCTGCGCGCGCTGGCGCGGCGGATGCGGGCGCTGGTGCCCGAAGTCGCCAAACTGACCCCGCCGCCGCCCGGCTGGGGCCGGGTCTAGGCCGCGCGCGGACGCAGCCAGTAGAGCGGCACGGCGGTGAGCATCAGCGCGATGCTGAGCAGGACAGCCTCGGTGCCGGCACCGGCGAGCACCCACAGGCAGAACAGCACGCCGATCGCGGCGGGAATGCGTGCCACACCCAGCCGCAGCGCGGCCACGCACGCCCCGAAATACAGCCACACGGTCGACGCCGTCGTCAGCCGCAGCATGAAGTTGAGCACATCCTCCATCCCGGGGATTGCGCCCGACAGGATCAGCAGGCTGGCAAGCGCGCTGGCCAGAAGCACACTGCGCGCCGACACATCGCGCACCGTTGTGCGGGCGAACCAGCGCGGCAACAGCCCGGCACGCGCCATGCCGAGTGGCAATTCGCCCTGCATGAGCACCCAGCCGTTGAGGCAGCCGATGGTTGCGACCGCGGCGAACGCGGCGATGGCCAGCGCGGCGCCACGGCCCCAGAACGCCTCGACGAACAGCGCGACCGGCGCTTCGGCCGCGGCAACGGTTTTTTCCGGCAGGGCAAAGGCGATGCCGTTGGAAATCACGAAGTAAAAGGCGCCGGTGAGCGCCGTGCCGTACAACGTCGCGCGCAGAATGTTGCGCGCGGGATCGCGGACGCGCTCGGCGGCGAGGCTGGCGCATTCGAACCCGACCAGCGGGAAAAAGGTGAGCGTCAGCGCCGTGCTGAGGCTGGATGCCGCAAAGGGGGTGTGCGGGCTCGCGGCAAATTGCCCGGAGGCGCCCGTCGCGAGGCCGATAAGGATCAGCACGACGGCGATCAGCGGCAACAGCTTCAGCAGTGTCGTCACCACCTGAAACCGCCCGGCCCCCCGCGCGCCGCCGAGGTTGAGCGCGGTCAGCGCCCAGATCAGCGCCGTCGCCGCCAGCGCGGTGGCCAGCGGCGTGGCGGTTAGCGCGGGCACGAACCGGGCGAGGTAGCGGATCGCGGTCAGCGCGATGATCGCGTTGACCGCCCATACCGCAACCCAATAGCTCCAGCCGATGATCAGGCCGGGCAACGGCCCGAGCCCTTCGCCAACCACCGCGACCGCGCCGGTCGCGGCGGGGCGCGCGGCGGCGAGTTCGGACAAGACGTAAGCGAGCAGCAGCGCGCCCGGAATCGCGATCAACCAGGCCACGAGCCCGGTCCAGCCATAAGGCGCGAGCTGCGCCGGGATGATGAACACCCCCGACCCGACCATGCTCCCGACGACGAGCGCGCTCGCCGTCCAGATGCCGAACGGACGGGCCGGGGCGTCCGTCAGAATTTCACGCCGCCGCGCAGTCCGAAGGTTCGCGGTGTGAATGGCACGATGTACGTACGCAGGCACGAGCCGCATTCGGCGAACCGGGTGATCTGCGCGCGCTCGTCGAAGGCGTTGTTGACGAACGCCTCGATCGAGAACTGGCTGTTCGCGCCGAAATCGAGCCCTGCCGTGAAGTCGGTCAGCGTGTAGGCTGGCAGACGACCGAGCTGATTGGCGGGGCTGTAAACGATGAACGTGCCGGTCTGGATGGCCCGGTCGCGCACATCGGACGTGGCTGAGCTCTGGTGAACGACATTGCCCTGCACATGCGCCTTCATGTCATCGCCGAGCGCGAAGCTGTATCGCGCGGTGCCACTGATCTTGAACTTCGGCGTGATCGGCAGCCGCCGTCCGGAGCGGGCGGCAATGAAATCGGTGCCGGGGTCCGGATCGCCCAAAGCGGGATAGAGTGTGCAGGTCGTATCGTTTTGCGAGCACAACACGCTGCGCGTCTTGGCGTCGGTGTAGGAACCTGCGGCGGTCAGCGACAGACCGCCGCTGTTGAATGCCGCGTCAGCCTCGATACCGCGGATACGCGCATTCGGTCCGTTGTGGATTTCGGTGAAGCTGTTCTGCCCGAGGAAGGAGAATTGGAAGCTCTTCCAATCCTGCTGGTACACTGCGGCGTTCACCCGCAGCGCACCGCCCAGCCAGGTCGTCTTCAGGCCGACTTCGTAGTTGGTCAGGAAGTCCGCCTGATACGGCGCAACCGTGCCGCGACGGTTGATGCCGCCCGGACGATAGCCGCGTGACCAAGTGCCATAAAGCAGCACGTCGCTGTTCGGTTTCCAGGTCAGATTGAGCTTGTGAAGGAAGCCCTGCCCCTCGGTCTTCTTGGGAATTATCCGCCCGTTGCCGACATAGGTCCCAAGATTGGTGCACGGCCCACCCGCGACGGCCGGGGCGATCAGGGTCTTGAAACCACCGTCACGCACGGTCGTGCCGTCGGTGTTGAAGCACCCGGCCACGCCGGTGCGCGAACTGCCCGCGGCATTGAACGGCGGGCCGTTGGGATCGCGGCCGAAGCCGAAGAAGCCAATCAGCGAGTTGTCGTAGATGAAGCCACGCCCGCCCGCGGTCAGCGTCAACGTGGGCAAAATGTCGAAGCTCGCCTCACCGAAGGCCGCATAGTCCTTGTCGACGCGGTGCTGCTGGGTCAGCCACAACGTGCCCGGAACACCGTTGACCGACAGGTTCGGCGCCAGGTTCGGCACCTGATAATCCTGATGGATCAGGTTCGACTGGCGTTGGTAGAACAGCCCGGCGACGACGCGGAAGCGTTCGCCCTGCGGGCTGGCCACACGGAATTCCTGGCTGGTCTTCTTGAAGTGATCGCTGCCGATGACGCGCTGGCGCGAATCGATGGTCTGCCCGGCGGCGTTCTGGAAGTAGAAATAACCCGCGACGCCGCCAACGCTCGAATAAAGCGAGTCATAGGTTTCGGCGTAATCGGTGTAGTCGGACGAGGACGAGCGCTTGCGATCGAGATAGGCGCCGGCATAGGTCAGATCCCAATTGCCCAGCTTGCCCTCGATGGTCAGCGCGCCCTGAATATAGCGGTCGCGGCCGTAGTCCGGGTAGAAATGCTGGACCTTGAGGTCGCCGAGGCTCGGATCGAAGCCATAGACGCCATGGGTGCGCTGATCCTGGTACAAGACCGTCGGCGTGACCGTCCAATTGTCGTCGAGATCGATCTTGAGCGCGGCGCGGCCGCCCCAGGTGTCGGTATCGTTGAAGTCCTTCTTCACGAAGGCGTTGTTGTTGACGGTGATCCCGCCCGGCTGCGGCAGGAAGGTCCGCGTGCCGGGGATGTTGTCGATATAGCCCGCGTCACGCTGGTAATAGCCGACCACGCGCAGCGCCGCGCTGTCCCACAACGGCAGGTTGATGACGCCTTCCAGCTTGCCACCGACGCCGCCCGACTTGACCGTGTTGACCTCGCCGTCGACGCGGCCAGACACGGCGCCCAGCTCGGGCTTGTTGGTGATGATCCGGATAGTGCCCGCTTCGGAGGAGGCGCCGTAGAGCGTGCCCTGCGGTCCGGCGAGGCTTTCGATGCGGGCGATGTCATAGACATGGACGTCGAGCGTGCCGCCGATCGTCGTGACCGGCTGTTCGTCGAGATAGACGCCGACCGAAGGCAGCGAGCCCGAATGGTTGCCGTCGCCGCCCGAGGCGACGCCGCGCATGTAGACGGTAGTCACGCCCGGGGCCGAGGTCTGGAACGACACTGACGGCAGCTGCTGGGCATATTCGTTGAAGTTCGAAATACCGAGCTGGTCGAGCTTCTTGGTGCCGAGCGCCTGAATGCTGATCGGCACGTTCTGCAGGCTCTCCTCGCGCTTCTGCGCGGTGACGACGATTTCATCGACGTCGGACGCGGCGGCGTTGTCCGTCACGGCCTGGGCCATCGCGGCGCTGGGCAGGGCAGCGGAGGCGAGCAGCGCAAGGGTGAGGCTGTGCTTGGCGGCGAACATGATGAACTCCCCGATCTTGATTTGCGGCGGCAGGGTGAATCCCCACGCGGCGCGGGTCAACTCACAAGCGGCCGGCCGTCACCGATGGTTCGCCAGTTGTGACGTTAAGGCAACAATCCATCGCCAAGCGCGGCCTTGAGCGGCCCGAGATAAGGTTCGAACCCGCGCCAGCCTTCAACGCCGTCGCGAAAGATCGGGCGGCGAACCTGTTCCGACGACGCGGTACGCACCGCGCGCTCGGTTTCGTGGAAGCGCAAACACGCGTCTTCGAACGGCAGACCGAGCGCCGCAAGCAGCGCGCGGACCTGGCCGTCGAGATCGTCGACCATGTCCTCGTAAATCACCCGCTGCACCGCGCCGGGCTGCACCGCATCAAAATGCGCCATCAGCCGCACGTAATCGCGGTAGTACCGGCCCATGTCGGCCAGATCATAGCTGAACGCCTGACCCCGCGCGAAATGCTGTTTGAAGTTGGAGAAGCAGCAGGCGAGCGCGTGGCGCCGCGCATCGATGATCTTCGCGTTCGGCAGGATGAGGCGGATGAAACCGACATGCGCCCAGTTGTTGGGCAGCTTATCGATGAAGAACGGCTTATCGGTGCGGCGCTGGATCGCGGCACGTTCGAGATAGGCCTCGCCCAGTTCGCGCAGTTTCGCGGCGGGCAGCGACGCCAGATTGTCCGGGTAATTTTCGACGCGGGCCAGCGCCGGGATGTCGGGCAGTTCGGACGTCCCTTCGACCTGGCTATGGCTCGACAGGATCTGTTCGACCAGTGTGGAGCCGGCGCGCGGCATGCCGAGGATGAAGATCGGATCGGGTGCCGGGCAGCCCTGCCCCCCTCGCGCGGCAAGGAATTCGGGAGTGAACAGCGCGATCGAGCGATCGACGAAGCGTTCGGTCTCGTCAGCATCGTAGACGATCTTGGACCGCCTGAGCGCGTTGCCCGCCGCGTAATGCGCGAAGCTCGCGGCATGCTCGCCCGCATCCTCGCGCGCCTTGCCCAATGCGAAATCGAGGTGGAAGCGATCCTCGTCCGAAATGTCGTCGCGGGCGAGCGCGGCCTCCATCGCGGCCAGGTCTTCGGCGGTGAATTTGACCGTCTTCAGATTGGCGAGGCTCCACCACACTTCGCCTAGCGCGGGGGCGATCGCCAGCGCGCGGCGATAAGCGGCGACGCCATCGGCCTGGCGCCCCACGGTCTTGAGCATGTGGCCGTAGCTCATCCAGACCTTGGGCTGGTTCGGCGCATCCTTGAGCACCTGTTCGTACAGCGCGATCGCTTCGTCGAACCCGCCGATCCGGCCCAGTGCGGCGGCCTTCAGATTGGCGTGGGCGATATTGTCCGGGTCGTCGTGCAGCAGGTGGGTCAGTTCGTCGATCGCCTCGCCCGGGCGGTTCTGGCGATACAGGCAGGTCGCGAGGTTGGCCCGCGCCGCTTCCCAATCGGGCGCCAATTCGAGCGCGCGGCGCAGCAGTGTTTCGGCATCCTTGTACCGCCCGATCCGGCCCGCCAGCTCGGCGAGCATGCGGATCGCGGTGACATCGAACGGATCGGCCTTGAGGTGCGCGCGCAAAATCGGCTCGGCCACCGACAGCTCATTGTCGTGCAGCGCCAGCGCGGCGCGCATGAGCTCGGGATCTTGCACCCCGCGCCGGACACGGTGATCGAGAAGCGTCGTCGCCATGCCGGGTTGCTATGGTCCGGCGGCGCGGGTGGCAACTAGGCGGGTTCGCGGACGCGCATCATGGCCAGGGCGGCAATGGTCAACGTCGCGGCGGCAAAGGCCATCGTCCAGATCGGCTCGGTCGGGAAAAAGCGCTTCATGATCGACCCCATCACGGTTGCGACGAGCAATTGCGGCACGACGACGAAGACGTTGAACAGGCCCATGTAGATGCCGAGCTTCCGCTGCGGCAGACTCGACGCCAGGATCGCGTAGGGCATCGCCAGGATCGACGCCCAGGCGATGCCGATGCCGATCTCGCTGGCCAGCAGCCATTGCGGATCGCGCAGGACGAAGAAGCTAGCATAGCCCGCCGCGCCGCACAGCAAACCGACCACATGCGTCCTCGCCTGGCCGATATGCGACGACAGCCATGGCAGCAGCGTCAGCGCGGCAATGGCAGCGACGGCGTTGTACGCGCCGAACAGCACGTCGACCCAATTGCCGGCTTCCTGATAAAGCGGGCTCTTCGCGTCGGGCGCGTGGAAGGCGTATTGCGCGACCACCGGGGTGGTGTTGATCCACATGATGAACAGCGCCGACCAGCTGAAGAACTGAACCACCGCCAGCCGCTTCATCAACGGCGGCATCCCCGAAAAATCGCCGACGATGTGCCCGAGCATCGATGCGCTCGCGCCCTGCCGCGCCCGGCTGATCGCGACGATGCTGGCGAGGCCATAGGCGATCAGCAGCCCGCCGAGCAGGTACACTTCCTTTTCGAGGCCAAGCGCGACGACCGCGGCGACCACCAGGGTTCCGGCGCCGATCCAAGCGATGCTGCCGCCATAAGTCCGCGCGGCGAGCAGGCGCAGCGTTTCGCTGCCCTCCTCCTCATGGGCGCCGTCGAACGCCGCCATTTCTTCGGGCGAGTATTCGCGGGTGCTCAGGATCGTCCACAGCACCGACAGGAACAGCGCTGCGCCGCCGAACCAGAACGCAAATTTGACCGTGTCCGGGATCTGACCGGCGGGCGCGGTATTGGCAACGCCCCAATATTCGAGCAGCTTAGGGAAGATCGACCCGACCACCGCGCCCGCGCCGATGAACGCGGTCTGGACGGCATAACCGACACTGTGCTGGTCCTTACGCAGCATGTCGCCGACGAACGCGCGGAATGGCTCCATCGAGATGTTGAGCGAGGCGTCGAGCACCCACAGCATGACCGCGGCGAACAGCAAGGCGGGCGCCAGCGGCATCACCAGCAGCGCCAGCGTCGCGAGGATCGCGCCAGTCAGGAAATAGGGCCGCCGCCGGCCGAGCCGCCCGAGCCAGGTGCGGTCGGACATGTGTCCGATAATCGGCTGGACAAGCAGCCCGGTCAGCGGTGCGGCCACCCACAGGGCCGGCAGATCGTCGAGGCTCGACCCGAGCGTCTGAAACACCCGGCTCATATTCGCATTCTGCAACGCAAAGCCGATCTGGATGCCGAAAAAGCCGAAGGAAATGTTCCACAATCCGGCAAAGGACTGGCGCGGTTTTTCGCTCATTCTTGTCTCCACCCTCTCGCGCGCGAGGCTGGCGCGACTCCCCGGCGGCGGCAAGCGTCAGGTGGTGGCGCGCACCACCAGCCGCGGCGGCAGCATCGCCGCCTCGGTCGGCCGTCCGCCGATCCGCGCGAGCAGGGTTTCGACGAGCAATTCGCCGGCGCGGCGATAGTCCTGCGCAACCGTGGTCAGCGGCGGATGCGCCAGGCTGGCGGCGGGCAGATTGTCGAAACCGATGACGGCGACATCACCGGGGACGCTCAGCCCCGCATCCTCCAATGCGCGCAGGGCACCGAGCGCAATCAGATCGCTCGCCGCGAAGATCGCATCGAATTTCTGCCCGCGGGCCAGCAACTGTCGCGCAGCCTCGTGTCCTGCCTCTTCGGTGGTGATCGCATCGACCTGCAGCGCGGGGTCGCAATCTGAACCGATTTCGGCAAGCGCGTCGCACAGCCCACGATAGCGTTCATGAAACTCGGGGAAGTGCGATGACGCGTCGCCGAGGAAGGCGATCCGCCGCCGGCCCTGGGCGATCAGGTGCCGCCCGGCTTCGACCCCGCCGGTGCGGTTGTCGCAACCGACGGTGTTGCCGTCATCGCGCGTGACCACCGAGCCCCAGCGCACGAAGTGCGTGCCCTGCCGCCCGAGCTGGTCGAGCCGCGCACGGTATAGTTCGTAATCGCCATAGCCGAGCAGGATCAGTCCGTCGGCCTTGCGGCTATCCTCGTAATCGACGTGCCAGTCGTTCGACAGTTGCTGGAACGAAGTGAGCAGGTCGTAGCCATGCAAGGCACAGGTCCGCGCGATCGACCCAAGCATCGCAAGAAAGAAGGGGTTGATCAGCGTGTCGTCGCCGGTCGGATCCTGAAAGAACAGCAGCGCCAGCGTGTTCGCCCGCCCGGCGCGCAGGCTCGAGGCGCGCTTGTCCACGGCATAATTGAGCTGACGGGCGATCGCCTCGATCCGCTTGCGCGTCCCCTCGCTGACCGTCGGGTCGCCGCGCAGCGCGCGCGACACCGTGGGCTGCGAGACCCCCGCCGCCTGCGCGATGTCAAACGACGTCGTCTTGTCCTGCATCTCGGCCGCAGGCTCCTCTCGTTTTTCAGCCTAGCCGCGAGAGAGGCGTGGCGAAAGGGCCCACTGAATACGTATGCGCTTAACTTCCAGCAATCGATGCGAGGGGGCAGTTGGGAGGCTGGATCCGGTCAAAGCACCGGACAAGGGGAGGCATAATGACCAGTTCGCACCGCAACCGTATCGCGCTCGCTGCCGGAGCATCCGCTTTGGCGCTGCTCGCAGCCGCGCCTGCTTTCGCCCAGGCCAGCACGGCGGCACCCGCCGACGATGCGGACAAGGACACCATCGTCGTGACGGGCTTCCGCGCCTCGCTGGAAAATGCGGTGATTGCCAAGAAGCTGCGCGATCAGGTGGTCGAAGCGATCTCGGCCGAAGATATCGGCAAGCTGCCTGACGCCTCGATCGCGGAATCGATCGCGCGCCTGCCCGGCTTGACCTCGCAACGCGTTTCGGGCCGTTCGAACAGCATCTCGATCCGCGGTTTTTCGCCGGACTTCTCGACGACGCTCCTCAACGGCCGCGAGCAGACTTCGACCGGCGATAACCGCGCCGTCGAATACGACCAGTATCCGGCCGAAGTCGTCAACCAGGTGCTGGTCTATAAAACGCCGATGGCCAGCCTTGTCGGCCAGGGCCTGTCTGGCACCGTCGATCTGCGCACGATCCGGCCGCTGGAGTACGGCAAGCGCGTCTTCTCGATCGGTGCCCGTGGCACCTATGTGGATAACGGCAAGCTGAACCCGTCCTCCAAGAAATACGGCTATCGCGGCAACGCGACGTTCGTGGACCAGTTCAACGACGACACGATGGGTGTCGCCCTGTCGGCGAGCTATCTCGACGAGCCGTACCAGAACAAGGAATTCAACGCCTGGGGCTATAACAATGTCGGCGGGAACGCCGTCATCGGCGGGTCGAAGTCGTACAACACCTCGACGACGCTGCGCCGCCTCGGCCTGCAGGGCACCTTCGAATGGAAGGTCACGCCCAACTTCACCTCAACGTTCGATGCATTTTATTCGAACTTCAAGGACAACCAGCAGAAGAACGGCGTAGAATTGCCGTTATCGTTTGACGGCAGCGTCGGGTTGAGCGGCACCACCGCGAGCAATGGCTTCATCAACGCGGGCACGTTCAGCAACGTCAAGGGCGTCGTCCGCAACGACGCGTTCCAGCGCCATGCCAAGCTCTACTCGTTTGGCTGGAACGGCACTTACAAGAGCGACGATGGCTGGAGCGTGATGGGCGACATCAGCTATTCGAAGGTCGACCGCAACGAGCTGGTCCTCGAAAGCTACGCCGGCACCTCGCGCGGAGCGGCGAATGGTCCGAAGGACACCATCGCCTTCACCAGCGGCAGCGAAGGCACGCGCTTCAAACCGACGCTGAATTACGGCGATTTCAACGCCATTCTGCTAACCAGCCCGCAGGGTTGGGGTGGTGACCAGACCGCAGTCAACGGCGACAAGATCCTCGGTGGCCAGGATGGCTATTACAACAACCGCCTGATCCAGGATGAGCTGTGGCAGTATCGTGCCGAAGTGACCAAGGAGATCGGCGGAGGTTTCCTCGACAATATCCAGTTCGGCCTGAACTATACCGACCGCAGCAAGAAGCTCACGCCCGACGAAGCTTTCCTCGGTCTCGCCGCCAACACCAATGGTACCACCAGCGTCGTCGTACCGACGCAATACCGCCTCGGCACCGCGCTGAACGCGTTCGGGCTCGGACCCATCATCGCTTATGATCCGATCGCCTTGCTCAATGCGGGCATCTACAAGCGCGTCGCCAACCCCTATGGCGATGTCGTCGTTAAGGCGTACGATATCCAAGAGCGCCTGATGACCGGCTATCTACAGGCTAACATCAAGTCGCAACTCGGTGCCAGCGAGCTGAGTGGCAATGCCGGGGTCCAGATCATTTCGACCGATCAGAAGTCGACGGGCGGCACCGCGGTGTTCCTCGGCACCAACGCCAATGGCTCGCCGAATATCGGTGCCCTGCGGCGCACGAATAGCACGAGCTACGTCGATGTGTTGCCGAGCCTGAACTTGTCGCTGCGGCTGCCGAGCGGGTTCGTGATCCGGGCCGCGGCGGCGCGTGAAATCATCCGTCCGCGCCTCGACGATATGCGGGCGTCGGTGAATTACAGCTATAACATCGCCGGTAACGTGGCGGTGGTTCGTGGAGATTCGGGCAACCCCTATCTTCGTCCGTGGCGCGCGAACGCGTTCGACCTTACGCTGGAAAAATATTTCGCCGGGTCGGGCTACGTCTCGCTGCAGGGCTTCTACAAGGATCTGAAGAGCTACATCTACAATCAGGACGTGCCCATCTCGACGGCGGGCCTGCCACTGTCGAGCCCCGGCACCGGCGTGACGGTGGCCCCCGTCGGCACATTCAACATTCCGATCAACGGCACGGGCGGCAAGCTCTACGGGGTCGAAGGTGCGGTGAACTTGCCTTTCGGTTCGGTCATCCCGGCGCTCGACGGTTTCGGTGTGACGGGCAGTGGGTCATACACCAAGACCAAGATCAGCCCGAACCCCGGCGCACCGGCTGAGGATATCCCAGGCTATTCGAAGTGGGTCGTCAACGGCACCGGATATTTCGAAAAGTGGGGCTTTTCCGCGCGTGGTTCGGTGCGTTACCGCTCGACCTTCGTCGGCGAACTGTCGGGCTTTGGCGCGGCGCGGACGCGGCGCCGGGCGCTTGGCGAAACGATCGTCGATGCGCAGATCGGTTACGACTTTCAGGACGGCAGCGCCTTGCACGGTCTGTCGCTGTACATTCAGGGACAGAACCTGACCGACGAGCGCTTCGCGACCATCGACCCGGGCCAGCCGCTGCATGTAATCGACTACCAGACCTATGGGCGCCGGTTCCTGGCGGGCTTCAACTACAAGTTCTAAGCCCAACGGGTGACAGGTCCCGCCTCTGTTCGAGGCGGGTCGGGAATGAGGCGTGACGAATGCACGGCGAGCGGATCAGCGAGTTCGTCATCGTCGGCGGTGGAACCGCCGGCTGGATGGCAGCGGCGGCGTTGGCCCGCTTCGCCGGTCCGCTCGCCACCATCCGCCTCATCGAATCCGATGCGATCGGCACGGTCGGCGTCGGTGAGGCGACGATCCCGCAAATCCACCTGTTCAATCAGGGGTTGGGAATCGATGAGGACGATTTCGTCCGTGCGACCAATGGCAGCTTCAAGCTGGGCATCGAGTTCGTCGATTGGGGCGCGCCAGGCGAGCGTTACATCCACGCCTTCGGTGCGGTCGGCCGTCCGCTCGGGCTGATCCCGTTCCAGCATTATTGGCTGCGGCACCGCGCTGCCGGCGGAACGAGCGGATTATGGGATCATGCGCCCGCCGCGCTGGCCGCCCAGGCCAATCGCTTTGCGCGGCCGGTGGAACAGCCGGGCAAGCTGCCCTCGGGCGTCAATTACGCCTATCATTTCGACGCCTCGCTCTATGCCGCCTATCTGCGACGCTATGCCGAAGCACGCGGGGTCGAGCGGATCGAGGGGCGCATTGTCGATGTGAAGCAGGGCGAGGACGGTTCGATCGCCGGCGTCACGCTCGAGGGCGAACGATATGTCCCCGGACAATTCTTCATCGATTGCTCGGGCTTTCGCGGGCTGCTGATCGAGGAAACGCTGGGCGCCGGTTACGACGACTGGTCGCGCTGGCTCCCGTGCGACCGGGCGATGGCGGTACCGTGCGAAAACGTCTCGCCGTTGACGCCCTATACCCGCTCGACGGCCAAGGAGGCCGGGTGGCAGTGGCGCATTCCGCTGCAGCACCGCACCGGCAATGGGCTGGTCTATTGCAGCGCCCATTTGTCCGACGACCGTGCGCACGAGATCCTGATGGCGGGGCTCGACGGTGCGCCGCTGGCCGAGCCACGACCCCTCAAGTTCACCAGCGGCAAGCGTCGCCGCGCTTGGGTCAAGAACTGCGTCGCGCTGGGCCTCGCGGCGGGGTTCATGGAACCGCTGGAATCGACGAGCATCCACCTCGTCCAGGCGGGCATCGCGCGGCTGCTGCAACTGCTCCCCGGCCAAGGCATCGCCGACGCGGACATTGCCGAATTCAATCGCCAGACCGATTTCGAATGGGAAACGATCCGCGATTTCATCGCCTTTCACTATTACGCGAACCGCCGCGACGGCGCGTTCTGGGCGATGTGCCGCAATATGGAGCTCCCCGAGCGGCTGGCGCACAAACTTGCCCTGTTCCGGGCGAACGCGCGGATTGTCCGCGAACATGAAGAGCTGTTTACGGAGACGGGCTGGATGCAGGTGATGATCGGACAGGGCATCATGCCCGAACATTGGCACCCGCTGGCCGATGCGCCGACCGGCGAACAGCTTGCGGAGTTCCTCGAGCTCACACGCGCCCATGCCGCGCATGTGGCGGGAGCGATGCCGGATCATGCAGCGTATATCGCCGCGAACTGCGCCGCGCCGGGGATCGGAGTGGCCGCATGATCGGCACATTGCTCGCCCTCGCCGCCGCAGCGCAGGCGCCCGTCGATTACCGTGCGCGGCTCCCGCAGGACGAGGTGATCTATTTCGCGCTGCCCGACCGGTTCGACAATGCCGATCCGAAGAACGACCGCGGCGGTTTAAAAGGTGACCGGCTGGTCACGGGCTACGACCCGACCGCCAAAGGTTTTTATCATGGCGGCGACCTCAAGGGGCTGACGCGGCGGCTCGACTATCTCCAGCAATTGGGGGTCACCGCGATCTGGGTTGGTCCGATCTTCAAGAACAAGCCGGTCCAGGGGCCGCCGGGCCAGGAAAGCGCGGGCTATCACGGCTATTGGATCACCGATTTCACGTCGGTCGATCCGCACCTCGGCACGAACGACGATTTCCGCGCGCTGGTCGATGCTGCGCACGCGCGGTCGATGAAGGTCTATATGGACATCATCGTCAACCACACCGCCGATGTGATCCAGTACCGCGAATGCCAGATTCAAGCCTGCGCCTATCGCAGCCGCGCGGATTATCCGTATCAGGGCAAGGCCGGGCAGAATGCCGGCTTTGCGGGCGACGGCGTGCAGACCGCGGAGAACTTCGCCAAGCTGACCGACCCGAATTTCGCCTATCAGGTCTATGTCCCCAAGGGCGAGGCTCAGGTCAAAGTGCCCGCCTGGCTCAATGACCCGATCAATTATCACAATCGCGGCAATTCGACGTTTGCGGGCGAAAGCTCGACGATGGGCGATTTCGTCGGGCTCGACGATGTGATGACCGAGAACCCGCGCGTGGTGGCGGGGATGATCGACATTTTCGGCGGCTGGATCGACCGGTTCGGGGTCGACGGGTTTCGCATCGACACCGCCAAGCACGTCAATCCCGAATTCTGGCAGGCGTTTGTGCCGGCGATGCTGGACAGGGCGCGGGCCAAGGGCATCCCCAATTTCCACATCTTCGGCGAAGTGTCCGAGCATGACGTGCGGCCGGCGGCGCTGGCGCAGCACACCATCGTCGACCGGCTGCCGGCGGTGCTCGACTTCGCGTTTCGTCAGGCGGTCGCCGAGACGGTCGCGGGCACGCGCGGGACCAACGCGTTCGAAGCATTGTTCGACGGCGACGCCCTGTACGCCAAGGGCTTCGATACCGCGGCGATCCTGCCGACCTTTACCGGCAATCACGATGACGGGCGGTTCGCCGGTTTCGTTCGCCGCGCCTTTCCTCAGGCAAGCGACGCCGAGGTGCTCGACCGCGTGTTGCTGTCGAACGCCATGCTGCTGACGCTGCGCGGCGTGCCGACGATCTATTCAGGCGACGAGCAGGGCTTTGCCGGCGACGGCGGCGATCAGGACGCGCGCGAAGACATGTTCGCGAGCAAGGTCGCCAGTTACAATGACAACCGCCTGCTCGGCACGACGACGACCAATGGCACGGCGCATTTCGGGACCGACAACCCGATCTTCCGCGAGATCGCTACGCTTGCGCGCCTGCGCACGTCGCATCCGGCGCTGACGCGGGGGCGGCAGTTGCTACGTTTCGCGGGCGATGCGCCGGGGCTGTTCGCCATGTCGCGGTTCGATCCGGTCGATGGCCATGAAATGCTCTTGTTGTTCAACACCTCGACTGCGGCGCTGAGTGCCAATGTACAGGTCGAAACGGTATCGAAACGATTTACCGCGCTGGCCGGCCCGTGTGCAGCGGCGGCGCGTTTGCCCGGCAGCGTCGCCGTAACCCTGCCGCCACTCGGCTTCGCGGTCTGCGAGGCGGCGCAATGACCAATTACGAATGGTGGCGCGGTGCCGCCATTTACCAGATCTACCCGCGCAGTTTCGCGGATTCAAACGGTGACGGCATCGGCGACCTGCCCGGCATCACCCGGCACCTCGATTACGTCGCCAGCCTAGGCGTCGACGGCATCTGGCTGTCCCCGTTCTTTACATCGCCGATGAAGGATTTCGGCTATGACGTCGCCGATTATTGCGGCGTCGATCCGATCTTCGGGACGCTCGACGATTTCGATGCGTTGCTGGCCCGCGCCCATGCGTTGGGCCTGAAGGTGATCATCGACCAGGTCTACTCGCACACCGCCGACGTCCACACCTGGTTTGCCGAAAGCCGGTCGAGCCGGACCAACGCCAAGGCGGACTGGTACGTCTGGGCCGATCCGCGCGAGGACGGGACGCCGCCCAACAACTGGCAATCGGTGTTCGGCGGCCCGGCCTGGACCTGGGATGCGCGGCGCGGCCAATATTACATGCACAATTTCCTGCGCGAACAGCCGCAGCTCAATGTCCATAACCCGGCGGTGCAGGATGCGTTGCTCGACGTGGCGCGCTTCTGGCTCGATCGCGGCGTCGATGGCTTCCGCATCGATGCGATCAATTTTTCGATGCACGATCCCGAGCTGCGCGACAATCCGGTCAAGCCGTCCAGCAACCTGGTGCGGACGAGATCGTTCGATTTCCAGCGGCATGTCCACAACCAGTCGCACCCCGATATTCCGCTGTTCCTCGAGCGGGTGCGGGCGCTGACCGACGAATATGGCGCCCGCTTTACTGTGGCCGAGGTCGGCGGCGGCCATGCCGAGCGCGAGATGAAGGCGTTCACGCACGGCGGCAACCGGCTCAACAGCGCCTATGGCTTCAACTTCCTCTACGCCGACCGGCTGACCCCGGCTCTGGTCCGCGAGGCATTGGAGGAATGGCCGGCCACCCCGGGCATGGGCTGGCCGAGCTGGGCCTTCGAGAATCATGACGCGCCGCGCGCAGTGTCGCGCTGGGCCGCACCCGCGCATCGCGACGCCTTCGCGCGCATGAAGATGCTGCTGCTCGTCAGTCTGCGGGGGAACATCTTCCTTTATTATGGCGAGGAACTGGGGCTGACCCAGGTCGACATCCCGTTCGACGACCTCCGCGACCCCGAAGCTATCGCCAACTGGCCGCTGACGCTGAGCCGCGACGGCGCGCGAACCCCGATGCCGTGGTGCGGGCATTGCCCCCAGCTCGGCTTCGGCGCGGCCAAGCCCTGGCTGCCGGTCGGTCAAGATCATGCCGCGCTGGCGGTGGACCAGCAGAGCCCGGATCCGCATTCGCTGCTCAATTTTACGCGCGAGGCACTGGCCCTGCGCAACCGCATGCCGGCGTTGCGCTGGGGCAACGCCTCGTTCCTCGATACGCGGGCGCCACTCTTGGCGTTCGAGCGCGACGACGTCCTGTGCGCCTTCAATTTTGGCGACACCCCCATCGACCTGCCCGCCGAATGGCGTGACGGGCGCCGGGTATCGCTGGCGAGCGGTGCGACATCCTGGACGCTCGATCCCTGGTCCGGCCTGATTGCGGAGAAGATGGCATGAAACTGGTTCGTTTGATTGTCGTCGCTTTGGCGCTGATCGCCCGCCCCGCCTTCGCCGATGTCGTCGCGCATGCGGCCTCGCCCAATGGCAAGGTCGAAGTCAGCGTCGCAATCGATGGCGATGGCCGCGCGACCTACGCCATTGCCCGCAACGGCAAGCCGCTGATCAATCCGAGCGCGCTCGGCTTCCTGTTTACCGACGCCCCCAAGATCGACCGTCATCTGGCGCTCATCGACGCCAAAACCACATCGTCCGACACCAGCTGGACGCAACCGTTCGGCGAGTGGACGACGATCCGCGACAATCACGTGGAGCTGACCGTCCGCCTTGGCGAGACCAGCGGCCTGAAGCGTGAAATGGACGTGGTCTTCCGCCTGTTCGATGACGGCGTCGGCTTTCGCTATGCCTTCCCCGCCCAAGCCAATTTCAAGCACGCCAACATCGCCGAGGAACTGACCCAGTTCGCCTTTGCGCAGGGCGGTACCGCCTGGTGGAAACCGGCGTTCGAATGGAACCGCGAGGAATATCTCTACAACCGCACCCCGCTCGACGCGGTCGGCACGGCGCAGACCGTGTTCACCACCAAGCTTGACGACGGCACGCATGTCGCGCTGCACGAGGCGGCGTTGGTCGATTATTCGGCGATGAACCTAGCGCGCGCGGGCGGCGGGAACACGCTGAAGGCGGTGCTGACGCCCGGATCGGGTGCGCCGAAAGTCAGCCGCGACCTGCCCTTTGCGACGCCGTGGCGCACCATCGTCGTCGCCGACGACGCGCCAGGGCTTTACGCCAGCCATATCGAGCTCAACCTCAACGAGCCCAACAAGCTGGGCGACGTGTCCTGGCTCAAGCCCGGCAAGTTCGCCGGCGTGTGGTGGAACATGATCAAGGGCGAGTGGAGCTGGGCGCGCGGGCCCAAGCATGGCGCGACCAACGCCCATGTCCGTCAGTATATCGATTTCGCCGCCGCCAACGGTATTCCCGGCGTGCTCGTCGAAGGGTGGAATATAGGTTGGGACGGCGACTGGTTCGGCAACGGCAACGACATGCAGTTCGACCAGCCGACCGAGGATTTCGATGCGCGTGCGCTGGCCGACTATGCGAAGTCGAAGCAGGTTTACCTGATCGGGCATAACGAAACCGGCGGATCGGCCAGCCATTACGACAGCCAGCTCGACCGCGCCTTTTCCTTCGCGCGCGATCATTTCATCCCGGTGGTCAAGACCGGCTACGTCACCGATGCGGGTGAAATCGAGCGCGTCGATGCCGACGGCTCGCAACACCGCGAATGGCACGAAGGCCAGTGGATGGTAAACCACTATCTCCGCGTCGTGCAGGCGGCGGCGAAATACCATGTCGGCATCGACAGCCATGAACCGGTCAAGGACACCGGCCTCCGGCGCACCTGGCCCAATTGGCTGGCGCGCGAGGGCGGGCGCGGCATGGAGTATAATGCGTGGGGCGGGAAAAACCCGCCGGAGCATGAGCTCAATCTCGTCTTCACCCAAATGCTCGGCGGGCCGATGGATTTCACCCCCGGCATCGTCAGCCTCAAGGGGCAGAACGACAGTGATCTCAACTCGACGCTGGCGCGGCAATTGGCTTTGTACGTCGTGCTCTATTCGCCCGTCGTGATGCTTGCCGACACGCCGGAAAATTACGCCAAGGTGCCCGAGCTGATGCCGTTCCTGCGCGCGGTGCCGACCGACTGGTCGGACACGCGCGTGCTCAACGGCGAAGTCGGGGACTATGTCACGATCGTGCGCAAGGATCGCCGGTCGAACGATTGGTATCTTGGCAGCCTGACCGACGAGACGGCGCGCTCGGTCGACGTCACGCTCGACTTTCTCGATCCCGGCAAGACCTATCGCGCCGAGATTTATCGCGATGGCGCGGGCGCGGACTATCGGACGACGGCCCGGCGCAACGTCGTGATCGAGGCCAAGCCGGTCCGGCGTGGCGATCGCCTGGCGATCAGCCTGGCGCCGGGGGGCGGCACGGCGATCCGGTTCATTGCTCCCGGTGGAAAGCGCCGCCGGTGATCCGCGCACTATTTGGCCTGCTCGCGCTACTCCTTGCGGCACCGGCCCTGGCCGACAGCGGTCGCTTCGTCGAAATCGCCGCCGTTCCGTCGGTCAATATAACGCCGCCGCATGTCGTGGTCTGGCTGCCGCCCGGCTACGACGCTGGCAAAGGGCGATATCCCGTCGTCTACATGCACGACGGGCAGAACATCTTCTTTCCCGAACGGTCGAATTTCAACAAGGTGTGGGCGGCGGACAAATCGGCGCTGCGGCTGATCGCGGCGCACCGCGTCAAGCCGTTCATCATCGTCGCGATCGATCAACCGGGAGCCGACCGGTATCGCCAGTATTTTCCGCAGGCGATCGACGCGGCCGCGCCCCCTGCGTTGCGCAAGATTTTCGCCGCCGGCGGACCCGTGTTCGGCGACCGCTATCTCAATTTCCTGGTCACCGAGCTCAAGCCGAAGATCGACCGCGAATACCGCACGCTGGCGGACCCGCGCCATACCGCCATCGTCGGATCGAGCATGGGCGGGCTGATCTCCTGCTACGCCTTCGGCGAATATCCGCGCGTGTTCGGTCGCGCCGGCTGTGTTTCGACCCATTGGCTGCTGATGGACCCGAACCTGCTCCCCGCGGGTGCCGACCCGATCGCGATGTGGGAAGCCTATTTCGATCGCAAGCTCGGCAAACCCGCCGGACGCCGGCTGTGGATGGATCACGGCACCGAAACGCTCGATGCCTATTACGACCCGTGGCAGCGGCGGATCGACGCCAAGCTGGTCCAGCTCGGCTGGCGCAAGGGCCGCGACTTCGAAAGCCGCGTCTATCCCGGCGCGGCGCATGAGGAGAATGCCTGGGCCGCGCGGCTCGACGACATCTTCGCCTGGCTGCTCAAATGATGCGGATCGTCATCCTTGGCGGCGGCACCGCCGGCTGGATGGCAGCAAATTTGTTCGCGCACCGCTGGCCGGACAAGGCGCAGGTGACGGTGATCGAGAGCCCCGAAATCGGTATCGTCGGCGTCGGCGAAGGCTCGACGCCGCAATTGAAGGCGCTGTTCGACACGCTGGGCATCGCCGAAGCCGAGTGGATGCCCGCCTGCCACGCCACCTACAAGAACGGCATCGGGTTTCGTGGCTGGTCCGAAACGCCGGGCTTCGCGCAATATTTTCACCCCTTTGCCGGCCCGCTCGACCGGCACACCGAGGACGCGTTTTTCTTCAATACCGGCGCCCGGCGTCACCGGCACGATGTGGTCGCGCATCCCGATCGCTTCTATTTGCCCGCGCGGCTCGCGGCGCAGCGGCTGGCACCGGTTGCGCCGGAGAATTTCCCGCTCGGCGCGAGCTATGGCTATCATTTCGACGCGCATCTGGTCGGCGCGTTCCTGCGCGACGTGGCGGTCAAGCGCGGCGTTACGCACCTGGAACGCCGCATCGTCGAAGTCGCGGTCGACAACGGGCAGGTCACGCACCTCGTCGCCGAGGGCGGAGAGCAAATCACCGGCGACCTGTTCGTCGACGCCTCGGGCTTTCGCAGCGTCATTCATCAGGGCGCGCTGGGCGTTCCTTTTCATTCGTTCGGCGAAAACCTGTTCAACGACAGCGCCGTCGTGATGCCGACACCGGCCGATCCCACAGGCACCAATTCGGCAACGCTCGCGACGGCGCTGCGCCACGGTTGGGCTTGGGACATCCCGCTGACCAGCCGCACCGGCAACGGCTATGTCTATTCGAGCCGCTATTGCTCGGCTGAGGACGCGGAGGCCGAGTTGCGTGCGCATCTCGGTGTCGGTGATGACGTGGCTGCGCGCCACCTGCAAATGCGCGTGGGTCGCGTCGCGGACAGCTGGGCGGGCAACAGTCTCGCCATCGGCCTGGCCCAAGGGTTTATCGAGCCGCTCGAAGCGACCGCGCTGCACATCGTTCAGGCAACGGTCGAAGGGTTCATCCACGCCTATGAAGCAAGCGGCTTCACCCCCGACCACCGCGCCGACTTCAACCAGCGCATCGCCGCGCGCTACGACGGCATCCGCGATTACATCGTCTGCCATTACCGGATGAACCGGCGCACCGACACCGATTACTGGCGCGACAACGCCGCGAACGATCGGCTGTCGGACTCGCTCAAGGCAATCCTGACCTGCTGGTTCACCGGCGGCGACCTGGCCGCGGAAATCGCCGAGCAGGACATCGCCCGCTATTATGCGCCGATGTCATGGCATTGCCTGCTCGCGGGCTATGGTCAGTTTCCCGACCAGGCGAAGCTCAGCCCTGCCGATCCGCGCGCGGCCCGCCACGACATGGCGGCGATCGACCGGTTTCTGGATCGGGCGGCGCTCAATTTCGTGCCGCATTCGGCGGCCCTGTCCGCCCTGCGCGATCGATAGGGCGGGAGGACAAGTCAGTCTTCGGGCGGGACCAGCGCGGCCAGGTCGCCCGATCGTATTTCGCAATCGGAAAATTCGATCGGCAGGACCGGCAACATGGTCTCGTGACCCGATGGCAAGCGGACCCGCTCGAGGCGGCCTGAACCCACGAGATGCTCGTCCTCGAACAAATCTTCGGGCCGCATGATAGGCGCAAAAGGAACGCCCGATCCGTCCAGCTTGGCGACGATCTCGTCGCGCGTGAATGATTGGATCAATGCGCGGATCTGCGGCAGCAGCCGCTCACGCTGCCGCACGCGGTCATTGTTCAGGCGCAGGCTTTGATCCGCCCACAAGGCATTGAGCGCAAATAGCTGGCAGAATTTCTCCCACAAGGCGTCGCTCACCACGCCGATGAAGATCGGTTCGTCCTTCGTCTCGAATACGTCGTAGATCGCCCAGGCCGAGACGCGCGCGGGCATAGGGGCCGCCGCCTGCCCGGTGACGGCCATCTGCGCCATGTGCTGGCCGACGAGATAGACGGTGGTTTCGAACAGCGACGCGGCGACCTTCTGACCCTTGCCGGTCGCATGACGCGCCTCGACCGCCGCGAAGATGGCGATGACGCCGAACATGCCGCCGGTAACGTCGATGACGCTCGACCCCGCGCGCAAGGGGCGTCCCGGCGGGCCGGTCATATAGGCGAGGCCGCCCATCATCTGTGCGACCTCGTCGAGCGCGGTGCGATGTTCGTAGGGGCCAGGCAAAAAGCCTTTGAGCGAACAATAGATCAGTCGCGGGTTGTCCGCCGCCAGCGCCTCGTACCCCAAGCCAAGCCGGTCGAGCGCGCCGGGGCGGAAATTCTCGATAAGGATATCGGCGTCGTGGACGAGTGCCCTGGCTTCGGCCAGGTCGGCTGGCGACTTGAGGTCGAGAAACACGCTCGCCTTGTGCCGGTTGTACATCGGGAAATAGCCCGCGCCCGAACCGATCAGCCGCCGCGTCGGATCGCCGCCCTTGGGCTCGACACGTGTTACCTCCGCGCCGAGCATGGCGAGGATGCCCCCCGCCGCCGGGCCCATCACCATGTGCGTGAATTCGACGACCTTGAGGTTGGCGAGCGGCCCGGTCATGCCGCGCGCCTCTGCGCGAGATCGAGGGGCAGGCCCGCATCGGGCGTAAAGCCGTACAGCGGCTCGCCGGGTAGCGCCTCGGCCAGAATCTCGCGCACCTTGAGCAGCGCTTCGAGATTGATGCCTGTATCGTAGCCCATCGCGTCGAGCATGAACGCCAGATCCTCGGTCACGATATTGCCCGAAGCGCCGGGCGCGAAGGGGCAGCCGCCCAACCCGCCGAGCGAGGCGTCAAGCGTTGTGATCCCCTCGTCCAGTCCGGCAAGCGCATTGGCGAGGCCCAAGCCGCGTGTGTTGTGCAGATGGAGCGTGGTCAGCGCGTTACCCACCGCACCGCGCACCTTGCGAACCAACCGCCTGACCTGTGCGGGATCGGCATAGCCGGTCGTGTCTGACAGACTGAATTCACGCGCGCCGGCCTCCTGCGCCGCAGCGGCGAGGCGGACGACCTGGTCTTCGGAAATCGGGCCTTCCATCGTGCAGCCGAATGCCGTCGACAGGCCGACCGCGAAATGGACGTTCGCGGCGTCGGCAATGTTCGCAATTTCGGCAATTTCGGACAGCATGGCCGCATGGTCCTTGCGGACATTCTTCACGCTGTGGGTTTCGGACATCGAGAAGGGGATCGACATGCCGTGCACGCCTGCTTCAACCGCGCGCGCCGCGCCTTTGGCATTGGGCACCAAAGCGACCACGTTGAGCCCCGGCAGCGTCTTGGCAAAGGCGACGATTTCCGCCGTGTCGGCCATTTGGGGGAGCAGCGACGGCGGCACGAAACTGCCGACCTCGATTTCGCGCACCCCGGCGGCGGCTTCGGCGGCGATCCAGCGCTTCTTCGCTTTGGTCGGCATCACGCGGTCGATGGATTGCAGCCCGTCGCGCGGGCCGACTTCGGAGATCAGGATCATGCAGCTGTTTCCAGATAAACCCAGGGTCGCGCCTGGCGGTCGCGCGCGGTCCAGGCGGCGATGACGTCGGCATGCTTCAACGTCAGGTCGATCACGTCGAGCCCTTCGAGCAGCATCGCCTTCGCCTCTGTTTCGATCTCAAATGTTCGGACAAAATCATTGGCGGAAACAGTCTGTCCGGACAAATCGATCGTGGCGACCTCATCCGCCAGCGTCGCCACCGCGTCGCGCGGCAAGGCGATCGGCAGCAACCCGTTGCGAATGCAATTGTTGCGGAAGATCGGTGCGAAACTTTCCGCGATAATCGCGCGAAAACCCCATTCGGCGAGCGCCCATACCGCGTGTTCGCGGCTCGACCCGCAGCCGAAATTGGCACCGGCAGCAAGGATTTGCGCGCCCGCGTAGCGCGGCTGATTGAGCACGAATTCGGGATGCGGCACCCGTCCCTGCTGATAACGCCACGGCGCGAACAAGCCGTCGGCCAGCCCGGTACGCCCGGTCGTCTTCATTTCGCGCGACGGGATGATCGTGTCGGTGTCGACATTGTCGCGCAGCAGCGGCGCGACGATCGAGGTCAGGGTGGTGAACGGCGTCATGCCGCGGCGATGACCCCGGCGATGGCGCTGGCGGCGACGGTGGCGGGCGAGGCGATGTGCGTGCGGATGCTCGGCCCCTGCCGCCCCTGGAAATTTCGGTTGGTCGATGAAATCACGCGGCTGCCCGGCGTGAACCCCTCCCCGCCCGCGTAGAAGCAAAGCGAACAGCCGCTGTCGCGCCATTCGAAGCCGGCGTCGATGAACACCGTGTCGAGGCCCTCAGCCTCCGCCGCGCGCTTGACTGCACGGCTGCCGGGAACGGCCAGCGCCGTTACGCCCGGCGCGACATGCTTGCCCCTGAGCACCGCGGCGGCGGCGCGCAGATCGGACAGGCGAGCGTTGGTGCAGCTGCCGAGGAACGCGGCGTCGATCGGTATTCCGGCAATGGATGCGCCCGGCGTCAGCCCGATGTAATCGTGCGCGTGATCCGGCCCCGCGGGCACCGCATCGTCCACGGCAATGCTATGCTCTGGCGATGTGCCCCAGCTGACCATCGGGCGGATAGCGTTCGCGTCGATGATGATCTCGGCATCGAACGACGCGCCGTCATCGGTCACCAGATCGCTCCAAGCCGGTAGCGGGTCTGGCGCGTAGCGGCGGCCCTGCAGATAGCTCCGCGTCACGGCATCGGGCGCGACGATCGCACCGACTGCGGCAAACTCGGTCGCCATGTTGCACAGGGTCATGCGGCCTTCCATGTCCAGCGCGCGCACCGCCTCCCCGGCAAATTCGACGACGAAACCCTGCCCGCCCGCCGCGCCGTGCGCTGCCAACAAATGCAGCGCCATGTCCTTGGCGGTGACGCCTGCGGCCAACGCGCCGTCGAAGGTCACGCGCATCGCCTTGGGGCGCTGCATCCGCAGCGCGCCGGTGACCATCGCGTGCTCGGCTTCGGACGAACCGACGCCCCAGGCGAACGCACCGAACGCCCCCTGGGTGCAGGTGTGGCTGTCTGGCGCTATCAGCGTCAGGCCCGGCAGGACGATGCCGAGTTCGGGCGAGATGACGTGGGTGATGCCCTGATCCGGATCGTCGACGTCGAACAGCGTGATGCCCGCCGCGCGCGCGGCTTCGCGCGTCTCGGTGATGAACGCCTCGCCCCCCGGCACTTCGGTCGGATGGTTGGCGCGATCGCGCGTCGCGACGATATGGTCCATCACCGCGAACACCCGCGCCGGATCCATGACCTTGCGTCCCGCCGCCGCCATCGCCTTGAGCGCTGCCGCGCCGGTGCGTTCATGCAGGAACACGCGGTCGACCGCGATCAGCGCCGATCCTTCGCCCAGATCGGCAACGACATGCGCGTCCCAGACTTTGGCAAAGAGCGTTTTAGCCAGTTTGCCCCTCCAGCGAACGCCAATCGCGCGTCACGAACTTTTCCTGAATTGCCGTGCGCGTTTCCAGCAATCCGTTGCGGATCCAGTGCCAGGTGCGGCAGCGGTTCTGGCCGTCGTCCGAAATCTGGATCTGCTCGTAGAGGTAGAGCGACGGGTCGCCCTGCCGCTGCCAATAGAGCATGACGGTGCGGTTGTATTCGTCGAGCGGGACTTCGGCGGCCCAGCCCTTGATCAGTTCATTGTCCCACCACACGCGCTTGTCGCGATATTCAGCAGGGAATTCGCGCACCTCGGTGCGGCCATCGTCCCAATGATAATAGTTGGTCTGGTGATAGGGATGCGGCCCGCTGTCCGGAAAGCGGCAGAACAACCGCGAGCGGTGTTGATCGACGCGCTCGTCCGCCGCGTTGAAATAGGTGTAGGTGCCGTCCCAGACGCCTTCGTGGCGGGCCAGCAGTGGCATGTCCTCGCGAATTCCCATGATTACGATCCTCTTCCTTGTCGGGCGATATGGAAAGCCTTGGCGCTGCGTGCGCGCAAAATGGCGAGTGTGTCTCGGGCGAGCGCTTCGGGTTCGAGCCTAGCGGGATCGACCGGAATGGCATGCTCTGCATTGGCCTCGTACCACGGATCGAACAGCGCCCGCGCACGGGCGATGCCCCAGGCGCGGGCCAGATGGCTGCCGAAGCGATCGGGCGCGAGATCGGGGTAAAGCCTGTCGGGATCACCTTTGGGCAGCGGGGGCAGTGGTCCGGCGCGGCCGGTGGCGTCGATCACCGTCTGCCACGGCGCCCAATCGCGCGGCGCCTCGCCCGGCCAATCGTCGGAGAGGCCAAACCCCGGCAGATCGATCCGTTCGCCCTGCCAGTGCAGCTGCCCGTCGAAATCGGGCGTCGTGACGGTAATGAACCCTTCGTCCGCAACGTCGACCGCGGCCGGTGCCACACCGTGCGGCAGTTCCGCGAGAAAGGCGAGGCTGGCCGCCTGATGATCGGCCGGTGTCGCAACCTTGCGCGCGACCCAATTGGCAGGGAGCGTGCCGAGCCGGTCGATATGCGTTTGTAGCGGGTCGGCGTCATAGGCCGTGATGAGCACCGGCGGGCCGTCGTTGCCCTCCGGTATGTCGCGCGGGGCGCGCAGCACCGCGCCATAGCCGGCGCGATAGGCATCGCCCGAGGCGAGCATGTCCATCACCGTCTCGTTCACCCGCTGCGGATCGTCATACGGCGCGGGCAGACGCGTCGCGTCGCGCACGTCGAACCATGGGAAGAACCAGCTCTGTTCGAGGATGCGGTGCCACAGCCAGGTGAGATGCTCGCCATAAGGCTGGGGCACGAAGGGTGGCAGATAGGATTCGCCGAACACCCGCATCTCGTCTGGCGTCCAGATGGCGTAGCCGCCGACGGCGAGGCCGTGAAACGCCTCCGGATGCCGCTTTGCCGCCGCCACCAGGATGATCCCGCCCGAATGAAAGCCGTAAGCGGCGGCCTTCTTCAGGCCCAACGCCGCGATCGTCGCGACCAGCGCGTCGGCGAAATCGTTGATGTCGGGATCACCTGGCAGCGGATCGGACTGGCCGAAGCCGGGCGTATCGGGGGCGATGCAGGTGAAGTGCCGGTTCCATTGCCGCATCAGCGGTTCGTACTCGGCGGACGATCGCGGGCTCTGATGCACCATCAGCAACGGCGGTCCCTCACCACAGCGCCGGTAATGCACGCGGCGGCTGCCCACCTGAACGAAATGACGTGTGATGCGCATGACGGCAATTTGTCCGGACAAATTCTTCTCGACAAGCCCAAAACGTCGCGGCAGGGTTTATTTATGCTTGGAACCCGCATGGTCGCTGACACGCGCACGGCGCGCCAGATCTTCGAAGAGGTGATGGCCAACCCGGCACGCGCCAAATTCGGCTTCGGCGAAAAGCTGGCGATCGTGAATGTCGATTTCCAGCGCGCCTATACCGATCTCGCCGCGTTCAAGACCGCTTACGAAACCGACCCGCGCCAGATTGAATACGTCAATCACATATCGTCTCTGGCGCGCGCCAAGGGGATGCCGGTCGTCTGGACGCACGTCGCCTATGCCGATGATGCGAGCGACGCGGGGGTGTGGGGCACGCGCACCGACACGCCGGACAGCCTGCAGAACATCAAATACGGCTCCGAACGCCATGATTTCGACCCGCGCTGCGCGATCGATCCAGGCGATACCGTCTACACCAAGCGCATGCCCTCGGCCTTTTTCGAAACATCGCTGGCGAGCCTGCTGACCTGGCACAAGGTCGATACCGTCGTGGTCACCGGCGGCAGCACCAGCGGCTGCGTCCGCGCGACCGCGGTCGAGAGTCTGTCGCACGGCTATCGCACAATCGTCCCGATCGAATGCGTCGCGGACAAGCATGAGAGCTATCACTTCGCCAATTTGACCGACCTGCAGCTCAAATATGCCGATGTCGAGCCGGTGCAGACGGTGATCGACTGGCTCGAGGCGCGGTGAAGGCCGATCCCGGCCTGTACGCGTTTTCGCCGTACCGCGACCGGCCGAAAATCGTCTGGCCGGGCGGCAAGCAAGTCGCGGTTTGGGTCGCCCCCAACCTCGAATATTACGAGATCGACCCGCCCGCGCACCCCAAACGCAAGGCCTGGACCAAGCCGCATCCCGACGTCGTCGGCTACAGCCACCGCGACCACAGCAACCGCGTGGCGCACTGGCGGATGGCCGATGTCATGTCGGCGCATGGTTTTCCCGGCTCGGTCAGCCTGTCGGTCGCCCTGTGCCAGCATCATCCCGCGGTGGTCGCCGATGGCGTCGCGCGCGGGTGGGAATTCTTCAGCCACGGCATCTACAACACGCGCTACGCCTACGACATGGACGAGGCGCAGGAACGCGCGATCATCGAGGATTCGATCCGCACGGTGCGCGAGGCGACGGGGCAGTCGATCCGCGGCTGGCTCGCCCCCGCGCTGACCCACACCGAACGCACGCTCGACCTGATCGCCGAATACGGCCTCGATTACACCTGCGACCTGTATCACGACGACCAGCCGCAGCGGGTGCATACCAAATCCGGCGACCTGATCTCGATGCCCTACAGCCTCGAAGTCAACGACCATTACGGCTTCTTCGTCTATAACATGTCGCCCCGCGAATATGCCGACACGCTGGTGCGGCAGTATCGCCGGCTGGCGGATGAAGGCGGCACGGTGATGTGCATTCCGCTCCACGCCTATCTGATCGGCCAGCCGCACCGCATCGGGCCGTTTGCGGACGCGCTGCGCGAAATCGCGGCGGACGGACGCGCCTGGGCCACAACCGCGGGCGAAATCGCCGATGCGTGGCGGGCGCAGCAATGAATTTGGACCCGTCCCATCTCGAATATCCCCATCGGCATGATGGCTATGACCACGATCTGTATCCCTGGTCGGCCCTGAAGGACCGGCCGCCGGTGCGCTGGCCACGTGGCAGCGTCGCCATATGGTTGTGCGTCGACCTCGAATATTTTCCGCTGACGCCCAGCGACACGCCATTCCGTGCCCCGGGGCATATGCAGACGGCCTATCCAGACTACCGGCATTATACGGCCCGGGAGTACGGCACGCGGATCGGATTTTACCGGCTGCTCGATGCGTTCGCGAAAGTAGGGGTGACCGCGAGTATCGCCTGCAACAGTGCGATCGCCGAACGCTATCCCGCGATCATCGCCGACATCGTTGCCGCCGGGCATGAAATCATCGCCCATTCGACGGACATGAACGGCACGATCGCGAGCGGCCTGCCCGAGGACGACGAGCGCGCGCTGATCGCCACGTCGCTCGACACGCTCGAACGCGTTAGCGGAACGCGCCCGCAAGGCTGGCTGTCGATCGCGCGGTCGCAAAGCTGGAACACGCCGCGGCTGCTGCGCGAGGCGGGGGTGCGCTATGCCTGCGACTGGGTGAATGACGAGCTGCCGTACCGGTTCACCAACGGGCTGATCAATTTGCCGCTCAATCACGAATTGAGCGACCGCCAGATCATCACGGTCCAGCAGCAATCGGCGGACAGCTATGCGCAATCGATCCGCGACGCGTTCGACTGGCTGGCTGCGGAGGGGAGCCGCGAGGGCGGCGGGCGGATGCTGCCGCTCAACCTGACGCCGTATATCATGGGGCTGCCCTACCGGATCGACGCGTTCGAGGCGCTGCTGCGCGATCTGGCCGGACGCGCCGAGGCGTGGTTCGCGAGCGGAGGCCAGATTGTCGACGCGTGGGACGCGCAGCAATGAGGGTCCGCAACCCGCGCACCGGCGCGCATGATTATGAGATCTTGCCGCTCGATCCTGCCGGCGTCGAAGCCGCTTGCGCGACATTGCGGGCGCGGCAGCAGGCCTGGGCGGCGCTGCGTTTCTCGAACCGGGCGGCAATTCTCGAACGCTTTGCCGCCGCGATCGAAGCGCACGCGGACGCCCTGACGAATGCGCTTGCCACCGACACGGGCCGTCTGGCCATTTCGCGGATCGAGGTGGCCAGCGTCGCGGGCATGATCCGGCGCTGGGCCGCCAATGCCGAAGCCATCGTAGCGCGCGCTTATCCCGCCGAGCAGAGCACGACCATTCCGGGCATCACCGCGCGGACGCGGCTTGTCCCCTATCCGTTGGTCGGCGTGATCAGCCCGTGGAATTTCCCGCTGACGCTGTCGCTGATCGACGCAGTTCCGGCGCTCGCCGCCGGCTGCGCGGTGATCGTCAAGCCGAGCGAGGTGACGCCGCGCTTCATCCGCCCGCTGGTCGATTGCATCCCGCCCGAATTGCCGCTTGCGGTGATCGAAGGCGATGGCGCGACCGGCGCGGCGCTGGTTCCGAACGTCGATTATGTCGCCTTCACCGGCAGTGTGGCGACGGGCCGCAAGGTCGCGCTGGCGGCGGCAGAAGCCATGATCCCGGCGAGCCTCGAACTGGGCGGCAAGGACCCGATGGTCGTCCTCGCCAGCGCCGATCCGGTCCACGCTGCGGCGGTCGCGTTGCGCGCCTCGATCGTCAATTCCGGACAGGCGTGCCAGTCGATCGAGCGGGTTTATGTGGCGCGGGCGATTGCAGAGCCGTTCCTGGCGGCGCTGACCCAGCAAGCCGAGGCGGTGCGGCTCAACGCCAATGACATCGCGACGGGCGATATCGGGCCGTTCATCTTCGAAAAGCAGGCGGCGATCGTCCAAGCGCAATTGGATGATGCGGTGGCGCGCGGCGCGACGGTGCTGGCTGGTGGCCAGGTCGAAACGATCGGCGGCGGCGTGTATTTGCGGCCGACTGTCCTGACCGGCGTCACCCCGGACATGGCGCTGATGCGTGAGGAAACGTTCGGGCCGGTGATCCCCGTGACGGTGTTCGATGGCGAAGACGAGGCCGTGGCGCTGGCCAATGCCGGTGAATTCGGCCTGTCGGCAGCGGTCATGGCCGGGACGGTCGAGGAGGCCGAGCGCGTCGGCGAGCGCCTCCAGGCGGGCGGCGTGTCGATCAATGACGGCTCGCTCACGGCCTTTGTTTGGGAAGCCGAGAAATCGAGTTTCGGCAGTTCCGGCCTCGGCCCCAGCCGGATGGGCGACAGCGGGCTGCTGCGCTTTTTCCGGCGCCAGGCGCTGATCCGCCAGTCGGGCCGCGCGCTGCCGATCGCCGCTTATGCCGAGGATGCCACGCGATGAATTTTGCCGATGCGATGCCCGAAATGCTGCGCCACGAGGGCGAATGGGAGGGCATTTACCGCCATGTCGACCGCGATTTCACACTGGTCGACGAGCACCGCATGTGGACGCGTTGTGAATTCCCGCGCTCCGGGCCTTATGCCTATATCCAGCACAACCGCCTGAGCTGGGCGGACGGTCGGACTGAAGAGCGGTC
>DATJIN010000025.1:0-13247 GCA_035493275.1 Sphingomonas sp. | reverse complement strand
GAAGCTCGAAACCGGGCGCGTTGCGCGCCAGGCCGATGGCGCCGTGATGGCGACGCTCGGCGAAACCGTTGTGCTCTGCGCCGTCACGGCCGCGCGCTCGGTCAAGGAAGGGCAGGATTTCTTCCCGCTCACCGTCCACTATCAGGAAAAATATTCGGCCGCGGGACGCATTCCCGGCGGCTTCTTCAAGCGTGAGCGCGGTGCGACCGAAAAGGAAACGCTGGTTTCGCGCCTGATCGATCGGCCGATCCGCCCGCTGTTCCCCGAAGGCTTCTACAACGAGATCAACGTCATCGCCCAGGTGATGTCGTATGATGGCGAAAACGAGCCGGACGTCCTTGCGATGGTCGCCGCTTCGGCGGCGCTGACGCTCTCGGGCGTCCCCTTCATGGGCCCGATCGGCGCTGCGCGCGTCGGTTATGTCGGCGGCGAATACATCCTCAACCCGACTGACGAACAGGTTGCCGAAGGCGACCTCGATCTGGTCGTTGCCGGTACGCACGACGCTGTCATGATGGTCGAATCCGAAGCCAAGGAGCTGTCGGAAGACGTCATGCTCGGCGCGGTGATGTTCGCCCACCGTGGCATCCAGAAGGTGATCAATGCGATCATCGACCTGGCCGAACAGGCTGCCAAGGATCCGTGGCCGATGGCCGAGCAGGCCGATCTCTCGGCTGCCAAGAAGAAGCTCAAGGATCTGATCGGCAAGGACATTGCCGCCGCCTACAAGCTGACCGACAAGTCGGCGCGTTCGAACGCGCTGAACGAGGCGCGGGCCAAGGCGAAGGCGGCGTTCGCCGACGCGACGCCGCAGGACCAGATGGCTGCCGGCAAGCTCGTCAAGAAGCTCGAAGCCGAAATCGTCCGCACCGCCATCCTCAAGGATGGTCAGCGCATTGACGGCCGCACCACCACGCAGATCCGTCCGATCGACGCGATGGTCGGCTTCCTGCCGCGCACCCACGGTTCGGCGCTGTTCACGCGCGGTGAAACGCAGTCGATCTGCACCACCACGCTGGGCACCAAGGACGCCGAGCAGATGATCGACGGCCTCAACGGCCTCAGCTACTCGAACTTCATGCTGCACTATAACTTCCCGCCCTATTCGGTCGGCGAAGTGGGCCGCTTCGGCGCCCCGGGCCGCCGCGAAGTCGGCCACGGCAAGCTCGCCTGGCGCGCGCTGCACCCGGTGCTGCCGACCAAGGACGAGTTCCCCTACACCATCCGCGTTCTGTCAGACATCACCGAGTCCAACGGCTCGTCGTGGATGGCGACGGTGTGCGGCGGTTCGCTGTCGATGATGGACGCGGGCGTGCCGCTCAAGCGTCCGGTCAGCGGCATCGCCATGGGCCTGATCCTCGAAGGCAAGGATTTTGCTGTCATCAGCGACATCCTCGGCGACGAAGATCACCTCGGCGACATGGACTTCAAGGTGGCGGGCACGTCCGAAGGCATCACCACGATGCAGATGGACATCAAGATCGCCGGCATCACCGAAGAAATCATGAAGCAGGCGCTGAAGCAGGCTGCCGAAGGCCGTGCGCACATCCTCGGCGAAATGGCCAAGGCTCTCGATCACACCCGTGAAGAGCTGTCGGCGCATGCCCCGCGCATCGAAACGCTGCAGATCGACAAGGCGAAGATCCGCGACGTCATCGGCACCGGCGGCAAGGTGATCCGCGAGATCACCGCGACGACGGGCGCGAAGGTCGACATCGACGATGAAGGCCTGATCAAGGTCAGCTCGTCCGACCTGTCGCAGATCGAAGCGGCGATGAACTGGATCAAGGGCATCGTGGAAGAAGCCGAAGTCGGCAAGATCTACGACGGCAAGGTCGTGAACATCGTCGATTTCGGGGCGTTCGTGAACTTCATGGGTGGCAAGGACGGCCTCGTCCACGTCAGCGAAATGAAGAACGAGCGGGTCGAGAAGCCGACCGACGTGGTCAGCGAAGGCCAGGCCGTGAAGGTCAAGGTCCTTGAGATCGATCCGCGCGGCAAGGTCCGCCTGTCGATGCGCGTCGTCGATCAGGAAACCGGCGCCGAGCTGGAAGACACCCGCCCCCCGCGCGAACCGCGTGAAGGTGGAGACCGTGGTCCCCGTGGCGATCGCGGCCCGCGCCGTGATGGTGGCGACCGTGGCGATCGCCAGCGTGGCGGCGGTGATCGTGGCCCGCGTCGCGAAGGTGGCGATCGCGGTCCCCGTCGCGAAGGCGGCGAGCGCTCGGGCGGTTACGGCGGTGGTCGCGACCGTGCGTCCGAAGGCGGCAACAATGACGGCCCCGCGCCCGAATTCGCGCCCGCGTTCCTGACTCGCGAAGACTGACGTTCAAGTCGAAAACTTGAAAAAGGGGTCGTGGCAACACGGCCCCTTTTTTGTTCAACTCTGGGAGCGTCCCAAAATGGGATTTGCGGTCCGAAATACCCCGGAACTACCACGTTAATCGACCGTTAACCCGCTGTCGCACTCGGGACTAAAGGGTTATAAATGAAAAAGATATTTTTGGCGGCGTCCGTCGCCGCGCTCTCGTTTGCCGGTTCGGCAAGCGCGCTCACGCTGATCGGCGCAACGGTTACGGGGCCGACTGGCACCGTATGGCGCACGAATGGCTCGTCCGTCGGTAACTCGAGCAACTACACGCTGTTCCTCGCGTCGCCGACCCAGGCGTCGTTCATCAATCCGAACGATCAGACCGTCAGCCAGGCAGTCGTTCCCGGCTCCACCCGCTATTTTCTGTCGGGTGATGGCTATCCGACCAACACGACCCTGAATTCGGATTCGATCTACACGCTCACGCTCGATTTCGACGGTGGCCAGAAGTTGTCGGGGACCTACACTCCGATGACGAACTCGTTCCTCGGCAGCAGCTCGTTCACCGATGCTGGTCGCGTGATTTCGCTCGCGGAATTCTCCTACGTCCGCTTCCTCGGTGACTCGGTCAGCCAGCACGTGGCGGCGCCGGGCGGCGACGGGAACGACTACAATGGCAACTTCCGCTTCACGTCGATTGCGGCTGCGGTTCCGGAGCCCGCCAATTGGGCGCTGATGATCGGCGGCTTCGGCCTTGCCGGCATGGCTGCGCGCCGTCGCAATCGCACGGTGGCCGTCACTTACGCCTAAGATCTGGCCGGATATACTCGATTTGGGGCTGCGGCGACGCAGCCCCTTTTTTTGTGCGTGGTCACGCATTCAACAAGATGGGAAGCCGCCAGACACTGCCCGGCGACAACCGTCCGAAGATCACTAAACGTCGTGGAGAAATTGGCGCGCCCGGAACGATTCGAACGTCCGACCCTCAGATTCGTAGTCTGATGCTCTATCCAGCTGAGCTACGGGCGCGCGGGAGATGGGCCGGTAGCCGCTGACGCGCGGTGGCGCAACCCCGAATGGCGCGTTAGGGCGGAGCAATGAACCGTGCCGCGCTCGCTTTGCCCCTGATCCTCGCCGCTTGCGCGCCTGCGGGGCCGCCACCGCCGTCGCTGCTGCCGCGACCGGCGGAGAAAATCCGCATCGACGATCTGCCGGTGAACGATGCGGGCGTTGCAGCCGAAGCCGCTTCGCCCGCGACGCAGGAAGCGATCACACGGTTGCTGACGCAAGCGCAAGCGGGCGAGGAGGCGCAGCTCAAGGTCTATACGGCCAATCGCGGAGCATTGGCTGGCTTGAGCGCTGCGCCGGGGAGCGAAGCCTATATCAGCGCCCAGACCGCGCTGTCGGCCATCGAAAGCGCGCGGATCCCGACGCTCGATGCGGTTGCCGAGCTCGACCGGATGGCGTTGAACGCGGAGAGCAGCGCGGACGCGGCGGCGCTGTCTGCGGCACAAGCCAAGGTGCAGGCCATGCTCGACCGCCAGGACGCGCGGCTCAGATAGCGAGCGCGGCCTTGTGGCGCCGGGCGAGCTCGACATAATGCGCCACGCCCATCTGGTTGCTTGCAATCTCCTCGTCGCTCAGCAGACGCAGGAATTTGGCGGGGCGGCCAACCCACAATTCGCGCGATTTGATCACTTTACCGGGCGTCAGCATCGCGCCCGCGGCGAGCATCCCGTCGCTCTCGATCGTGCAGCCATCCATCACGATGCTGCCAAGGCCGACGAAGGCGCGGTCGTGCAGCACCGATCCGTGGAGCATCACCATGTGGCCGATCAGGCAATCGTCGCCGATGATGGTGGGGAGGCCATCGCCGCCACGCTTGGGTGAATCGACGTGAATCACCGTGCCGTCCTGGATGTTGCTACGCTGGCCGATGCGGATGCGGTTCACGTCGCCGCGCAGCACGCAATTGTACCAGATGCTCGATCCCGCACCGATTTCGACATCGCCGATCAGGCGCGCACCGGGCGCGACGAACACGTCTTTGGCGATCTGCGGCGCTTTGCCGGCGAAGGGGATCGACGTCATGCGGGGCGCCTCGCTTCGTAGGTGATGTGCGGCTTGAGCGGGCTGTCGTCGGGCACGGCGGGATGATCGAAATCCATATCGTTCCGGCGCGCCATGCCGAGGCGTTCCATTAAGCCCCAGCTTCTCGAGTTGGGACGAACGGTGATCGCGTAGATGCTTTCGCCCGGCAGATGCGCCCAGCCCCAGGCGAGGCTCGCGGCCGCCGCTTCGCGGGCATAGCCCTGCCCCCAATAGTCATGCGCGAGCCGCCAGCCAATTTCGGGTTTATCGGCGATCGGCGTCTCGTCCGGCCCGGGCTTGATGCCGCAAAAGCCGAGGAACGCCCCATCGGCGCGTCGCTCGACCGCCCAGAAGCAATGGCCGTCACGCGCAAGCAACGCATTCTGTCGATCGACCGCCGCATCGGTTTCGGTGCGCTCGGCCAGGGGGCCGAGATACGCCATAACGCGCGGGTCGCGGCTCATCGCATGAAAAGGATCGCGGTCGCTGTCGCGCCAGCCCCGCAGGATCAGGCGATCCGTCTCGATCATGCCCCCAGCAGCCGCGCGGCGTGCGCGGCGTGATAGGTCAGCACGCCCGAGCAGCCGGCGCGGCGGAACGCGAGCAGCGTTTCGAGGACAAGCGCGTCGCGGTCCCCTGCCCCCGCCGCCGCAGCCGCCTCGATCATCGCGTATTCGCCGCTTACCTGGTAAGCGAACACCGGCACCTCGAACCGCTCCTTCACGCGGCGGACGATGTCGAGATAGGGCAGCCCCGGCTTGACCATCACGCTGTCCGCGCCTTCGTCGAGGTCGAGCGCCACTTCGCGCAGCGCCTCCTCACTATTGGCCGGATCCATCTGGTAGGTCTTCTTGTCGCCCTTGAGCAGCCCGCCCGACCCGACCGCATCCCGGAACGGCCCGTAGAATGCCGAAGCGTATTTGGCGGCGTAGGCCATGATCTGGACATTGTGATGGCCCTCGCGCTCGAGGGCGTCGCGGATCAACCCGACGCGGCCGTCCATCATGTCGGACGGGGCGATGACGTCTGCCCCCGCCGATGCTTGGTTGAGCGCCTGCGCGACGAGCACTTCGGTGGTGGCGTCGTTCAGAACGTAGCCGCTGTCGTCGACCAGCCCGTCATGGCCGTGTGCCGTGTAGGGATCGAGCGCGACATCGGTGAGAACGCCGAGCTCGGGCGCGGCATGTTTGATCGCCTGCACGGCGCGGCACATCAGATTGTCGGGATTTAGCGCTTCCTCGCCGCCCGCGGTGCGCAGTTCGCGTGGCGTATTGGGAAACAATGCAATCAAACCGATGCCCAGATCGCGCGCTTCCTTGGCGCGCTCGCCGATGCGGTCGACCGACCAGCGCGAAACGCCCGGCAGACTGCCGATCGGGTCTTCGACTTGGCTCCCTTCGGTGACGAACAGCGGCCAAATCAAATGCTGCGGAGCAAGGCTGGTTTCGGCGACCAGCGCACGGCTCCACGGCGCGGAACGCGTGCGGCGCATCCGCAATGCAGGAAAACTGGTCATGCTTGCTTCTCCTGCATCTTCACCTTCCGCCAGCCGCCATATTGGAAATAGAGCATTGTCAAAACCACGCTGACTGCCGACCCCGCCGGAAAGGCCCACCACAGAGCGTTGGCGCCAAGGCTCGGCAGAAAGCCATAAGCAAAGCCCAGCCGTGCGGGGAACATCGCGATGATCAGGATGATCAGCGGAATACCGACCGCCCCGTTGGCGCGCATGACCGAGCCCAGCACCATCGACACGCCGAACAGCAGGAAACTCCAACTGGCAAGATTGTGTATGTGCACGGCAATCGGCACGGCGGGGCTTGAAAGCGTCAGGAACAGGCCGAGCAGCGGCCGGTCGGTCAGGTAGATCAGCAACACGAGGATCCCGGTCATGCCGACATTGATCGCCGACCCCGCCCACGCGGTACGCTCGACCCGGTCCCATTTGCCGGCGCCGATATTTTGCGCGGCCATCGCCGAGGCACCCGCGCCGATCGCCAGTGCGGGCATCTGGATATAGCCCCACAACTGGCTAATCGCGCCGTATGCGGCGGTGGTATCGACGCCTTGCCGATTGACCAGCCCGATCATCAGCAACATGCCGAGCGACAGGACGACCATCTGGAACCCCATTGGCAGCCCCTTGCCGACGATGGTCCGGGCCAGCGCGGCGTTGGGCTTGAGATACGCCATCTCCGCGCCGCGCAACGCGAGCGGCAGGCGCTTGGCGTAGATATAGGCGATCAGCACGATCGTGGTCGTGATCGCCGCGATCAGTGACGCGGTTGCCGAACCGGCGATCCCCATTTCAGGGAACGGCCCCCAACCCCGGATGAGGAACGGGTTGAGCCCCGCGTCGATGATTACGTTGAGGATCATCGCCTTGAGCGGCGTCATCGCATCGCCGACCCCGCGCATCGCGCTCGACAGCAGAACGTTCAGGAAAATAAACGGCAGGCCGAGGAAGATGACGCGCGTATAGGCGACCGCCAGCGGAAAGGCGGCGGCGGGCGTCGCCAGCGCGTGCAGCAGGGCGGGGGTCGCCAGCAGCCCAATGATCGCGGTGATGATGCCGACCAGGACGATCAGGCCGGCCGAGGTGCCGAGCGCGCGCTTCGCCGCATCGAGATCGCGGCGGCCCATCGCCTGGCCGATCAGGATGGTCGTCGCCATCGCCAGGCCGAACACCGCGGCGAAGGTCAGGAACATGACGATGTTGGCGTTGCTCGTGGCGGCGAGCGCGGCTTCGCCGAGAAAATTGCCGATCCAGATCGCGTTGATCGAGCCGTTAAGCGACTGAAGTACATTCGCGCCGAGTGTGGGCAGCGCAAACGCGATCAGCGTCGCGGCGATCGGGCCCACGGTCAGATCGCGCTGCCCTTGTCGCATTGGCGGCGGCTTGGCGGTGAGGTCGTCGGCAAGTGGTTCGATGTCGGCCATGCCTATCCCAAGCGCGCCAGTGCCGCGCGCAAGCGTTCGGCCTCGGCAGATTTCTCCGCATGGTCGGCGCGCGCCTTCTCCACCGCTTCGGGCTTGGCGCGTTCGACAAAGCTCGGGTTGTTGAGCCGCCCCGCGAGCGACGCCGCTTCCTTCTCTGCCGCCTCGGCCGATTTGGTCAGCCGCGCTCGTTCGGCAGCGAAATCGATCACGCCCGCCAGCGGCAGCGCATAGGTCGCTTCATCGACCACGACCTGGGCCGAGCCTGCGGGCGGATCGGCGCGTACCGGCACCTCAATCCGCGCCATGCGCGCGATGACGCCGAAATGGCGGTCCACGCGCGTTTCAGTCGTTGGGTTTTGCTGGCTGATCATCAGCGGCAGCTTGGCCGCAGGCGGCACGCCGAGTTCGGTGCGCGCAGCGCGCAACTCGCTGACCAACCGGATCAGCCATTCGACCTCGATCACCGCGTCAGCATCGACCGACTTGGCATCGACCACCGGCCATTCGCCGACGATCAGGTCATGGTCGCGCGCCGCCAGCGCGTGCCACAACTCCTCGGTGACGAACGGCATGAACGGGTGGAGCATCACCAGGATGCGGTCGAGCGCCCAGCCCGCCACCGCCTTGGTTTCGTCGTCGATCTGGCCCTTGATCAGTTCCAGGTACCAGTCGCAGAACCGGTCCCACACGAAGTGATAGACCGTGTTCGCGGCTTCATCGAAGCGCAGGTCGGCGAGTGCGAGATCGAGCGCGGCGACCGTCTTCTGCACCTCCGCAGCCAGCCAGTGATTGACCGGCTGGGTGATCGTCGCAGGCAGCGCGCCGCCGCCGATCCCGTTCGACTGGGCGAAGCGCGACGCATTCCATAGCTTGGTCGCGAAGTTGCGATAGCCTTCGAGGCGGCGCTCATCGAGCTTGATGTCGCGCCCCTGGCTTTCCATCGCGGCCATGAAAAAGCGCAGCGCGTCGGCGCCATATTTGTCGATCAGGCCCAGCGGATCGACTGTGTTGCCCTTGGACTTGGACATTTTCGATCCGTCGGCAGCGCGGACAAGACCGTGCAGATACAAAGTCTTCCACGGCACTTCCTTCATGAAGTGCAAGCCCTGCATCGCCATGCGCGCATCCCAGAAGAACAGGATGTCGAAACCGGAGATGAGGACGTCGCCCGGATAATGTTTGGCGAGCGCGTCGGTCTGCTCCGGCCAGCCAAGTGTGCCGAAAGGCCACAACGCGGAGGAGAACCAGGTGTCGAGGACATCCGGATCGCGGGTCAGTTCGCGCCCGCCAGCCAGTTCGCGCGCGGCCTCTTCACTCTCCGCGACATAGGGTTTGCCGTCGCTATCGTACCACGCCGGGATCTGGTGCCCCCACCACAACTGCCGCGACACACACCATGGCTGGATATTCTCCAGCCACTGAAACCAGGTCTTTTCCCATGTCTTGGGCACGACGTTGATCGTACCCGAGCGCACCGCGTCGATCGCGGGACCGGCGAGCGTCTTGGCATCGACGTACCATTGATCGGTCAGCATCGGTTCGATGACCACGCCGCCGCGGTCGCCGAACGGCTGCATGATCTGCTTGTCCTCGACCTTGATGAGAAGCCCGTCGGCGTCGATATCTGCGACCACCGCTTTGCGCGCATCATAGCGGTCGAGCCCGCGATAGGCCTCGGGCACGAGATTGAGCGTGTCGACTTCTTTGGCAGTCCACTCCGCGCCCGCCGCAATCTCCTGCGCGCGCGCCGCCGCCGCCGCATAAGGGGCGCCGTCGGCACGCATCGCTGCCGCTTCGTCCATCAGCCGGTACATCGGGATGTGATTGCGCTGCGCAACGCCATAATCGTTTTCGTCGTGCGCACCGGTGATCTTCACCGCGCCCGACCCGAAATCGGGATCCGGATAATCGTCGGTGATGATTGGGATCAGGCGGCGCAACGCCTTGGGGCCAACCGGGATTTCGCATAGTTTGCCGACGATCGGCGCGTAACGCTTATCGCCCGGATGCACCGCAACCGCGCCGTCGCCCAACATGGTTTCGGGGCGCGTCGTGGCGATCGAGATGTAATCGCGCTCTTCTTCCAGCACGACGTTCCCATCCGCGTCGCGTTCGACGTACGTATAGGTTTCGCCACCGGCGAGCGGATACTTGAAGTGCCACATATGCCCGTTGACGGCGTGGGATTCCACTTCAAGGTCGGAAATTGCCGTCTTGAGCGCAGGGTCCCAATTCACCAGCCGCTTGTCGCGATAAATCAGGCCTTCGCGATGAAGATCGACGAACACCTTCATCGTGGCGCGGGTCATGCCCTCGTCCATCGTGAAACGTTCGTTCGACCAGTCGCAACTGGCGCCCAGGCGACGCAGCTGGCGCGTGATCTGGCCCCCACTTTCGGCCTTCCACGCCCAGACTTTCTGGATGAAGTCATCGCGGCTGAAATCGGTGCGCTTCTGCTGGCTGAGCGCCATTTCGCGCTCGACGACCATCTGCGTTGCGATGCCGGCATGGTCGGTGCCCGCGACCCAAAGCGCATCCTTGCCCTTCAGCCGCGCGTGGCGAATGAGAATATCTTGGAGCGTGTTGTCGAGCGCGTGGCCGATATGCAGGCTGCCCGTCACATTTGGCGGCGGCATGACGATGGTGAACGGTTCGGCATCGGGACGCGCCGGGCGGAACGCGCCGGTTTCCTCCCAATGGGCATACCAACGCGCCTCGATCGCGGCGGGGTCGAAAGTCTTGGGCAGTTCGCTCATCGTGTGCGCCGCTTAACGGGGCGAGCGCGTAAGGGCTAGTTGCGCGCGGTAATCCGTTCGATCTCGACTGCGACGAGGCGCTCGACCATCGCCGGTAGTTTGGCGTCGAGCCATTCGGCGAGCATCGGGCGGAGCATTTCGCGCACCAATCCCTCGAGCGTGTCGCTGCCTGCCGGATTGGCGGTGACGACGACCGACGACAGCGCGTCGAGTTGCGCGCGGCTGGTTTCGGCGGCGACCGGAGAAACCAGCGCCTCCGCTTCCCCCGCTTCCTCAGTCAGGTCGAGGACATCCGGCGCGGTCGTGCTGCCCACACGGCGCAGCGGCTGCACCGGCATCACGTCCGCCTCTTCGGCAATGATGCGTTTGATCGACGCGAGAATCGCATCCATCGACGGCGTGCCGGGTTGGTCGCCGGCCGTCATATTATTGCGGCTTGCCCGTTTTGAGCGGCGCGATGACGGGTTCTCCCGTAATGACCGACGTTTGCGGCGGAGTGTCGACCGTGCGGGTGGCGACAGGGGTCTGACGGGGATCACCGTCCCAGTCGAAGATGCTATGCTTGGCGCGCTTGTAGTTGACGACCGGGTCGTAAAGCGTGCCCGCATCGAGCCCGAGATCGCGCGCCTCCGCGCGGCCCATCGCGGCTAGCAGCGAGAAGCCCGCGACGTAGCTATTGCGCCGCGCCGATACCAAGTTGACCTGGCTGTTCAAGAGTTCCTGTTCAGCGTTGAGGATGTCGAGGATCGTGCGGTTGCCGACGCTGTTCTCGGCGCGGACGCCCTCCAGGCTCAACGTGTTGGCGTCGACCGCTGCCTGACTGGAGACGATAAGGGCGCTGGACGCTTGGTACGCCGCGAACGCCGAGCGAGTCTGCGACACGACATTGCGTTCGGTGAGCGTAATGTTCTCGATTGCCGCGCCCTCGCGCTGCTGCGCCTGGCGGATCTGTGCTGCGGGGCCGCCGCCCTGATAAAGCGGGATCGACAGGGTCGCGCCGACCTGCGCGCTGTTGTTGGTCTGCGGGATCGACACGCCCGGCACGCCGCTTTTGATCGAGTTGAGATAGTTGTTGTAGCCGTCCTGCCCGGTAATCGAGATCTTGGGCAGGCGCGTCGCCCGCGCCACGCCCACATCGTAGCGCGCGGCATCGCGGTTCTTCTGCGCCGCGCGCAGCCCGGGATTACTGTCCAGCGCGGTCGATACCGCCGTCTGGGGATCGGCCGGCAGGCCAGGGAGCGGCGGCGGCGCCTGTAGATCAACCGGCGGGCTGCCGACCACCCGAATGTAATTCTCGCGGCTGGTGATCAGGTTCGCCTGCGCTTGTTCGAGCTGGCCGCGTTGCAACGCAAGCCGTGCTTCGGACTGCGCGACGTCGGTTCGCGTCAGATCACCGACCTGGAACCGGTCGCGAGAGGCGCGAAGGTTCACAGAAAGCACGTCCACCTGCTTCTGATTGAGCGCAAGGATGGCTTCGTCGCGGATGACGTCCATGTACGCCGCGACGACGTTGGCAAACAGCGAGGACTCGGTGTCGCGCAGCGTGTCGCGTCCGGCATCGATCCGCGCATCCGCCGCCTTGATGCTGTTCGAAACTGCGCCGCCTTGATAGACCGGTACGCTCCCCGTAACGCCGGCGAAGACCTGGCGTTGCGGGTTGGAGAAAGACCCGCCTGGGATCACGACATATTCGGTATAGCTGCTCGTCGCATTGAGCGCCGGCAGTCCACGCGCACGCTGGATCGCCGTGTTCTCATCATTCGCTCGCTGGTTGGCGCGCGCACCCGTGATCGTCGGGTTCGACTTGTAAGCCTCGACCAACGCCTCTTGCAGCGTGGTCGCGGTCGCAGGCCAGGCGCAGCTGGCGATCAGCAGGGCAGTGAGAACTCGCTTCACGTAAGAACCCTTAGAAAGAGAAGACCGGCGCGGGCACGGTTTCCGAAAGGATGGCGATCTCCGCATCGCCGAAATCGACGAGGCGCACCGCCCCGCCGCGCTTCACCCCTTGCGCCAGACGGGTGACCCGTCCGTCGAGCAGGCCCGCAGCAACGCGCGCACCTTCGCTAAGCTTCTTGATGAGTGCGGCCGGGACCTCGGAAACTGCGCCGTCGATCAGCAGCGCGTCGTAATCGCCGCCCTTGGCGCTATCGGCGGCCACCGCTTCGGCAGCCATTTGCTTGACGACCGCGGCGGCATAGCCGGTCGCATCGCCTGCGATCAGGACACGCTCGCCGCCTCGCAGATTCAGCGCATCAATCAGCCGCGCGGTGACCAAAGGCGTGTTCATCCAGCGGCCGTCGCCCAACGGGACCATCGCGTCGGCATAGGCCGTGGCGCGGCGCACTTCGGGGACGAAGTCCTCGCGGGCAACACTGTCCAGCGCGACCAGCAGGCGCGGATCATCGACGCTGTTGGGGCGCAGCTGGCTGTTGATCATCGCCAGCCGCATCTCGGCAAACTTTTCTAACATCGCGCTCATGACCACCCTTATTGCACAGGTGTATTAGCCATGCAATACACTAAATGCCCCGCCCCGTCTGTATCGGCGTCAAACGGGATAGGCGAGTGATTCCTGCGGGATGCTGAACCATTTCGGCCCCGTCGCGGTCATGTGGAAACAATCCTCGATGCGGATGCCGAATTTGCCGGGCAGATAGATGCCGGGCTCGTTCGAAAAACACATGCCGGGAGCGAGCGGTGTCATCTCGCCATGAACCAGATTGACGGGTTCATGCCCGTCCATGCCGATGCCGTGGCCGGTACGATGCGAGGTGCCGGGAAGCGCATAGCCCGGGCCATAGCCCCATGCTTCATACTGGCGACGCACCGCGTCATCAACCGCGCCGGCGGGCGTGCCGACCTTGGCAGTTGCCATTGCAATCTGCTGGCCGCGGCGAACCTGGTCGAACACCTTTTGCTGGTCGGGCGTCGGACCGCCGAGGACGTAGGTACGCGAAATGTCCGATTGATAGCCGTGCACGTTACAGCCGACATCGATCAGGATCGGTTCGCGTTCGGCAACATGCTGCGGCTGGCCCGAGCCGTGTGGATAGGCCGCAGCCTCGCCGAGCAACACCAGCCCGTCCCCACCCGACCCGCCGCGCGATTCGTGTTCGCGGAGCAGGATCGCGTTGATGTCCGCCGGCGTC
>DATJIN010000024.1:0-31569 GCA_035493275.1 Sphingomonas sp. | reverse complement strand
TGGACGAATTTGCCTTCGCCCGCGGTCACCCGGACATCGCTCTCAGCCACCGCGCGGGGCCGGGCGACCGGGGTGAGGAACGGCTCGGCCCACGCCGCGATCATGGACGCGGCATAAGCGGCATGCTCTGGCCCGGTCAGCAGATGATCCGCGCCGTCGAGCGAAATGAAGCTTTTGGGGTGACGCGCCGCCCCGTAGATCGCCGCAGCGTTTTCGATGCCGACAGTCGGATCGGTTGCCGAATGCAGGACGAGCAGCGCGCGTTTCAGATTGGCGAGCCGCGCCGCCTGGTCCTGTTGGCGCACCGCACCGACGAATTCGCGGCTGACGGTGAAGGGGCGGCCTCCGATGGTCACTTCGCCGCGCCCTTCCGCTTCCACGGCATCGAGGCCAGGTCCGAACTGGTGTAGCACATGCTCCGGATCGAACGGCGCGCCGATCGTCACCACGGCGCGGGATGACGGGATGTGCTCGGCCGCCGCGATCACCGCCGCGCCACCCAACGAATGGCCGATCAGGATGGCCGGTGCGCCGACCGTCGCGGCGAGGAAATCGGCGGCCGCGACGAGATCCTGGACATTGGCGGCGAAATGGCTGTCGGCGAAATCGCCGCCGCTCTTGCCGAGGCCAGTAAAATCGAAGCGCAGGCAGGCGATGCCATGCTCGGCCAGCGCCAAGCTGACGCGCCGCGCGCCGTGGCTGTTGGCGTTGCAGGTGAAGCAATGCGCGAACAGCGCGACCGCGCGGATGCGCCCGGCGGGCAATTCGAGCGCGCCCGACAACATGTGCCCGGCTGAACTTGGAAATTCGACGTCGCGGCGCATCACCTTCTCCCCGTTTTGCTTCGCTCGTGCCGATCCTGGATTACACCAAAGGCGCGAATTGATCGCCCCGTTCCGCGCCCAGTTTCGTATTCCGCTCGCGGCGGCGCCGCGCCGCCAGCAGCAGCGCGATGGTCACGGTCATGACGGCATAGGCCAGCACCCCCGAAATCGAGCCGGACGGAATTGCCGCCAGCAACAGCGAATCGTTGCCGCCCGGCACCATTGTCGCACCCACCGCCATGATCCAGCCGCCGGCAAAGGATCGGACCAGGTCGGCCAGAAGGGGGCGGCGCGGGCGGAACCGCCGGTCGAGGATCGCCGCCTGTACCGAGCCCGCCACCGTCGCGATCGCCAGCGCGGTGCCGGCGCCGCCATCACCCATCGCCATGGCGTAAGGCAGGTTGCGGCGGATCGCGTCGGACCAGGTCCAGCCCGGCGCAATGGCGTAAAGCGCGCCGCCCGCCAGACCGAGCACGATCATCGCCGTGGTCAGCGACCAGCGGCGCCCCTCGAGCCGCGCCGGCGCGCGGCGCAAGCGCCGGATCGCAACGATTCCCAAGGCAAGCGAAATGCCGATGAGCGCAATGCCCGTCAGACTTGGCTGGGCGAATTGCGACGGGCCGACGACCGCCGCCGCACCAACCGAGGCGAAGCCCGTGGCGATGCCGAGCGGCATAGCGAGAAACCGCAGCTCGCCATCGCCAAGCCGCGCGAGCGAGCCGAGCAGGCAGGCGTCGTTGACGACCGCCCCAAGGCCGAGCAGCGCGGCCCCCGCGACCAGGCCGATGTCGATCGGCGCCGAGCCGACCAGCCGCACGCCCGGCCCGAGCACCCATGCCACGGGCAGCAGCAACGCGCCCGTCGTCGCCGACGCAAGGATACTTCCGGCGAACAGCCGCCCGGCGCGGCGTGTGACCAGTTCCCGGGCGGCGGCGACCGCACACAGCCCGCCTTCGTTGACCGACCAGCCGATCACACCCACCAAGGCCAGGGCCACGGCGAGCGGGACCACGCTGCTCAATGGGCGCCTTGTGCTGCCGGTCCGACGGCGCAGACAAGCCCGTCGGCGAGCCAGCTGCCGAGCCAAGCGCCGACTTGTTGCGGATCGGCGCCTTCGGCCGCAGCCTCAGCACAGGCACTCGCAAAGGTTGCGCCGGCCATCAGCGCCATAATCGCGCCGGCCTCGCGCGGGTCGCAGCTGCGGAAGCGCGGTTCGAGATCGGCGCGCCAGACGACGAGGCCGAGCGGAGCGGCCAGCATCAGCTGGGCAAGTGCGCGATCGACCTCGAGCGAGTGCCAGATGCCGGGAACGTCGCCCGCTATACGACGCACCGCAACACCGGGCGCGAACGCCAGCGTCGCACGCTCCCAATCGACTGCAGCCAGCGCGGCATGATCGAGCGGCGCGGCATCGGCAGCGGAAAAGGCGCGGCGCATCGCGCCTTCAAGCCAAGCCAGCTCCGCCGCTTCGGGATCGTCCGGACGCGCTTGTCCGAGATGGTCAGGAAAGTCCGCGCCATAGGCATCGAGCGTCCAGCTGTGCGATGGGTTGGCCGCGACATAAACATCGGCGGCGGCATCGAATGCCTCGTCACCCAGCCATTTAGCGGTGCGCGCATAGGTGTCGCGCAAGCACGCCCGCAGCGTTGCGCGATAGGCGTGATGATAGACGGCGAGGCCGCGCGGGTCGGCGAGATCGGCGGCAATCGCACTCGAGCGGCCGTGGATGTAATCGGCCAGCCCGTGCTGCAGCCGCATCAGCGTCATGCCGCGCGGTCCATCGGTTGCGCGATCGACCGGGCATAGTCGAGTTCGGCGAGGAGCACTTCGAGCGCGGGGATGTCGTCGTCGCGCTCGATCATCGTCGCAACCGGTCCCACGCGCCGCACGGCCTCCGCATAGAGCGCCCAGACCCCTTCGGGGACCGGTTGGTCGTGCGTGTCGATCAGCAGGCCGTTGCGCCCGGGGGTGTGTCCGGCCAGGTGAATCTGGCGCACGCGGTCGGCGGGAATGCCGTCGAGATAGGCGATCGCGTCAAAGCCGTGATTAGCGGCGCTGACGAAGATGTTGTTGACGTCGAGCAGCAGGTAGCAGCCGGTGCGCCGCGCCATTTCGGCCATGAATTCCCATTCGCCCATGTCGGCGTGCGCGAAGGTGACGTAGCTCGACGGGTTTTCGATGAGCAGCGAGCGGCCGAGATGGTCCTGCGCGCGCTGGATGTTGGTGCTGACCGTTTGCAGCGCCTCATTGGTATACGGGACGGGCAGCAGGTCGTGGCTGTTGTGCCCGCCGATGCCGGTCCAGCACAAATGGTCGGAAACCCACATCGGTTCGATGCGGTCGGCCAGGGCTTTCAAGCGGGAGAGATAGGCCGGGTCGAGCCCGTCAGCCGAACCGACCGACATGGACACGCCGTGCAGGGCGACGGGATAATGGCTACGGACCTGCTCCAGCACATGGAGCGGACGGCCGCCATCAACCATGAAATTCTCGGAAATGACCTCGACGAAATCGACCGGTGCCGAACCGTCGAGATAGGCCGAATAGTGTGGGACGCGCATGCCCAGCCCGAAGCGCTGCTCCGCGGCGGTGGGGGTCGCATGGGTCACAGGATCAGCCTCGATAATAGGGTGCCCCGCCGGCAGGGGTGGGCCGGCGGGGCGGGGGGTCGATTGTTACTTCGCTTCGGTCAGGCTGCCGCCGGCGGCCTTGCACGCGCTCGTGGTCAGCGCCTTGAAGCCCTGGCCCTTGCACTCATTCTGGCCCTTGCACTCGGTCTTCGCGGTGGCGCAGTCCGACGTGCCCTTGCAGGTGTTGATGCCGTAGCAGTGCACGACCTTGTCGCCGGCCGAAGCCTTGACCGCCTTGGCGGCCTGGGCCGGAGCGACGATGACGACGCCCGAAGTGGCGATAACGGCGGCGGCAGTGGCGAAACCGAGGGTGGAAACCTTCATGGTGATAATCCTTTGATTTGAATGTCGTTGCCGGGGTGGCATGGTGGTATCCGCTTGACCGCTCCTGGCGGTTACAGACGGCGATACGAAAAAGTTCAGGGCGCGTAGCAATCGAGATCGTTTGCCACGGTGACCGGGCCGGCAAACTTGCCGCGAATGGCACGCAGCCCTTCATCGAGCCGATCGAGCGAGCGGCTCATATTGTGCGACAGGATGAGGCGGCGGGTGCCCAATTGCGCGGCGAGTTCGCCGATCGAGGTGGGGCTGCGGTGGAGACCGGTCGGCTGCCCCTCGCCTTCCGGAATGACATGATGCGCGATGAGCAGATCGGGATGCGAACCAGCCAATCGCGCGGCGAACGCCTCGCTGAAGCGGCTTTGATCGCCGCCGATGACGATGGTCTTGCCACGGGCGGTGATGACCACGCCGAATGCCGGAACCTCGCCATGGTGAACCGGCACCAGCGTCAGCGCGATGCCGTGCGGCAGATCGACGCGCTGCATTGGCGCATCTCCGCCGCTCGTCGGCACTTGCGTTACGGCCAATTTGGGCTTGCCGTCGCTGCCGTCGAGATAGCCGGATTGAAAGCGGAAGGCGCCTTTTTTCGGATCGAGCTCGGTCTGCAGAAACGCGGCGATGCCGGGAAAGCGTCCGCCGCCCGCCGGCCCGTAGACCGGTAGCGAGTCCGTCCGGTCCTCGAAACTGCCGCTGGTCAGCAGGCCGATCAGATCGCCGACATGGTCGGTGTGGAGATGCGTGATAACGATCGCGTCCAGCGCGGTAAGCGTCGCACCCGCCTCACCGTAGCGCGTAAAGCTGCCCGCGCCGGCATCAATCAGCAGGCGCGGGACGCCATCGATGCGCAGCAGATAGCTGGTTGCAGCGCGGCCCTCGGCAATCGGCCCGCCGGACCCCAGCACTTGCAGGGCAACCGGCGCGGACGGACAGCTGTTGTTCGGCAAATCAGCGGCTGATACCGGGCCAGCAAGGCAAGAAAGTGCGACCGCGCACAAGGCGTGGCGCAAGGCGCGCGAGCGCTTAATTACCACCGCAGCAAACGCGGACCGACCAGCGCACCGATCCCCGTCGCCAGAGCGATGCCGAGCGAATACCAGATCAGCACGAACGCCGCCGAGCTTTCCGTGCAGGCGAGCGCATAAAGCGTCGCCGCCGTGGCGCCCGAGAGCAATCCGATCGCCGCGCCGGTTCGCCGCAGCCGGACCGGCGCCTGGCGTCGCGCCGTAACGATCAGGCCGGCCATCACCGGCATGGCCAGGGCGACGATGCGCCACGGGCATTTGTCCCAGCTGCTGCCCATCATCATATCGGCCCGCGCCGCCGCCGGCACTTGTGCCAGCTGCCACAGCGCGAGCGCCGCCAAGGCGACGATCGGCAGCGCCAGCCAGCGCGCGTCACGCTCGGCCGCTCCGGGTCGCGAGAGAACCAGCGCCATCGCCAGCGCGACAATCGCAACGGTCAGGGCGTAAGCCCATTTCATCAGGAGCGGTGCGCCGTGCGCGAAGGTGCCGAGATCCGGCTGCACCCCATAGAGCGCAAGAACCAGGCCGAGTGCGCCGACAGCACCCGCGCCCAAGCCGGCGCCGATGCTGCGCTCGAGCGCGCGGTGGGCAACCGGCTCGACGTCGCGAGCAAGCTGATCGATCAAATTCACACTCACCATCGAATTCTTATCCTGTGAACCGCCGGCAAAACGCGCAGGCGGCAAAAGCCTTCATCGAGTGTGTTCGCCCGCGACCCCCATCTGGTTACGCCGTCAAAGCCGGCCGCTCATTTTTGTGCGAATTGTAACCGGAGGCGTCGTGCGACCGGATTGGTCCACGTGGCCGGTTTCGACGCCCTTACGGCCACCGCGGGTCACCCGGTTCCTCCCCGAGGACCCGCGCAGGGCAACCACTTTTCAAAGGACGTAGAGACCATGACCAATCGTACTTCGGCCGCACTGGCGGCGATCCTCGTATCCTCGCTCGCCGCCGGCGCTGCCCAGGCGCAGGCCGCCAAGCCCGCGATGGAAAAATGCTATGGCGTCAGCCTCGCCGGCAAGAATGACTGCAAGGCCGGTGCCGGCACCAGCTGCGCGGGCACCTCGAAGGTGAACTATCAGCGCAATGCATGGAAGCTTGTGCCCAAGGGCACCTGCGTGAACATCAAGACCCCGAAGGGTCATGGCGCGCTGACCGAAGCCTGATCGAGCCCTTCGCAGGACGAGTAGCAACATGACCTTGACCGCAGGCCTGGGCTTCAAGACCCAGCATCTCGATGACGCGCTGACGTCGCAGCGCCCGGGCCTGTGGTTCGAGGTCCATGCCGAAAATTACATGGTCGATGGCGGCCCCCGCCTCGCCGCGCTGATGCGGCTGGCGGAACGCTTTCCGGTCTCGCTCCACGGCGTCGGGCTGTCGATCGTTTCAGTCGATCCGCCCGCGCCGGAGCATCTCGACCGCCTGCGGCTCCTCGCCGACCGCGTGCAGCCGATTGCCGTGTCGGATCACCTGGCGTGGCAGAAATGGGAAGGCATTCATCACAGCGACTTCCTGCCGTTTCCGCGCACACGCGACGCCCTCCGCAACGCCGCGCGCAACGTCGATCTCGTGCAGCAGGCGGTGGGCCGCCGGATGATGATCGAAAATCCGTCGCTCTATGTCGACTTGCCGGGCCACGGACTTGGCGAGGCCGAGTTCATGACCGAACTCGCGCATGTCACAGGGTGCGGCATCCTGCTCGACGTCAACAACGTCTTCGTCAGCGCCAGCAATCTGGGCTTTTCGGCCGATGCCGCGCTGGACTTGTTCCCCGCGGCGAGCATCGGCGAAATCCACCTTGCCGGCCACGCCCGCGACACCGATCCGGACAGTCCGTTGATCATCGACAGCCACGATGCTGCCGTCGCGGACGCGGTCTGGGCGCTGTATAGCCGGCTGATCGACCGCATCGGGCCGCGTCCGACACTGATCGAGCGCGACGACAATGTCCCGGGCTTCGCCGAGCTGCTCGTCGAGCGCGATCGCGCGCACGAACTTCTTGTCGCGCATGAGCCGGTCGATGCCTGACGCCGCCGCATTTCAGCAGCGTTTCGGCGCTGCACTGGCCGGGCGCATCCCAGCCGGCAACCCAATCCTGGAACGGGCGCTCGCCGTCCACCGTAATACCGCCGCCAAGGCCGCGCTGGACGCGCTGGCCGACAATTATCCGGTCATCCGCGCGCTGGTGGGCGACGACGCCTTTACCGCTGCCGCTATCGATTACCTGGCGGCGCATCCGCCAGTCGAGCCGCGCCTGTGCGTGTATGGTGAGACTTTCGCGGCGTTCCTCGGAAACTATGCGCCGTTCGCCGAACTGCCCTATCTGGCCGATGTCGCGCGCGTCGAGCGCATGGCCGTCGAAGCGCTGTTTGCCGCCGACTCTGCGCCGCTCGACGGTACCACCTTCACTGACGCCGTTCATCTGGATAGGGTGCTCGACCTGCATCCCGCCACCCGCTTTGCCGCGTTCGGATCCCCTGCCGGCACGTTGTGGCAGGCGCATCAGCCGGATGGCGATCCGGAGATGCTCGAGGCGCTCGCCTGGACCGAGGAACTCGTGCTCGTCACGCGTCCATTCGATGCATTGATCGTGACCGTGTTGCCCGTTGCCGCGGCCCCCTTCCTGGCGGCCTGCGCGGCCGGCCAGCCGCTGGGCGAAGCCGCGGCGCTTGTGCCGCCCGGCGACCTCACCTCACTCTTTGCGACGCTCATCGCTGTCGGCGCCTTTGCCTGACGGCTTCAAACAGGGAACTCACCATGACGATTTATACCCGCCTCACCGGCCTGCTCGACCGCATCCCGACGAATTTGATCCTGCTCATCGCGCGCCTGGGCATCGGCTCGGTCTTCTTCCTGTCCGGCCGGACCAAGGTCGACGGGCTGCTGCACATCACCGACGCGACCTATTCGCTGTTTGAAACCGAATATGCCGCTGTGCCGCTGCCATCCCATCTCGCCGCGCATCTGGCGACATACCAAGAGCATCTGTTTCCGATCCTGCTGGCGCTCGGACTGTTCACCCGGCTGGGTGCGCTCGGCCTGCTCGGCATGACCGCAGTGATCGAGATCTTCGTTTATCCGGATGCGTGGTCGACGCACTTGTCCTGGCTAGCGATTTTGCTGCCGCTGATCGCGCGCGGTCCGGGCGACTGGTCGCTTGACCGGTTGTTCGGGCTGGAGTCGAAAAGCCTCTCGATCTAAATCGATGGCCGTGCTCGTGCTGGCAGTGGTCCAGCCCCGCCGGTATTGAACATCACGGCCCGAGCGAGTGTCGCAAATGGAGCTGACGTGACACACGAGCTTGCGGAGATCACGCCCCCTCCCGCTCCTCGTGGATCATCGCCTGGAGCTTGCCCATGCCACGATGAATGTTGACCTTGACCAGCGACACTGACTGACCGGTCGCGGCGGAAGCCTCCTCGATGCTGAAGCCGGACAGCTTGACCAGTCGGATCGCCGTCGCCTGCGAGGGCTTGAGCCGCCCGAGCAACCTCTCGAGCAGCATAGCGCTCGTCACCGCCGATTCATGGTCGTTTACGGCAATCTCGTCGTCGAGCACATCCGTCGCGTCGCGGCCCATCGCACGCAGCTTATCGATCCATTTGTAACGCGCGATCGCTGCAAGCCACGGCCGGAATGGTCGCCCTGGCTCATAGGTGTGGCGCTTGGTGTGGATCGCGATGAGCGTTTCCTGCGCCGCATCCTCGACCATCGAAGGGGGCAAGCGGCGGGCGTAAAAGCGGCGAAGCCAGGGATCGATCTCGCTAAGCAACCGGTGGTAAGCACCGCCATGGCCCTTTTGCGCCGCGGCCATCAGTTCGCCCCAGGCGTCGGTCTCGCGGCTGGCCGGACTGGGTCTCGTTGCCTCGGCGATGCGCATGCCCTGCTCCTCGTTACCGATGCAATCACTTGCATCCTCGATGAGCGGTGTGCCGTTCGCGGGGTTCGGGGACCACGTACCAAGCGGCTATAGAGTCGATGCGCGCGGCGCATGGTCACGCTTAAAAATACCGTTTTTCAATAACTTGGTTTTGCGCCCGGCGGCATGCCGAGCCGCGCTCCGTAACCGGAGACGCGCGGACAGCGGATGAGGCTGCGTCACCGGCACAAGTGCCGGACCAATCAGGAGAACCGCCGTGCCAAAGTCAATCGCTGTCGTTCAAACGCCCAGTTCGGGCCTGATGCCGCTGCTGGGCACTGTCTCGGCGTTCGTCGCACTGGCCGTCGTCGGTTTTGTCGGCGGACTGAGTGCGATGATGGTCATGTCGATCTGATTGACGTTCAAGGAGAAAGAGAAATGATCGTTGCTGATATCCTTGAGCGCAAAGGTGGCGAAGTCGTCGCCGTCGGCGCTGAGACGCCGCTGGCGATCGCCATCGGCACCATGAACGGTGCCGCGATCGGCGCACTCGTCGTCGAAGATGCCGCGGGCCTGCTCGCGGGCCTGCTGTCCGAGCGCGAAGTCGTGGCCGCGCTGGTCCGTCGCGGCGCTGCGGCCTTGAGCCGCCCGGTGCGCGAGGCGATGATCGCCGAACCGCCGACCGTGACGCCGCAGGACGATCTCCGCCGGACGATGGCGATCATGACCGACCGCCGAGCGCGGCACCTGCCGGTCGTCAAGTCCGGCCGCGCCATCGGCCTCGTCAGCCTCGGCGACGTCGTCAAATGGCGCCTCGGCGAAAAAGAGCTCGAAAATGCCGTCCTGCTCGACATGGCGCGGTGGCGCAGCGTAGCCTGACAGCCTCGCCCAGGTGTCACGCGCGCTTGACGCTTTTGAATCGACGCGGCGTCCGCATGTGCTAAGAATTGCGCATGGAGATGCATCAGGTCCGCTACTTCCTCTCCATGGCGCGGCTGCTGAACTTCACGCGCGCGGCTGAAGAGTGCAACGTGACCCAGCCGTCGCTGACGCGCGCGATCCAGAAGCTGGAAGATGAATTCGGCGGCCCGCTGTTTCGTCGCGAACGCTCACTGACGCACCTGACCGATCTTGGCCGGCTGATGCTGCCCCATCTGGAACGCACGTTCGAGGCGGCGCAGACGGCGAAGGAATTGGCGCGCGGCGTGGGCAAGGCGCAGGTGACGCCGCTGTCGCTGGGCGTGGCCGCGACCATCGAATCCGAAACGCTTGACGAGGTGCTCGTCGAAGTCGCGAAGGGCCTGCCCGGCTTCGAGCTGTCGATCACCAGCGGCTCGTCGGGCGACCTGCTCGAGCAGGCAATGGCCGGAACGCTCGATCTGGTCATCGTCGAAGTGCCCGAGGACACGCCAGACCGGCTCGAGACCTGGCCGCTCTTTCGTCACGCCTATGCGATGCACACGCAGATGGACCATCGCTTGTCGCAGCGGAACGACGCACGGCTAGCGGATGCCGCCAGCGAAATCTGGATTGATCTGGGATCGGACGGCTGTTCGACTCTGCGCCAAGCTGCGCAAGGTCTCTTCGAACCCGATATCCGTCACCGTGCCGACGATTTGACTCAGTTGCGGCGGATGATCCTGGCCGGGATGGGTTCGGCGTTCCTTCCCGGGGCGCGCCGTGACGGCCGCTTGTCGACGGTGCGCTTCGTCGATGCCGAGATCGTCAGACAGGTCGCGCTGGCGGCGATTGCCGGCCGGCGGCGGTCCGTCGCGGCAGATGCGTTTGTCCGCGCGACCCGCGCCCGCGGCTGGCAGGAACTCGCCAGCGCTTAGCTCCGTAGCGAGCGGACGGCGGCGATGACCTCCATGGGCTCGGCGCGGATGCGAAAATCGGGATCGGCGAAGGCGTAGCGCACGGTCCCTGCCTGATCGATCACATAGGTCGCCGGGATCGGCAGGAAGCCACTGCTGGAACCGTACAGGTCCTTGAGGTCGAGGCCCGAACGTTCGTAGCGCCGCATCAGCGGCTCACCGATGTAAAAGGCGAGACCGGCCGTCAGGGCAAGGCCGTGGTCGACATCGCACAACATTTCGGCATCGCCGTGCAACAATTGTCCGAGCAACGCGGCGCGCCCGCCGACTTCCGGCGTGATCGCGGCGAAATGGCCGCCCGCGTCCTGAAGCTCCGGCAGCCTGTCGCTCCATGCGCGCAATTCCGTTGCACAGTACGGGCACCAGCCGCCGCGATTGAAGCTGAGCACCAGCGGCCCGTCGGCGAGCAGCGCGTCGAGGCTGCGATAATGGCCGGCTGCGTTGGGCAGAGCAAAAGCCGGAAACTCCTCTCCGACGGCGGGCGATGCCGCACCAGCACCGATCCGCCGCAGCCCCTCGACGAATTCGTCGTACAGCGGACGCCATTGGCTCTTGCTGCGCAACGCGTCGAGCGACGAGGCAAGTGGAGCGGCACGGTTCATGCGGCCTATCTAGATTACACCGCCTGGATGGGAAGCGGCGTGCCCGCATGAAGTCGATGCGCGCGGCGCATGGTCGGTGCCGATGTAACGCCCGGTTGGGCCGCGCCGAAGTTATCGATGACCTCCGGGAGTATCGTCCATGCCATCAACGCCGCCTTCTGTCCTGCCGCACGTCGTCGTGATCGGCGCCGGCTTTGGTGGCCTCGCGGTCGTGCGCCGGCTCGCGCGTCGCCCGGTCCGTGTGACCCTGGTCGACCGTCAGAATCATCACCTGTTCCAGCCGCTGCTGTATCAAGTCGCCACCGCCGGCCTGTCCCCGGCCGATATTGCCGCGCCGATCCGCTCGATCGTCAAGGACGTGACGAATGTCGCGGTGCTGATGGACGAGGTCGTCGGCGTGGATCCGGCAGCGCGATCGGTCCGCCTCGCCAGCTCTGCATCGCTCGATTACGACGCGCTGGTCGTGGCGACGGGTGCGAGGCACAGCTATTTCGGCCAGGATGCTTGGGAGGCGCATGCGCCTGGCATCAAGACGATCGACGATGCCTTGCGCGTCCGCCGCGATCTGCTGCTGGCGATGGAGCGCGAAGAAACCAGGCGTCAGGAAGAGCCCGGCGCGCGCAGCGAGCATTTGACCTTCGCGGTCATCGGCGGCGGGCCGACGGGGGTCGAAATGGCCGGCGCGATCGCCGAACTGACCCGGCACGCCGCGGACATGGATTTCCGGCATATCACCCGCAACTGCGTGAAGGTGGTGCTCGTCGAAGGCGGCCCAAGGCTGCTTGCGGGCTTCCCCGATGCGTTGTCTACTGCGGCACTCCAGCACCTCGCGTCGCTCGATGTCGATGTGCGGCTGAACGCGCGAGTCACGTCCGTGGTCGCCGACGGCATCGAGATCGCTGGCGATTTCCTGCCCACGGCCGCCACGATCTGGGCGGCGGGCGTCAAAGCGTCGCCGGCAGCCGAATGGCTGAGCAGCGAAACCGATCGCAGCGGCCGGGTTGTCGTGGACGGGCATTTGTCGGTCGCCGGCAAACCGGACGTGTTCGTGATCGGCGACACTGCTGCGGTCGTTGACGCCAAAGGATGCGCGGTCCCCGGCATCGCGCCCGCTGCGAAACAGCAGGGTGACTATGTCGCGCGGGTGATCATGGCGCGTCTGGAGACCCGCCGCGCACCCGCGCCGTTCCGTTACCGCGACTACGGCAAGCTCGCGACCGTCGGCCGCAAGCGGGCCGTTGCGGATTTCGGTTGGCTGCGTCTGTCGGGCTTCCCCGCCTGGGCCTTGTGGTCGACGGCGCACCTCTATTTCCTCGTCGGCTTCCGCAACCGGCTGGTGGTCGGGGCGAACTGGATGTGGAACTACCTGACCTTCGAGCGCGGGGCGCGCCTGATCACTGGACTGCGCGGGTCGATGTAACCGCGCGGCACTCCCGGACGGACCTGTCGTCATTACCCTGACCGTGGAGATTGATATGCGCTTCCTCGCCGCCGCTCTGACGTTCGCCGCCATCGCAGTGCCCGCCGTCGCCCAGCCGATCCGCCCGTACAGTGCGGGCCTGCTCAAGGCGGCGCAATCGCGCGGATTGCCAGTGCTGGTCGACGTCCATGCCGATTGGTGCCCGACCTGCCGCGCGCAAGCGCCGACGATCACCGCCATCAGCCGCGATCCCGCATTCGCGAAGCTGGTGATCCTAAAGCTGGATTTTGACGGGCAGGTGCCCGAGCGCCGGGCGCTGGGCGTCAACAAGCAGAGCACGCTGATCGCCTATCGCGGTGGTGCCGAGCGCGGCCGCGCGACGGGCATCACCGACCCCGCGCAGATTCGCGGGCTCGCCGCGGCGGCACTGAAATAGCATGGGCGATTTCAACCTGGGCCTCGCCTTCCTTGCCGGTCTGCTCACCGTGCTCAGTCCCTGCGTGCTGCCGATCTTGCCGGTTGTGTTCGGCGCGGCGGCGGCGCAGCACCGCCTTGCACCGGCAGCACTGGCACTGGGCGTTGCGGGGGCGTTCACCGTGGCCGGTCTGCTGCTCGCCACCGTCGGCGCGTCGATCGGCCTCGACGGGGAAGCTTTGCGACCCGTGTTCGCCGGCTTGCTCGTGCTCGTCGGCCTGATCCTCGCGATCCCCATTTTGCAGCACGCAGCCGAACGCGCGTTGGCGCCGGTCGCGGCCTGGGGCTCGCGGCGGACGCAGAACGTTGAGGGACGCGGCATCGCCGGTCAGTTCGGCCTTGGCGCGCTGCTGGGGCTGGTCTGGAGTCCGTGCGTCGGACCGACGCTCGGCGCGGCGTCACTGCTCGCCTCACAAGGCCGCGAATTGCCTGCCGTGGCTTTGACCATGCTGCTGTTCGGGCTCGGTGCTGCAGTGCCGCTGCTCGCGATCGGCATGACTTCGCGAGCGGCGCTGATGCGGGTGCGGTCGCGACTGGCGACCGGCGGGTCGCTCGGGCGTAAACTAATCGGCGGCGGGCTCGCGCTTGTCGGGATCCTTGTGCTTACGGGGCTCGATCACCGTTTCGAGACGCTCGTGCTCGACGCGGCGCCGGCCGCGATCACCGACCTGACGACGCGCTATTGAGGGCGGCCGGCAACACCCATTGGGCGCCTGAGTGGTGCTTCGTTTTTAACTCTGCGCGGACGTCATGCCGCGCATATGCTTTCCGCCGTACCGCCTGCCAATGTAAGCGCTGATGCGCTGCATGTCAGCCGAAGCGGCCTTTGCGGTTTCGGCGCAGCAATCGAGCGGTCCGTCGGGCTGGCCGGCAGCGCGCTGACTGACCTTCAGGCACAATTCCTCGATATCGGCGCGCGACAGCACATTCTTTTCGCGCAGCAGGCAGAGCAGGCTCTGCAGCATGACCAGGCTTTCGTCGCCGGAGTTGACGACGGGGCGGGCGGGTTCTTCCACTCAACCTCTCCTCAAACTTATTTTTGGAAAGGCTACGCCGATTCGTCAGTTTGACAAGCCCGTCGAAGCGGACCCGCCGCCCAGGCTGCGATAGAGGGCGATGAGATTCGTCGCCCGCGTCAGCCGCGCAGTCACCAACTGCTGTCGTGCGGCATAGGCAGTGCGTTGGGCATCGAGGGCGGTAAGGAAGGAATCAACGCCGACCCGAAACCGCGCGTCGGACAATTTTGCCGCCACGCCCGCCGATTCCGCGCGCTGCGACTGCGCGGCGATCTGGCGGCCGATGGTACCGCGCTGAGCGAGTTGATCGGCGACTTCGCGGAACGCCGTCTGGATCGTCTTCTCGTAATTCGCGACGGCGATATCGCGATTGGCCTCGGACAAGCGAACATTGGCCGCGCCCTTACCCGCATCGAAGATCGGCAAGGACAGGCTCGGGCCCGCGGAATAGGTCCAGGTTCCGCTGCCGAACAAACCGGACAAGGCGCCGCTGATCGTACCCAGTGTCGCGGTCAGCGAGATGCGCGGAAAGCGCGCCGCGCGCGCCGCGCCGATGTTGGCGTTCTCGGCAATCAGCTGATGTTCTGCCTGCAACACGTCTGGCCGGCGCAGCAGCACGTCCGACGAGATGCCGGGCTGCAGATTGTCGATCGTCGCGCGACCATCACCCAGCGTCGCCGGCAATTGCGCATCGGGCACCGGCGCACCGACAAGGAGTTCGAGCGCGTTGCGATCCTGCGCGATCTGCGTCTCCAGCCTGGCGATATCGTTCAGCGCGCCCTGATATTGCGTGTCGGCCTGACGCGCCTCGAGTTCGCTTGCCGTGCCGATGCGGAATTGCGCCTGGGTCAGCGTGCGGGTCTGCTCGAAAGTCTTGAGCGTCGCCTGCGACAGCGCGAGCTGATCCCGATCCGCGGCCAGCGTCAGCCAGGCATTGGCGATTTCGGCAATCAGGCTGATCCGCGCTGCGCGCTGCGCTTCTTCGGTCGCGAAATATTGCTCGAGCGCGGCCTTGGTCAGGTTGCGAACGCGGCCGAACAGATCGAGTTCGAACGCCGAAAAGCCGAGATTGGCCGTGTAAATCTCGATATTCTGGCTGCCGCCGCCACCCCCGCCCGCACTAGCGGAAAAGCCAGCGGTGTTGGTGAAGGTGGCGCTTCCATCCACGCCCGTGGTCGGCACGATGTCGGCGCGCTGAACACGGTATCGGGCGCGCGCCGCAAGCACGTTCCCCGCTGCCACGCGCAGGTCGCGATTGTTATCGATGCCTTGCGCGATCACCGCCTGGAGACGCGGATCGATGAAGAAGTCGCGCCAACCGACCCGGCTCACATCGGGCGCATCGCTCGCCGCCGGCGGATAGACCCCGCCCTGCGGCAGGCCGGCGGGAACCGCGCCCGCGGGGCGGACATATTTCGGGGCCAGGTTGCAGCCTGCCAGCAGCACGCTCGCCGCCATTACGCCAAGGAGGGATGTCCGGAACGGCATGGTCACGCTCCCTGCGCCGCGGGTTCGCCGGTGCCGTCGTCCTGAACCGTTCGCTCCTTGTTGCCACGCTTCTTGAACAGCCCGAGCACGAGCACGAAGAATACCGGCACGAAGAAGATGGCAAGGATCGTCGCCGACAGCATCCCCCCGACCACCGCCCGTCCGATTGCATTCTGCCCGCCCGCACCCGCGCCGGTGGCGATCGCCAGCGGGAACACGCCGAATACGAAGGCGAGACTGGTCATCAGGATCGGCCGCAGGCGCAACTTGGCCGCCTCGATCGCCGCATCGAACGGCGCCGCGCCCTCGCGCATCTTTTCCTGCGCGAACTCGACGATCAGGATCGCATTCTTGGCCGACACGCCGATCGTCGTGATCAGGCCGACCTGCAGATAGATGTCGTTGGTCAGCCCGGTCAGCGTCGCAGCGAGGACCGCGCCGACGACGCCGAGCGGCACCACTAGCATGACCGATACCGGTACCGACCAGCTCTCATAGAGCGCGGCGAGGCACAGGAAGACGACCAGCAGCGACAGACCGTAAAGCGCCGGCGCCTGTCCGCCCGATTGGCGTTCCTCATAGGACAGCCCGGTCCATTCGAGCGAGGTGCCCGGCGGCAGCTTCGCCTGCATTTCCTGCATCGCTTTCAGCGCGGTGCCCGACGATTCCCCGGGCGCCGGAACGCCGAGCAGTTCCATCGCCGGCTGCCCGTTATACCGCGTCAGCTGGACCGGCGCCTGTTCCCAACTGATCGTCGTGAAAGCCGTGTAGGGCGTCATCTGCCCGTCGGCGCCGCGGACATAAAATTTGCCGAGGTCCTCTGGTGTCAGCCGGTACGGCGCATCGGCCTGGAGGTAGACGCGCTTGACGCGGCCGCGGTCGATGAAGTCATTGACATACTGCCCGCCCCACGCCCCCGCGATGGTCGAATTCACCTGCGCCAGATCAAGGCCGAGCGCGCGCATCTTGTCCTGGTCGACTTCGATCTTCAGCGCCGGCGCGTCCTCCAGCGAATTGGGACGGACGCCGGCGACGCGCTTGTCCTGCGACGCCATCCCCAGGAGCATGTTGCGCGCCTGGAGCAGCCGCGCGTGGCCGATCCCGGTGGTGTCGACAAGCTGCAGATCGAAACCGGTGGCGTTGCCCAATTCCTGCACCGGCGGCGGGACGATCGCGAAGACCAGGCCATCCCTATATTGGCTGAACGCGCCCATGCCGCGCTGCGCGATGCTGGCGGCGCGATTGTCGCCACCCTTACGTTCTTCCCAGCTCTTGAAGGGGATGAAGGCGATGCCGCTGTTTTGCCCCGAGCCCGCAAAGCTGAAGCCGTTGAGGGTAAACACCCCGAAGACGTTCTTGCTTTCCTGACCCAGGAAATGTTCGCGGATCATCGTCAGCGCCTTTTCGGTGCGCGCCGACGTCGCGCCGGCCGGCCCCTGGACGATAGCGACCGCATAACCCTGATCTTCGTCGGGCAGGAAGCCGCTCGGCAGGCGCCAGAACAGAAGTGCCATCACCAGCACGATCAAGGCATAGCCGAACATCGACCGTTTGCGGTTCTCCGCGGTGTAGCGGATGCCGCGTTCGTAGCGTTCGCGTCCACGGTCGAAGGTCGTGTTGAACCAGCGGGAAAAGCGGGCGAAGATCCCGTCGCCCTCGGTATGGTTTGGATCATGCGGTTTGAGCAGGCTGGCACATAGCGCCGGGGTCAGGATCAGCGCGGTCAGCACGGACAGCACCATCGCGGACACGATGGTGATCGAGAATTGGCGGTAGATCACCCCGGTCGAGCCGCCGAAAAACGCCATCGGCAGGAACACCGCCGACAGCACCAGCGCAATGCCGACGAGCGCGCCGGTGATCTCGTCCATCGACCGGCGCGCGGCCTCTTTGGGCGAAAGGTGTTCGGTAGTGATCAGCCGATCGACGTTCTCGACGACGACGATCGCGTCGTCGACCAGCAAACCGATCGCCAGCACCATGCCGAACAGCGTCAGCGTGTTGATCGAAAAACCTGCGATCGACAGCACGGCAAAGGTGCCGAGCAACACCACCGGAACGGCGATCGTCGGCACCAGCGTCGCCCGCCAGTTCTGCAGGAACAGCAGCATGACGAGGAAAACGAGCACCACCGCTTCGACCAGCGTTTCGATCACCTGCTTGATCGACAGGCGGACGAACGGTGACGTGTCGTAGGGGAACACCACCTTCACGTCGGGCGGGAAGGTCTTGGCAATCTCGTTGACACGCGCCTTGGCGGCGTCGACCGTGGTCAGCGCGTTGGCACCGGGGGCGAGCTTGATCGCCATGCCCGCCGCGGGCTGCCCGTTCCATTTCGACGAAAAGCCGTAATTCTCCGCGCCCATCTGGATCCGCGCGACGTCACCCAGCCGCACGGTCGAACCATCGGTCCCGCTCTTCAGCCCGATATTGGCGAATTGCTGCGGTGTCTGCAGGCGCGACTGCACCGAGACGGTCGCGTTGAGCATCTGCTCCTTGGGTGCGGGTAAGGCCCCAACCTGTCCCGCGGAAACCTGCGCGTTCTGCGCCTGGATCGCCGCCGTTACGTCGGGAATCGTCAACTGGTACGACTGCAACTTCACCGGATCGAGCCAGATGCGCATCGCATATTGCGATCCGAACACCTGCGTGTCGCCCACGCCGGGCGAGCGGCTCAGCGGATCCTGTATCTTGGAGACGATCAGGTCGGCGAGGTCGACGCCGTCATGCGCGCCGTTCGTCGAATAAACGCCAATGACCAGCAGGAAGTTCTGCGTCGCCTTCGCCACGAGGAGCCCTTGACGCTGCACTTCTTGCGGCAGCAGCGGCGTTGCCGCCTGCAGCTTGTTCTGCACCTGCACCTGGGCGATGTCTGGATCGGTTCCCTGATCGAACGTCACCGTGATGATCGCCGTCCCCGCCGATGACGAGGATGACGAAAAATAGCGGAGATGGTCGATCCCCTTGAGCTGCTGTTCGATCACCTGCGTGGTCGTTCGCTCAAGGGTTTCGGCGTCCGCGCCCGGATAAGTCGCGGTGATCGACACCGCCGGCGGCGCGATCTGCGGGAATTGCGCGATCGGCAGCCCGCGGATGGCGATGATGCCCGCAAGCATCACGATGATCGCAAGCACCCAGGCAAAGATCGGCCGGTCGATGAAGTAACGCGACATACAGGCTTACTCGGGTTTCGCGGCGGCCGGGGCCGCGCCCGACGGTTTGGCCTTGCTGTCGAAGGGCGCCGGATTCACCGGCATGCCGGGCCGCAGCAACATTGCGCCCTCGACGATCACCTTGTCGCCGGGTTTCAGCCCGCCAGTGACAATCCAATTGTCGCCCTGCGCCCGGCTCGTCTGAATGATCCGTGGCTCCGCCTTGTTGTCCTTGCCGACGAGCAGCACTGTCGCATTGCCCTTTTCGTCGCGGCTGACGCCGCGCTGCGGCACAAGCAGTGCACGCGTCTGCGTCCCCTCGGGGAGCACCGCGCGCACGAACATGCCGGGCAGCAGCAGGCCCGCGCCATTGGGGACGATCGCGCGGATGGTCTGCGAACCGGTTGTCGGGTTCACGGTCACATCCGCGAAACGCAGCGTACCGGTCTGCCCGTAAATCGAGCCGGTCTCAAGCTTGATGCGCACCTGCGTCGTGCCCGCGCGGGCCACCTGCCCATTGAGCAGCTGCTCGCGCAGCCGCAGCAGATCGGCGCTCGACTGCTGGATGTCGACATAGATCGGGTCGAGCCGTTGAATCGTCGTCAGGGGGTCGGCCTGCGCGGCGGTGACCAGCGCGCCGGTCGTGGCCAGCGACCGCCCGATGCGGCCCGTGATCGGGGCACGAATGACTGTCCGGGACAGATCGATCTGCGCCGATCGAAGCGCCGCCTGCTGCGCGGCGACGTCGGCGCGATTGGCCGCCGCCGTCCCTTGCGCGTTTTCATATTCCTGCCGCGCGATCGCGTTGATCTTTACAAGCTCGCCATAACGCCGCGCGAGGGCCGAGGACGAGGCGATGCTGGCACGCGCTCTGGCCAGCGCGGCGCGCGCACTCGCGACTTGCGCTTCATAGGGCGCGGGATCGATACGGTAGAGCGCCTGGCCGGCGTGAACGATATCGCCCTCGGTGAACAATCGCGCCCGGATCAGACCGCTGACCTGCGGGCGCACGTCGGATGTTTCGAACGGCGCGGTCCGTCCGGGCAGCTCGCTCGACAGCGCAACCGCCTGTTCAGCTACGACGACGTAACTCACCGCGGTGGGCGGCGGCGCGGGCGGCGATTCGTTCTTCCCGCAAGCCGCAAGAGTAAGCATTAACGACGTGAGGGCCGCACGCGTTCTAAGCATTGTGGATTCCGCTGAAAAAATGTGAGTGAACACTCACTCACAAAATGCTAACCCGAAGTGCGACACGGCGTCAAGCCACGAAACCTGGATTGAAATGATGAATTGTGCCCGTCTCGGAGTCGATCCAGCGCCGACCCGTGCATCGGCGCGCCGCGAGCAAGTTGTGGCCGCAGCGCGCAAGCTGTTCATCGAAAACGGCTTTCACGCGACCGGCATGGCGCAAATCGCCAAATCCTCGGGCATTGCCGTGGGCCAGATCTATCGAGATTTTTCATCGAAAGAAGAAATTGTTGCCGCGATGGTCGATGCCGACTGCGGTCGGCTGATGATGTATGAGAAGCTCGAATCGGCCATCGACGCTGGCGACATCCCGGGGGTTCGCGCCTGGTTGCGCGAATTCATCGAACCGAGCGACGATCCCAACGATGCGCCGCTATTTGCCGAGATCCTCGCCGAGGCGGCCCGCAGCGACCGGATCCGCGAAATCTTTCGCCAAAATCACGATGAGCTGCGGCAGCATATGGACGCTGCGCTCGAACTGATCGGCCCAGGGGACGCGGTGGCCGAACGTCGTGCGGTCATCGCGGACGTCATTTCGACGCTGTCGATCGGCATCATGAACCTGACGCTGAAGGGTTCAGGGATCGATCTCGATCGCGTCGTGCGCGGCGCCCAGACCGTGCTCGAGCGTGAAATCGACGTGCTGGTTCAAGCGTCTCGTGAGGCCAAACAGCCTTAACCTCCCTTACCACGCTAGTTTGAGCGGCAGCCTGGCGACGACGATGGCCCGGCGGCCAAGCGCCGATACGGCCATGATTCTCCGATAGCTCGGCCAAAGTTTCGGGGTGACGCCGCGCGCGCTTTGGCTAAACCGCGGATTGAGAGGGAGCTTTTTCATGATCTATCGCGCTGCGACCGCCGTTGGTCTTTGCCTGTTCGCCACCCAGCTTTGCGCGCAGGCCGCGCCGCCGCCGAATGACAAACCCGTTCAGGAAACCCAGGCGCCGGAAGACAAGGCAGCCAAGCCCGAGGTTCAAGGCAGTGCGTTGCTCCCGCCAGTACCTTCCGCCGGCCCGGCGCCTTCGGCAAGTGCCGCGGCTTTACCCGCGGCGTCGGCCAAGCCCGCGAAGTGGGATGTCAACGCACCGCCGGGAATGCGCACGCACGCCATCCGCATCGACACCGACGAAGGCAGCTGGATGAACGTCGATGTTTCGCCCGACGGGCGGACGATCGCGTTCGACATGCTCGGCGACATCTACACCATGCCGATCGCGGGCGGCACGCCGACGCGCGTCGCGGAAGGGCTGGCTTACGAGCACCAGCCGCGCTTTTCGCCCGACGGGCGGCGCATCGCCTTCACCTCGGATCGCGGCGGCGGCGACAATATCTGGGTGATGAACGCCGATGGCAGCGACAAGCGCCAGGTGACGAAGGAAGATTTCCGCCTGCTCAACCAGCCGAGCTGGACGCCGGACGGCCGCTTCATCGTTGCCAAAAAGCATTTCACCACCGGCCGTTCGCTCGGCACCGGCGAGGTGTGGATGTATCACGTCTCGGGCGGCGGTGGCGTCCAGCTCGTCAAGCGTGCCAGCGAGCAGCTGCAAAAGGAATTGGGCGAGCCGATCGTCTCGCCCGACGGCAAAGGCGTCTATTACACGCGCAACGTCTCGCCGGGGCCCATCTTCGAATACGCGCAGAATTCGCGCGGCGACGTGTTCGATATCGAACGCTACGACATCGACAGCGGCGAAGTTGAGACGGTGGTTAGCGGTGCGGGCGGATCGGTTCGCCCGCAGCCGAGCCATGACGGCAAGCGCATCGCCTTCGTCCGTCGGGAAAACAACCAGACCAAATTGTGGGTCAAGGATTTCGCCACGGGCGTCGAGCGTGTGATCTATGACGCGCTCGACCGCGACGTGCAGGAAACCTGGGCGGTTACCGGCCTGTATCCGAATATGGCCTGGACACCCGATGACAAGGCGGTCGTATTCTGGGCGGGCGGCAAGCTGCGCCGCGCCGGCGTGGATGGTGGCGCGGCAAGCGTGATCCCGTTCCGCGTCGCCGATACGCGCACGGTGATCGATGCCACGCACCCCGTCGTCGACGTTGCGCCCGACACGGTCGTGACGAAGATGCCGCGCTGGGCGAGCGTATCACCGGACGGACGCAGCATCGTCTTCGAAACACTCGGTAAGCTGTGGATCAAGCCGGCCGCCGGCGGCGCGGCGCGGCGCCTGACGCGCGGCAGCGAGATGGAATTGTGGCCGAGCTGGTCGCGCGACGGCAAGCAGATCGCTTATGTCGGCTGGACCGACGCCGGGCTGGGCCAAGTCAAAATCGCCGGGGCAAGCGGGGGTACTGCGCGCACGGTGACCAATGTCGCCGGCCATTATGCTCGTCCGCGTTTTTCGCCCGACGGCAAGACGATCGTGTTCGAGCAGGGCGGCGGCGGCAATCTGACCGCGGCGCGCGGCAATCCCGGCGAAGGCGCCTATCGTGTCCCGTCAACTGGCGGCACGCCGGTCCGCATCGCCAAGGATGCCGCCGGTCCGCAATTCGGCGCGACCAGCGACCGCGTGTTCATGATGAAGAATGCGGCGGGCAAGCGGCAGCTCGTCTCAACCGACCTCACCGGCGGGGCCGAGCGCGTCCATGCCGTGGGCGAACTGGTCAACGATTTCCAGGTCGCGCCCGGCGGTGACTACATCGCGTTTCGCCAGAATTATCAGGCGTTCATCATGCCGATGATGCCCGGCAAGCAGTCGGTCGACGTCGACAAGAAGGGCGGCCCGCTGCCGGTGACGCAGGTCAGTGCGGAGGGCGCAGACTTCATCAACTGGTCCGACGATGGCCGCCGCGTGCATTGGAGCATGGGGCCGACGCTGTTCAGCGCCGACACCGCCGCGCTGTTCGCCGCCGCGCCGCAGGGCGACAACGCGCCCAAATTCCCCGCGCCTCGCACCGGCATTTCGCTGTCGATGACCGTACCTGCTGCCAAACCAACGGGCACCGTAGCGCTGACGGGTGCACGCGTCGTGACGATGGCGCGGCCGGATGGCGGGATCATCGACGATGCAACGATCCTGATCCGCGGCGACCGCATCGTCGCGATCGGTCCCCGCGCGTCGGTTGCAATCCCCGCGGGCGCGGTGACGGTCGATGCGGCGGGCAAGACGATCATTCCTGGCCTGGTCGATGCGCACGCGCACGGCTCGCAGGGTGAGGACGGGCTGATCCCCGAGCAGAATTGGAATGCGATGGCGAACCTCGCCTTCGGGACCACAACGGTACACGATCCGTCGGCGAGCTCGCAGGAAATCTTCCCCGCGTCCGAAATGCAGCGCGCGGGGCTGCGCCTGCAGCCACGCACCTTCTCGACCGGCGAGATCATCTATGGTGCGAAGTCGCCCGAAGTCTATGCCGAGATCAACAGCTATGAGGATGCGCTCAACGACGTCCGTCGCCTGAAGGCGCAGGGCGCGCATAGCGTCAAGAACTACAACCAGCCACGCCGCGAACAGCGCCAGATGGTCGTCGCTGCCGCGCAGGCCGAAGGTGTCGAAGTCGTGCCGGAGGGCGGCTCGCTGTACACGATGGATTTGACGCTCATCCAGGACGGCAATTCAACGGTCGAGCACAATATCCCGCTCGAACATTTCTACGGCGACCTCATCCAGTTCTGGACGCAAACCAAGACCAATTACACGCCGACGCTGGTCGTCACCTATGCCGGGCCAGCGGGCGATCCTTATTGGCGTGCGCACACTGATGTGTGGCGCCAGCCGCTGCTGATCCGCCACGCGCCACCCGCCGCGCTCGCGGCACAGAATGCGCGGCGCGAACTCGCGCCCGACGAGGATTATGTCGACGCGGCCAGCGCGCGCGAGGCCAAAAAGCTCGCCGACAAGGGCGTGCAGGTATCGATCGGGGCGCACGGACAGCAGCCCGGCCTCGGCGCGCATTGGGAACTATGGAGCTTCGTCCGCGGTGGCTGGTCGCCCGTCGAGGCGTTGCGCGCGGGAACAATCATGCCGGCCACGTCTTTGGGCTACGCGAAGGACATCGGCTCGCTCGAACCCGGAAAACTTGCCGACCTCGTCGTGCTCGATGCCGATCCGACTGCCAACATCCGCAACACCGAAAAGGTGCATCAGGTGATGCTCGGCGGCCGGCTCTACGACGCGGCGACACTGAATGAGGTCGCGACGGGCAACTTCAAGCGCCAGCCTTATTGGTGGGAAGGCGCCAATGGCGGACGCAGCGCCGGTGCCAGCCTCACCACTGGCCATGGCAACGGCGATTGGGGACAGGATTGATGTTCTACGCATTCTTGGGTTCGTGAAGGCGCATGACAACGGCGACGGACGCCATCCGAAGTGATTGATGGAGACTCGGATGAACGTCGGACGATCGAACCAATATGAATATCTCGACGGGCAGTTGCGCCCGAGCCAAGCCGCGTGGTTCGAACGGATCGCCATCGAAAATAACCGGGCTGGCGCCGAGGGTCACCCGGAGCTGGACATTCCCTACGGGCCGCACCCGCGTCAAACGCTGGACCTGTTCCGCACGGCTAAGGTGCGACGCGGCGCGGCTGCCTATTTCCATGGCGGCTATTGGCAATCGCGCGACAAGAGCGGTTTTCATTTCGTCGCACCGCCACTCGTCGCCGACGGCTTCGACGTGGCACTCGTCAATTATCCGCTCAGCCCCAAAATGGGCGTGGCAGATCTCGTTGTTGCTGCCAGAGCGTCGATCGGTCGCCTCGCCGTTCTCGCCGAAGGTGCGCCGGTCATTTTGATCGGGCATTCGGCCGGCGCGCAGATTGCCGTCGAGCTCGGCATGAACCCGCCGAACGAAGCGGAGCGCGTGGCCGGAATCCTGGCCATTAGTGGCGTTTTCGATCTGGCTCCGTTGATCGATACGTCGCTCAATCAAAAACTCGGACTTGATATGGCAGCGGCACGCACGGCCTCTCCGCTCCACCGCGTCATTCCCTGCGCGCCGCGGGCCATCTTCGCGGTCGGAGGACTTGAGACGCCGGCATTCCACAAACAGACCGACGAGATGCATCAGGCCTGGACGATCGCCGGCAATTTGGGCAGCAAAATCACCGTCCCCGACGCGGATCACTTTTCGATCCTGGATCAGCTGGTTCGAGGCGACGGCGTTCTGCGCGCGGCACTCGGTCACTTCATCTAGGCACCCAACTCCCTAGCCGCATTGTCAGCGCAACGCTTTTACGCTGGCAGAGCACGCGTGATCGCTTAAGCTGACCTGAATGACGAAGTACGCAGCCTTCATCAGCTACAGCCACTCCGACCAAGCGGTCGCGCGCTGGCTGCATCAGGCGCTGGAGACATACCGCGTACCGCGCGATCTGATCGGCAGTCCATCCGAATTCGGTCCAGTCCCGAAGAAACTCCCACCAGTCTTCCGGGACCGGGACGAGCTTCCGGCGAGTGGCGACCTCGGGGAACGGCTGCGCGCGGCGCTGGCCGATTCCCGGTTCCAGATCGTGCTGTGCAGCCCCAAGGCCGCCCAATCGCATTGGGTGAACGAGGAGATCCTCAGCTTCAAGCGGATGCATGGTGAGCGCCGGACGTTGGCGGTCATTGCGTCGGGCGAGCCCTATGCGGGCGGCGATACCGAGTGTTTTCCCGAAGCCCTGCGCTTTCAGCTGGACCCCGACGGTTCGCTGTCCGATCGCCCTGCCGAACCGATCGCCGCCGACCTTCGTCCCGGCAAGGACGGCCGCCGCCTGGCCTTGCTGAAGCTGATCGCCGGGATCAGCGACGTCCAGCTATCCGCCCTGGTCCGGCGCGACGCCGCGCGGCGCCAGCGGCGGCTGATCTGGATTACGGGCGCATCGCTGTCGGTCATGGTGCTGACGATTGGTCTCGCAATTTACGCCGAGAGCCAGCGCCGGGTCGCCGTTCGCAAACAATTGCTGGCCGACCGCAGCCTCGACTTTCTGATCGGCACCTTCGCCATTGCCAATCCGGCAACCGAGAATCCGAACACCATCACCGCCCTGACCATTCTTAATCGGGCCAGCCGCCGAGCGGGCGTCGAACTGCGCAACGAACCCGAGGTGAGCGCGCGGCTCCTGCGCGCGACCGGCGAGATTTACTTCAATCTCGGGCTCGCGCGCGAAGCGGAGCGTGATCTGGGCGCCGCACTCGCGCGCCAGCCGGCGAAGGGGGAGGAGCGCGCGAGAACCCTGCTCACGCTCGCCACGGTTGCCAGCAAGCGCGGCGATCTGGCGACGACCAAGGCCAGGATCGAAGCTGCGTCGGCGGCCTATTCGAGTTCGGCCGCAGCCGCACCCGAGCTCAACGCAGAAGTTTTGGAGCAGCGCGGCTTGGCGGAGGTACTCGCCGGGCGATACGCCGAAGCCGCCCGGCTGTTCGATGAGTCGGCGCAGGCGTATGGCGCACTCGACGGCGACCACCGCGAAGCGCTCGGGCGAGTTTGGATGAACGAGGCGCGCGCGCTCGTGAAGATCAAACGCTTCAAAGAAGCCGATCCCCTGTTCGCCCGTGCCGAAGCCAACATCGTGGGCGTGTTCGGCGCCAATCATGTTCGTACGGCGGGCGTGATCCAGAATCAGGCGCTGGCCGATTTCGAGCGTGGCGATGCCGACAGGGCGGCCAGTCGCATCAAGCGCGCGGTGGCGATCTATGACCGCGTACTCGAAAAGAACCATCCGACGATCGGCGCGGCACTGATCCTGCAAGGGCGGATCAGCACGGCACAGGGCGATGCGGTAGGCGCGCTGAAGGCGCTCGATCGCGCCCGGGCGCTCTATGTCGAGGCTTATGGCCCGCTGAACGGCGCTGTCGGCGATGTCGATTTCTACGCTGCCGATGCGGAGGAAAAGCGGGGCGCTTATGACGCCGCGCTCGCTCGGCTGGCCCGCACCAAGGTCATTTACGACAAAAGCTATGGCCCGACAGATCCCGACCAGGTCGAACTGATGCTGGCGCGGTCGCGCATACAGACCGAGGCGGGGCGGACCGAGCAGGCGCGCCAGGACTGCGCTGCCGCCAGCGCTATCCAGCGGCGATTGGAGCCAAAGGACCCGGGCTACAGCTACGCCAACGGCACGTGTGCCAACGCAGCACAGTCGCGCTGAAGATTCTTCTTTGCGTCGCCCCCCCGAAAAGGTTAATTAAGCCTTTCATCGGGGGGTGCGAATCATGACCTATTTGACGAAGCGCAGCGGGATTCTCGGACGCGGCTTTGCGGTCGGCTGTCTGCCAGTCATCGGCGCAATGGCTCTTGGTAGCGCGACACCGGCATCGGCGCTGGTGATCGAGACCGCCACGGTCCAAAATAGCTACGCCTACGGCGTGAGCACCGGCAACACCGTTGACCCCAATAATCCGAAGATTGGCGGCGACACGGGTAAGTTCTTCGTTCCAGCGCACCTCGTCAGCGAAGAGTCGGAAGTGGGCGTGCAGTTCGAAGGCACGGCGGGCCCAGGCAAGCTGTTCTTCCTGCACAATAATTATTGCGTGGGTACCTGCCAAACGTTCAGTCAGACCATCATCACGTTCGATCTGTTCAACGACAGCAACGCAGCGGTCGACCTGCGTTTCGATTCGCAGATCACGCCCGGACACATTGCCCGGATTTTCGGCAGCCAGGACGTGAACCTCGAAGGGCAATTCGACTTTAGTGTCAGGCAGTTCGTCAGCAACGAGCCCAACACGCTTTATTCGGCGCAGGGCGGGGTGAACTCCGACGGTATTTTCCTGTTCCAAAGCGACCAGCGCGACTTCAATGGGCAGACGCGCCAGTCCAACTTCAATGCCGGTTGGGACGTTATGGACTGGGGCACGACGAACCTCAGCCTGCAATTAGCGACGCTTGGCGCGGGTGAACGGACGCAGGTCCAATATATCGCGACCTATGGCGTGACGTCGAATGCGGCGTGCACCAGCATTACCGATTGCGGCGGTCTGCAGATCGTCTTCGGCGATCCACGTAATGACGGCGGCGTGTCAAACCGCGGGACAATCAGCGCTTTTGGTCCCCAAAGCGACGACCCAACGCCTCCGGCCTATCCGGTGATCGGTCGGAATTACGGGACCGCGGGCATCTTTGCGAATTTTGTGCCAATCGATACGCCCCTCCCCGAGGACCCAGACCCGTTTACCCCGCCAACGTATGGCCCGTTGTTCATTCCTACGGCCGGCGTGCCTGAGCCGAGTGCATGGGCGCTGATGGTAGGTGGCATCGGGATGATCGGCGGCATCGCCCGCCGGCGCCGTCGGCCGTCCGCCCCCGCCATCGCTTGAGCCCGACGGTGTGAAGCCGCTTTACGCCCGGCGTAGGGCGTAAAGCGGGTATTGCCCGAACCCTTTAGGCAAACCGATCTGCCCGACATAGGTGGCGCTGAACTCGTCCGGCGCGGTCATGGCGAGAATGGCTGAGATCGGCTCGCTTGCGTAGACGCTTCCCGGCGGCGTCAGTGGTTCGACCCGCGCCGCCCGCGAAACCTCGGTGCCGTAAAAGGTCGTGCGGCCGCTGATCGGGTCTTTGCCAAAATAGACCGGACCGTAATGCAGGCTCACGCGCATTTGTGTCGGGCTCGAGAGCCCAAGCTCGGAAGGCGCGATACCGAGCAGCTCGGTCTGCAAGGCAAGACCGGCATGCGCCGCAATTTCGGCGGTATCGAATACGGCGAAAACGGCATCGCCCCAGGAATTGGCGAAATTCACGCCTTCGCCAAATCGGGCGAGGACAGAACCGGCGACGGCCATCACGCGCGACCAGAACAGCGGCAGCCGGGCCTCGCTGATCCGCGTGAAGCCAGGAAAATCCGCGAACAGGAATGCCTTCAAATGCCGGTCGGGCGGCGGGTCCTTGGCCTCGCCATATTCTATCGATCGGTCCAGCCCTTCGGAAGCGATCACGAAGGTCTGGCCGCCGGTCGCACGCCACTGGGCCACGTCATGGCCTGTCCCCGCCAGTCCGTTACCGGGCGTGCCGTCCCAGATGACGAGCTGGACCGCGCGCGTGCCGAGATGCTGGGCGCGCAGTTTCGCCAGACCCATCATGACGGTGGCGCCATAGCCGAACTGCGCCGGGTCATGCACAAAGTCCGAGCGGGTCGCGAAGCTGATCCGCGCAGCCTTCTTCCGGACGGCGTGATAGCGCTTTAGCCAAGGCAGCCCGGCGGGCAGCACCGAATGCGCGATGAAATCCTCCTCCTTGAACGGCAGCACCAGATTGAGCGTGCTGCCGCGCGCCAGCAGCCGTTCGGCGATGAGGATATCGGCGCCCCCCGCGAGCGCGCCATAGCCGAAGCCGATGTTACACGCTTCGAGCTGCTCATCGATCGCGGCTGCGATGCGCGCTTCCTGCGCTGGGTCGGGTTTGAAGATGTGTCCGGAGAACGTGACCACGGCGGGCGGCGTCAAAAGATCGATCAGCGCCTGGAGGTCGCCCGCGCTGCCGAGATGGCTCGAAAGCCGCTTGAATTGCCGCAGTGTCGTCGATCGCGCGCCGACATCGGCACCGGGTAAGGCCAGCGCCAGTTCGATGGCTTCCGCGGCCTCGCTTCCCCTGCCGAGAACGGCTAGCGCCTCGGCCTTGGTCGCCGCCCCGTAATAGTCCACGGGCGCGCCGACCGAAGGCGCGCTGAGCGCAGCATGGGCGAACGAGCGGGCTCGTTCACGATCGCCCGCCAGCAGGTTCAAGGTCGCGGCATTGATAGCGGGAAAGGGGTCCTGGCTGACCGCGTAGATATCGGCATAGGCTTGTGCCGCGCGCTTCAACGCCTCCTCGCAACCTCGACCTTGGAGTGCGTCATCCTTGAGCAAACGAGCGCCCAGCGCCCGGCTGTCGACATCATCCGCTGCCGACAGCTTGCATTGCTCGTAGAGCCGCAAGGCCTGCCCGGTCTCGCCCATGCGGGCCATCGCGAGCGTGGCGATGTAAGACAGCTCATTGGCGGCACCGTGCGTGACCTCGTGCCGGGCCAGGTCGTAAGCCGAAAGCAGATCGCCACGCCCGATGGCCGCGCGCGCCTTTTCGATCACCGATGATCGGTTCTCGACGCTCACCCGCCGGTCAGCGACGCCTGAGGCAGCCGTATGAAATTTCCATGCCCCATCCGCACTCCCGCCGCGTAACCGTCAGAATACGAAGCGATTAACAAAAAGCCCGGACGAACTGCAATTTTAATTGCTGTCTCCCCCGACTATTGGAGATTGCCGTGCGGCCTCAGCTTCGTGCCTCCTATTGTTCGCATGCCGCCGACGCCGGTCAAAACTTATAGCCGACCTCCACGCCGTACAGGCGCCGGGCACCGGGCGAGATAAACGATCCGCCGAATTCGATCGCAGGGATGACCTCGGCCAGATACTTCTTGTTGAACACGTTGTTGGCAAACGCCGAGATACGCCACTGATCGTAATTCAGGCCCAGGCGGGCATCGACGACGCTGAAACTGTTGCGGCGATTGACGTCGTAGCGCGCGTTCCCGACGACGGCGGGTAGCGCAAGCGGCGAGATGGGCAGCAGCCCGCTGAACAGCGTCGCCTTTTCCTGGTTCTGGACGGTGTGGAACCAGGTCGGCCCTGTGAGCCGATAATCCACGCGACCGAAGAGTTCGAGCCGGTTCGCCAGCGGCGCGTTGAACTGCGTGCCGAGGTTGAGGGTGTAATCGGCGGTGTAGGGAGACTTGTTGCCGACCGTATCCGGCCGCGAGCTGTTCTTCTTGATCTTTGAGTCCGTGTAATTGACCGACCCGAACACCTGCCACCAGCGCGTCAGCCGCGTGTCGAGATTGAATTCGACACCCTTCAAATCGACCCGGTCGATGTTGGAGACGACGCGCAGCAGACCAAACGAGCCGACGAAAAATTCGAAGAACTGCATGTCGCGGACGCGGGTGTAATAGCCGGCGAGGCTGTAATTGACCGGACCAACGCGCCCCTTCACCCCGGCTTCGAACGCGCTCGATCGCTCCTTGCGGTAATTGTCCTTGATCGTCACCGGCGGGTTGAGCGCGAGGAACTGGTTGAAGTTGGCGTTGACGATCGCCGCCGACCCCTGGTTGTTGAAGCCGCCCGATTTGAAGCCGACGCCCCAGTTGGCGAAGATGTTGTTTTGCGGCGCGATTTCGTAGCGCAACGTCACTTTCGGCTCGACTTGCTTATAGGTCTGCTTCTGCGGCGCGATGGGCCCGAACGCTTGCCCCGGATTGATCGGCCCGCCGGTGAAGGGATCGGTCGCGATCGGCACGAGATTGGTGTCACGCCGTTCCTCGACGTCGTAGCGCAGCGCCAGCCCGATATCGAACTTGTCCGTCGCCTCGAAATCGACCGAGCCGAACACGGCGTAGACGTTGGTGTTGAACCTGTCCGCGAATAGCTGAGAGGTCGGATTGGCGGAATTGGGCGGATTGTAGAGGTTCTTGATGATCCCCTGCCCGCTGTCGCCACCGAGGCTGACTCCGACGGTTCGCTTGATGTGCAGGTAATAGGCGCCGAGTTGCCAATCGAGGCGGTTATCGCCGTTGGAGGCCAGCCGGATTTCGGTGCTGACGTCCTTCTGGTTGCGAACCTGGTACTGCGTGCCGTCACAGGTCGTCGCGCTGTAGGGGCCGAAGGTCGAGCCATTGGCCGGCGCGAAAATGAATGGCACCGGGATCTGCCCGA
>DATJIN010000023.1:0-36075 GCA_035493275.1 Sphingomonas sp. | reverse complement strand
CGATCGCCGCGCCGCTCCCGGTCATTCAGGTCGCTGATCTCGAAGCAGCGCAAACCCGCGTCGAAGCGGCGGGTGGCACCGTCACGGTTGCTGTCTTTGCCTTCCCGGGCGGCCGCCGTTTTCACGCCCGAGACCCCGGCGGCAGCAAGATCGCCGTGATGCAGCCGGACTAGACGCGGCTGCGGGCAGCGCTAGGCTCGCGGCATGATTATCGTTCATCACCTCGAAAACTCGCGCTCCCAGCGCATCCTGTGGATGCTCGAGGAGGTTGGCCTGCCTTACGAGGTCAAACGCTATGAGCGGAACAAGGCGACCATGCTCGCCCCACCCGAACTCAAGCGCATCCATCCGTTGGGCAAATCGCCGGTGATCGAGGACACCGAGACCGGCAAGGTCATCGCCGAAACCGGCAACATCGTCGAATATCTGGTGGCGAAGGCAGGGAAACTCGGCGCACCTGACGACCTCGACGCGGCACTACGCTATCGTTTCTGGCTGCATTATGCCGAAGGCTCGCTGATGCCGCCGCTGCTCGTGAAACTCGTGCTCACCCGCGTGCCGATCTTCGGCAAGATGGCGCAAAAGCGCATCCAGCCGATGATCGACGTCCATCTCGACTATATCGAAAGCGAATTGTCTCAGCGTCCCTGGTTCGCGGGCGAAACGATGACCGGCGCCGATATCATGATGAGCTTCCCGCTCGAAGCCGCGCGCAGCCGCGTCGGTCTCGACGCCAGCCGCCCCGCGACCATCGCCTGGCTCGACAAGGTCCACGCGCGCCCCGCCTACGAGCGCGCGCTCGCAGCCGGGGGACCGTATGCTTATGCGTAATGGAAGGTGGTGGACGCACTAGGGCTCGAACCTAGGACCCGCTGATTAAGAGTCAGCTGCTCTACCAACTGAGCTATGCGTCCCCGAAAGGAGGGGCGCCCGTAGCAACGTCCGCATCACGGCGCAACCCGCTAATCCCGCAATTTGCGGCCCGCGCGGTCGATCGACATGAGGATGCCCAGCGACATCAGCACGGTCATCATCGCCGTCCCGCCGAAACTGATCAGGGGGAGGGGGATGCCGACCACTGGCGCGAGGCCCATGACCATCATCAGGTTGATCGCGACGTAAAAGAAGATCGTCGTCGCGAGGCCTGCCGCGGCCAACCGCCCGAACCGCGTAGGCGCGCGTTCGGACACCTTCATCGCCCATCGGATCAGCAGCATGAAGCCGATGATGATCGCCACGCCGCCAATCAGTCCCCATTCCTCGGCCATCGTCGCGAACACGAAGTCGGTATGACCTTCGGGCAGATAATCGAGATGGCTCTGTGTGCCCTGCAAAAAGCCCTTCCCGAAGATGCCGCCCGAACCGATTGCGATCTTCGACTGGGTGATGTGGTAGCCCGCACCCAGCGGATCGCTTTCGGGATCGAGAAAGATCAGCACGCGCTTGCGCTGATAGTCGTGCATCAGCGCGAAGGCCGCCGGCAGGGCCGCGGCAAGCAGACCGCCTGCGGCGAGGAACAGGCGAAGGGGGACGCCAGCGAGGAATACGAGCGTCGCGCCGCCGGCCGCGATCATCGTCGCGGTGCCGAGGTCGGGCTGGGCCATGACCAGCATGAACGGGACGCCGATCAGCAAAGCGGGCGGCCACAGCGCATTCCACCCGCGCAACTCGCCCGACGGCAGACGGTCATAGAATTGCGCGAGGACGAGGACGATGGCGAGCTTCATCAGTTCGGACGGTTGCAGCCGGATCACCACCAGATCGAGCCAACGGCGTGAGCCGCCGCTGACGGCTCCGAGCAGTTCCACGCTGAGCAGGGCGAATAAGATCAGCCCGTAAACCGGATAGGCGGCGCGCCGGTAATACTCCTCGGGCACGCGCGACATGACCAACGCCATGCCGACGAATACGAGGAATTTGGCGCCTTGCGAACCCGCCCAAGGGCTGAGATGACCGCCCGCCGCCGAATAGAGCACGACCAGCCCGAAGCCGGTCAGCGCGAAAACCAGCGTCAGCATGGTCCAGGGCAGTTGCGCAATTTGGCGCGGGATGAGGTTCATGCGGTGCTGTTGCCGGCCACGGGTTCGGGGGAGGGGCGTGTGTCGCTCGCGCCCGGTTCAGCGGCAACAGCGGCCGGATCGGGCGTCGGGGCGTAACTCGCCGCCTTTTTCGCCATGCGTGTGGCGAGATCGCCGCCCCAGCCTTCCTCCAGCGCGGTCAGCGTCTTCATCGCCTGATCGGGCGCGAACAGGTAGGTCATCGTGTCGCGAGCGATTGGCGCAGCCGCCGCGGCACCGAAGCCGCCGTGTTCGACCAATACCGAAAAAGCGTAACGTGGCTGTTCGACGGGCGCGAAGCCGACGAAATGGGCGTGGTCGCGCGCCTTCCACGGGAGCGCGTCGTTGGACAATACCCCGCCGGCGCGTTCGGCCATGGTTATGCGGCGGACCTGCGCGGTGCCGGTTTTGCCCGCCATTTGAACGTCGGGAATCGGCAGCCGCGCCGCTGCGGCGGTGCCACCTCCATTGACGACGTCGCCCATCGCCCGCCGCACGAATTCGAGATGCTTCGGGTCGATGCCGAGATCGTGGCCCGGCTGCGGCGGCCCCATCAGATGAGGCTCCACGCCATGCCCGGTCGCGAGCCGCGCCGCCATCACCGCCAATTGCAGCGGGTTGGCGAGCATATAGCCTTGGCCGATGGACATGTTGACCGTGTCGTACATCTGCCACGATCGCTTGTGCTTGCGCTCGATCCAGGACGGATCGGGCACGGTGCCATAACGTTGCGGCTGCAGAGGCAATTCGTGCACCGCGCCAAGTCCCAGCTTGCGGAACATGCCCGCCAGCGTGTCCGCGCCGAAGCGCAGCGCCATGGTGTAGAAATAAATGTCGCAGCTGTGGATCACCGCCTGCGCCAAATTGACCGATCCGTGACGCTTGTCGCAGTGGAAGATGGCGTTGCCGACGCGCATCCCGCCGCCACAGAACACCGTTTGCGCCGGATTGACCCCGGCTTCGAGAAGGGCGAGCGCCGAGCTCGGCTTGGTCGTCGATCCCGGCGGATAAAGCGCGTGCAGCGTCTTGTTGACCAGCGGCAAATGGTCGTCGCCGGTCAGCGCGGCATATTCCTTGCGGCCGATGCCATCGGAAAAACTGTTGGGATCGTAGGCCGGCATTGAGACCATTGCGGCAAGCCCGCCAGTCTGCAGGTCGATGACGGTCACCGCGCCCGAATTGTCGCCCATGCGGCGAGCGGCATAATCCTGCAGCCCGGCATCGATAGTCAGGTGGATCGTATTGCCGGGTACGTCGGGACGCGTGGCGAGATCGCGGACCAGCTTGCCATGGGCGGTCACCTCGCTGCGCCGCGCACCGGGCTTGCCCTTGAGCGTGGCCTCCATCGTCTTTTCAAGGGCTTCCTTGCCGATCTTGTAGCCCGGCGTGATCAGCAGTGGATCCTTGGTTTCCTTGTAATCCTCGGCCGACGCGGCGCCGACATAGCCGATGAGGTGCCCAACACCGGCACCGAGCGGGTAGGCGCGGGCAAAGCCCTGGCTTGGCTGTACGCCGGGCCAATCGGGCGCGCGGATCGACAGCGCAGCATAGTCTTCCCAGCTCAGCCGGTCGGCCACCTGCACCGGCTGGAATCCTGCCGCGCGATCGATATCGCGTTCGATCCGGTCGCGATCATCGTCGTTGAACTTGAGCATCTGCTGCAGATAATCCAGCGTCGCTTTCGGATCGCGCAGCCGGTCGGGGATCACGTCGACGCGAAAAACCGTGCGGTTGAGCGCGAGTGGCTTGCCCGTCCGGTCGACGATCCACCCGCGGCGGGGCGGGATGAGTGACAAGTTCACCCGGTTGCTTTCGGACAGCAGCTTGTATTTCTCGCTGTCGAACACGGACAGCCAGGCCATGCGCGCCGCCAGTAGTCCGCCGAGCGCCAGATGAGTCCCGCCCAACACGATGCGGCGGCGCGTGAACACCATTTGCGCCTGCGCGTCGGTGACGCTGCGCTTGCCGAGCAGGTTCATCGGGGAGTCTGCTGCCGATCGAGCCACGCCGCGCTGCGCATCACCAGAGGGTAGCACAGCACCGCGCAAAGCCATTGCGGCAAAAGCAGCCAAGGCGCCGGCACGCCGCCGACAAGACCGGCCAATGCCCAGCCGAGCACCAAATCGAAGGCGATCAGCCCAGCGGTAATCGCCCAATCCTGCCACATGTCGCGGAACAACACCCGCTGGTCGATCGCCTCAAGGATCAGCAGCGCAGCGGTCCACCCGGCCATGCCCGTACCTAGCGGCGCGCCGCTGAACAGGTCGTCGACCAGTCCGAGCGGGATGCCCGCCCAGGGCGCGATCAGGTCGGCGCGCAACAGGCGCCAGGCAATCACCATCAGCAGGCCGAATGGCGGCACGATCGGCACCGTCGCGATCACCGGCAACAAGACCATCAGCGACCCAAGAATGATCGACAGCACCGGCAACGCCAGCTTGATCGCGGGCGGCGCGGCCTGGTACGAGCGGACGACCGAAATCCGCATTACGGCGCGTCCGGCACCGGCGGCAGGTCGTCGGGAGCCTGGAAGGGCCGTTCGACCATGGCGAGGTCGAGGCGGGCGGGATCGGCGAGCGGCTTGGCGATCGCTGCGTCATTGGTCAGCACGCGGACCACCGCTACCGGAACGCCCGGCGGATATATGCCACCCGCGCCCGAGGTCATCAGCAGGTCATTGACCTTGAACGGGTTGCTGCCCGCCTGCAGCGCGCGGATGACGAGCGCCCCGTCACCGCGCCCGGTCGCAAGCGCGGGCAGCCCGTCGCTCAACCGCTTCACCGGCACCACATTGCCGCTGTCGATGATCAGCAGCACGCGCGCCGTGATGTGCCCTGCGGCAACGACCCGCCCGACCAGGCCTTCGGACGAGCGCACCGGCTGCCCGCTCGCCACCCCATCGCGACTGCCGGCGGAGAGTGTCGCGTACCGGTGGACGTTGGCGCCGGTCGACGCGATCAGCCGCGCCGTGGCCACCGGCTCGCGCGACCCTTCCACCAGACGCGCCAGGCGCCTGAGCCTATAGTTCTCGCGCTCGATCGCCCGGGTCTCGATCAGCTTGGCCCGCGCCCCGCGCAACTCGGCATCGAGCGCGCGGTTCTTTGATCCCGCATCGATATAAGCGGAAACGCCCTGGTACGCGTTGGCGACACCACCCGAGACATTACGCCCGGCGATCGCCACCGGGGCGGTCAGATCGGCAAACGCGCTCTGGATTGCGGCGTGTCCCGCTGGATCGAACCGCGCGGTTATAGCCAGTAACAGCCCCGCGATGACGCCGGCAACCGCGACGACATAGCCCGCGAACAGCGTATATTGCGCACGGCGGGAGAATCCGGGCCGCGCTCTCTGGGGCGGCGCCAAGGCCCTGAACTCAGCCGGTTTGGAGGACGCCGCGGAAGATCGGGTCCTCCAGCGCGCGCCCGGTGCCAAGCGCGACGCAAGTCAGCGGGCTATCGGCGACCGACACGGGCAGCCCGGTCTCGTCGCGCAGCACTTCGTCCAACCCTTCAAGCAACGCCCCGCCACCGGTCAGGACGATGCCCTGATCAACGATGTCGGCCGCAAGTTCGGGTGCGGTGTTTTCAAGCGCAATGCGCACGCCTTCGACTATCGTGCCGACGGGTTCCGACAGCGCTTCGGCGATCTGCCCCTGATTGATCGTGATTTCCTTGGGTACGCCGTTGACGAGGTCGCGGCCCTTGATGTGGATCGTCTTGCCGACGCCGTCTTCGGGTGGCTTGGCTATGCCGATATCGAACTTGATGCGCTCGGCAGTTGCTTCGCCGATCAGCAAATTGTGGTTGCGGCGGACGTACGAAACGATCGCTTCGTCCATCTTGTCGCCGCCCACGCGCACGCTGGTCGAATAGGCCACGCCGCGCAGTGACAGCACCGCGACTTCGGTCGTGCCGCCGCCGATATCGACGACCATCGACCCGATCGGCTCAGTCACCGGCATGTCTGCGCCGATCGCGGCGGCCATTGGCTCCTCGATCAGCCACACCTGGCTGGCACCTGCATTCGACGCCGCATCACGGATCGCGCGGCGCTCGACCTTGGTCGATCCCGAGGGCACACAGATGACGATTTCGGGCGAGCGGAACGGGCTCGGCTTCTTGCCGCCATGCACCTTGCGGATGAAGTGCTTGATCATGTCCTCGGCGACATCAATGTCGGCGATGACGCCGTCGCGCAGCGGGCGGATCGCCTGGATGCTTTCGGGCGTCTTGCCCATCATCAGCTTGGCGTCGTCACCCACCGCCTTGACGCGCTTGACCCCGTTGATGGTTTCGATCGCCACCACGGATGGTTCGTTGAGCACGATGCCGCGCCCGCGGACATAAACGACGGTGTTGGCGGTGCCGAGGTCGATCGCCATGTCGTTCGACATGAAGTTGAAGAAACGAAGCAGTGGATTTGCCATTTGGAGAGCCGGAATGCCTTTTTCGCGGAGCGGCCGGGCATGGATTTCGCGCGGCTCGCGGTGACGCGCGGCTTGGGCTAGGGAGGCAAAAGTGTCAATACGACGGCTCCCGCAGAACCTGATCAACCGCATCGCCGCAGGCGAGGTCGTCGAACGCCCCGCATCGGCGCTGAAGGAGCTGGTCGAAAACGCGCTGGACGCTGGGGCGAAGCGGATTTCGGTCGAGCTGGCGGGCGGCGGGATTGATGGGATCAACGTCACCGACGACGGCTGCGGTATGATGCGGGACGACATCGCCCTGGCGCTCGAACGCCACGCCACGTCGAAATTGCCCGACGATGCGATCGAAGCGGTGGCTACGATGGGCTTTCGTGGCGAGGCGCTGCCCTCGATCGCCAGTGTAGCGCACCTGACCATCGAAAGCCGGGCGCGGGGCGGCGAGGGCTGGGCGCGGACGGTCGATAACGGGCAGGTTGTGGCCGATGGCCCCATCGCCATGCCGCTGGGGACGCGCGTCCGCGTCGAGGCACTGTTCGCCGCAGTCCCCGCGCGCCGCAAATTCCTCCGCACCGCGCGCAGCGAGTTCGCCGCTTGCATGGACGTGATGCGACGCCTGGCGATGGCGCGCGCCGATGTGGCGTTCGAAGTCACTCACGATGGTCGCCGTGCGCTCGTCGTGCAGGCCGAAACGCGGGAGAGCCGCGTCTCGGCACTGATCGATCGTCAACTCGCCGATGCCAGTGTGCCGCTGACGCACCAACGCGGAGGGGTGACGCTCGCCGGGTTGGCGGGCCTGCCAACCTACAACCGCGGCGTCGCTGATCACCAGTACCTGTTCGTCAACGGCCGGCCCGTGAAGGACCGCACGCTCTCCGGTGCGATCCGCGGTGCCTATGCCGACCGCCTCGCGCGCGATCGTCACGCCGTCGTTGCGCTGTTCATCGACGTTCCCGCGGGCGAAGTGGATGTGAATGTCCATCCCGCCAAGACCGAAGTCCGCTTCCGCGACGCCGCGAATGTCCGCGCGCTGATCGTTGGCGGGCTGCAGCGCGCGCTCGACGGGGCAGGCATCCAACGCGCGCCGCTGCCCAGCAATGCGGCGATGCGGGGGTGGGTGAGGGAGCCTCAACCCGAATACCAACTCCGTCACCCCGGCCTTGAGCCGGGGTCTCGCTTCTCCTTCGCCGCAGCGCCAATTGAAGCGTCGCCTCGGGGCGAGCCCGGGGTGACGACTCATGAAGCGGGAGTGGCGGAAGTCGGGACTGCGTTCCGCGCTCCGGAAAGCGCACCCCAACCAAACCACCCACTTGGCCGCGCCCGCGCGCAAATCGCCGCGACCTACATCGTTGCCGAATCTGCCGACGGCCTGATCCTTGTTGATCAACATGCCGCACATGAACGTCTCGTCCTCGAACGCATGCGCGCCGCCCGCGCGAACGGCCAAGTGCCGAGCCAGCCGCTGCTGATGCCCGAAGTCGTGGAACTCGACGAACCGTTGTGTGACCGTCTCGAAGAGGCAGCGCTTGACCTCGGGCAATTCGGCCTCGAACTCGAACGCTTCGGCCCCAGCGCCGTCCTCGTCCGTAGCCTGCCCGCAGCTCTAGGTGGCGCAGCGGTCGGCCCGCTGATCCTCGACCTCGCCGACGAACTCGTCAGCCATGGCCAGGCGCTATCGCTCGCCGAGCGGCTGGATCACGTCGCGGGCACCTTCGCCTGCCACCACAGCGTCCGCGCCGGGCGCGTGCTGTCGCTCGGTGAGATGGACGCGCTGCTGCGCGAAATGGAGGTCACACCAAATTCAGGCCAGTGCAATCACGGCCGGCCGACCTGGGTCAGGATTGCGCATTCGGACATCGAGCGACTGTTTGGGAGAAAATAGCCGATTTCTTGAGCGATAGCCGACTGGCAGCTAACGACCCAATAGCGGACTTCCGCTTGCGCCTGTTTCGCGGCCCATCGCCATCGCCGGCTCATATGTAAGAATTAGATAGATACTTTGACGATTGCATTTGCCCTTGCGATTGAGACTGACAAAGCGGGCGCCCGGTTAAACTACCCGGTACCGCCGCTTACCGCGAGTTCCTTGTTGCCCAAATCACGAGGCGAGCGCTCCAATAGAGGCATGAGCAATCGCCGATCGAGCCGCGCGACTGGGTTACTTGCCGATCACGCCACTCACGAGGCTCCGCACATGATGGCTGGCTTTCACGTAGCGGAATTACCGGTCGTGCGGCGACTTCGGTCACGAGCGTGGCCATCACGCGGCGCGCCGCCGCAAATCGAGCGTCCCCTGATAAAGGGCAAACAAGTCTGCGAAGTGATCGTCCATCGACCGCGCTGTCGTCGTTTTGAATGCAGACCATTCCGTGCGACGATGAGTCACAAAATCGCAGATCGCGGCGGCGGCAGCACGGGCATCGCCCGAGGCGTAACAATAGCCGCCGGCCAGGCGCGCCTGATCCGCCGCACCGCCGCGATCGGGGGTGATCAGCGTTAGGCCGGAGGCGCGCGCTTCGGCGGCCACGATGCAGAACGTTTCCGCCTCGCAGCCGTGAATGAGCGCGTCACCGCTGGCGAACAGGCGGGCGAGCGCGTCGCGATTGGCGATCGGGGAGAGGAAGTGGACGTGCGGATTGTCGCCGGCGCGGCGCAACAGCCGCGCGCGGTCCCGTCCGTCGCCGATCAGGACCAGCCCGACCGGCGCGGCGACCCCGGCCATGGTCGCCGCATCAATCACCAGCGGCCAGCGCTTTTCCGGCGCATGGCGGCCGACGCCGAGCAGGAGAGTGGCTTCGGGGCCGAGACCGCAGCGCGCGAGCAGGCGGGCGCGCAGTTGTTCATCTCGCAACGCGGGCGAAAACACGCCCGGCTCAGTGCCCATCGGGATCGTCACCACACGGCGCAGCCCGCCTTCACGCAGCCGGCCGGTCAGGCTGTCGCCCGCGCTGACGATCACATCATAGCGCTCGTCGAGGCGGCGGAGGTGCCGCCAGTACCAATCAAACTGACGGTCGATCACCGGGCGCGAGGCAATGCCTTCGAACCAGCGATAGGCATAAGCCGACAACGGGTCGGCGTGCATGATCAGCGCGCGGGGTGCGCTGCCCGGCCAATTCGCAACCATCGACGCGCTGCGCCACGGCGATGACGCTTCGACGATGTCGGGCCGCGCCGCATCGAGCTGCGCGTGAAGCGCTTCGGCATCGGCGAAATAGCGGTATTTGAAATCGACTGGCAGGCGGGGCGAGGCGAGCCAGACGATCCGCGCGCCGGGGCCACGCTCCTCGACTGCGTCAATCTCGCCCGGCGCGATGATCGTGACGTCGTGGCCCAGCTGCGGCCCGCAGGCGAGCTTGCGGTCGATATAGGTACGCACGCCGCCCCCCTTGGGCGCGTAAAAGGCGCAGACGTCGACGATCCTCATGACACGCCCCGCGAGATGGGACCGAACGAGAACAGCCCTCGCCGGTAGTTCAGCCGGATCTGCAGCGCAGTCGGGCCATTACGGGCGAGCGCGCGGGCAGCCGCGGCCTTGGGCTTCGACCAGCCAAGTTTGGGATTGTTGGGAAAGCCGATGCCATCCGTGCTCAACGTGAATTTGCGGTCGCCGTTGTGGTCATGGAGCAACGACAGTGTGTACCAGCCCGGTTGCGGCACGCGGATGCACAAGGTCATTGGACCGGACGGCGGCACGGCCTCGTCGACGCGCGCGAACGTCTTGTGCGCGGCGACAAGCTGATTGTCGTCGGCAAGGAAATCGCTGTCATTGTCCGGATAGAGTTCGAGGCGCAGCCGACCGGTGCGGTCCTTAAGCCCGAGTACGGTGACAAGGAAAGACGGACGCGTTTCGGGCGTGGCACAGTGCCCTTCAGCCAGGCCCAGACTGGGTGTGGAGGGCAGCGCCAGCGCAGCAGTGCTGCCGAATGCCAACGGCGCAAGGAGCAGGGCCTGCCTCACCGGTCGCGTCCTTGCGCGACGAAATGACCCGCGAGCAGCCCCGCGCCGATCGCCAGATGCACGATCAGGAGGACGCCAGCGAGCATCGTCAGGAGCTCGGCGATCGCCACTTGATGCCCGGCCAGCACGACGGCCAGCCCCGCGAACACAACGTCTTTGTTCGGTAACAACGGCAGGCGCGAGATGAGCAGGCGGATCGTTGCGAGGATCAGCCACCAGCTTAGCGCCACTTCGGGCAGCACGAGATGCCACAGCAAGGCGGACAGCCCGGTGGCCAAGGCGATACGGGCAAGCTGCATTGCAAAGATAAAGCGCAGCTGGGCGCGCGGCAGACTGAAGATCCGTCCGCGGAGCAGCATCACCACCGCCGAGGACACGAGTACGACAGCGATCGACAGGATCAATTCGCGGCCATGCCCGCCAAGCGGCAGCAAGCCGGCAAAGGGCCAGGCGGCAAAAACCATCACCAACGTCGCGGCATTGCCGGCGATGGCGGAGAGGATCGCTACATCCTTGACCGCGCCGAACGGCGATCCCGCCAGATTGGCGCGGCGCCGCGCCCAGTCGTAAAAATAGACCTCGCCGACATAGCCCATCAGCAGATCGTTGCCGATGACCTTGCCGATCAGCGGCAGGATGCCCGTGACGGGAATGTTCCAGACGCGCCGGAAGATGATCCAGTCGGCGAGCGGCGGGGTCAGATACCACAGCGCGAAGACCGCCCAGAACCCGGCCGTCGCAGGCAGCATGGCCATGACCTGATGCAGGTTGAGCGCGCGGAACTGGAGCAGCGCGGCGATGAAGATGGCCAGCGACAGCAACGGCCCGACAACGCGGGCCAGCGTGCGGACTTCAATGCGAAGCGGTTCGGGATCGAGGGGGGCAAAGGATTGCGACCATTCGGCCGCGGCGGCGGAAGACTGCGGTGACGGAGGCATGCAGGCGCTATCTCTCGGCAGGATGTCGTCTGTGTGACGTCACGGTGCTGTAAGAACCGCACCTTCCGCATGAGGATTATTTTCGCGCGCGGGCGATTTTGCGCCCGTCACCCCGCGGAACACCCGAAGATAGGCCTGTGCCGCGTGCTCGACGGTGAAGCGCCGCGCGTGTTCGCGGGCGTCAGCAGGCGAATAGGGATGCTCGCCGATTGCGCTGATTGCGGCGGCCAGCGCGTTCTCGTCGCCCGGTGTCGTAAGCAGGCCGAACTGCCCGTCACCCAGAAGGAAGCTCATGCTGACGCTGCCGTTCGTCGCGACGATGGGCAGTCCGGCGGCCAGCGCCTCGATGATGACCGCCGGAACACCCTCATAGTCCGAAGACAGCAGAAAATAGTCGGCCTCCGCGAAATGCCCCGCGACCGACGGGCTGTGTCCGGGCAGCGCCACGCGATCCGCGAGGCCCAGCGCCGGGATCAATCGTTCGAGCGACCGCCGCTCGGGGCCTTCGCCAATGATGGTCAACCGATCACCCGGCGCCGCGCCCCGCGCGAAGGCGCGCAGCATCAGCTGCAAATTCTTCTGCGGCGCGAGACGTCCCGCCGCGACGAAGCGTCGTCCGGCGGGCGCGGGCAGGCGCGGTCGCGCCAGGACGGCCGCCTCGGCGTTGGACAACGCGGCGTCCTCGACGATCCAGATCGCGGCGGGGTCGAGTCCCATTGCATCGGCGATTTCCCGTCGCGTCGGCTCGGCCATCCCAACCACGGCGTCGAACAACCAACCCTGCAGCCGCAGCCAGCGGCGGTAGAACCAACGACCCAGCGGAGGCATGTCCAAGCGCGCCAGATCGTTGCTGATCTTGGCGACGATCGGCGGGCATTTGCGCCCCAATAGCAAGCGCATCGCGAGCATCACCACCGCATAGGTGTTGCCCGCACAGAACAGGATATCCGGCTGCAGGCGACGGATAACGCCCGGCAGCCGCAGGATCATCCACAGAGTTTCAAATGGCGCGGTCGAAAAGGCCGGCTGGTCGAAACTCTGGTAGCGCGCGGGCGGATCGCCCGCGCCCATCGCGCCCTCGTCACGGCCCATCTGCACGATCGCGTCGATGCCGTTGGCCTGCCAATCGGCGTTCAGACGCAGGGCGACGCGTTCCACCCCGCCGGGGTCGAAGCTGTGCAACGGGGTGAGGATGCGGGGCGGGCGGTGCACGGGTTCAGGCTGCGAGAAGATCGGCATAGCGCCCAGCGGTGCGCCGCCGCGCGAACGAGGATACCGTCCGGTCGATACTGGCGAGTATTGCGGGAACTCCAGTGTCGCCCGGATGCACCCCAATCCGGATCGTGGGGAGCGCGTGGAGCGCCGTCCGGGCCGCGGCGGCAAAGGCGAGCGACGAGGCGATGCGTGCCGGGCTGCGGCTCGCCCAGGTGATTACCGGTCCCCGCGCCAGCGTGCCGCCGGTGTCGGGACGCCAGATGCGCATATGATCCTCGGCCAAGCGGAAGCCGGCATCGCCGAGCGCGGCAAGTGCGCCCGGGCCGTAGAGCCAGGCTGGCGCGATGAACCCGGCAACCGGCTGGCCGATCGCATCCTCGATCAGCGTGCGGCCCTGGTTCATCCGGCACAGGGCTTCATGACGCTGGAGCGCGAGGAATTCGCCTTCGCCCGCGGTCATGTGCGTCGCCTTGAAGCCGCGTTGGCCGCTATCGTCGCGGTGTCGCCAGCCATGGACGAACATTTCGACCCCCTGCTCGGCCCAGCCGCGCAGCCGGGCGCGAAACGCGGGTGCTTCGCTCAAGGGCGCCTGATCCCAATGATCGGGCACGACGAGCATCGCGAAATTGAGTCCGCCGGACAGGCGCGCCAATTGCGCGACCAGTTGATCGACATCGCGCTCGAAGCGCGGGCCGACATCGTGGATCGACAGCAGCAGGCGGCGGTCAGAATGCGGCATCGAGTCCCAATCGGATGGTGCGGGGTTTGAGCGGTGTGATCTGGTTCCCCGCCGCGACGCCGAACGGATTGCCATAGGCAAAGATGTTACCGCGCTCATTGGTCACATTGGTGACATCGAGGCTGACGGCGTAGCGGCCATGGCTGAGGCGCGCGCCCGCGGACCCTTCCGCGACCTTGCCCTGCGGCAATTCGAACGGCGCGCCAATCGCGAGGTAGGAGCGGCCGGTGTAGCGCAATGCGGCGTCGAGGCTGAGTTCGGTGCGGGGTGCCAGGGGGATGGTGTAAGAAACTGCCGCACGCGCGCCGACCTTGGCTATATTGGGCAGCTCGCGCTCGTCCGCCGCGGCGAATTCGGGCGCGGGGGAGGACAAAGCCGAATCGTTGAGGAAGGTCGCCAGTTCGAGCTTTAGCCCGGTTACGGGGCGCGCGGTCAGCTGCGCCTCGAGGCCGTAAATATGCCCGCTGCCGATATTGGTGGTGTAAGGCAGGCCCGACAGGTCGACGAGGTCGGCCTGCACCGCGTCCCAGCCCGACCATGACAGCACGGCGCTCGCCGCCCAGCGCTGGTCAGCCGTCGCATAGCGTAGGCCCAGTTCGGCAGCGCCCACGGTATCGGCTTCGAACCGCTTGCTGTCGCCGACCGCCCCACTCGGGGCGACGGCGAGGCCACCCGCGCGCGAGGCCTCCTGATAGCGCGCGAACACGCTAACGCCCGTCGCCGGCGTCCAGGTCAGCGCTGCGGTGGGCGAAACACGGATGCCGTGCCGCTTGGATTCGGTCTCCTCCGTCACCTTGCGATCGGCGAGCGAGCCGACCGCCGCCGAGTAGGTCAGGCGGCCGCCGATGGTCGCGGTCACGTCGCGCGCCAGCGGAAAACTGACCTGACCGAACACCGCCGCTTCGCCGTTGACGTTGCGCAGGCCGGTGATCGGCGCAGGGTCAGTCAAGCTTCCCAACGTGCGGTGCAACCGGGTCACATCGTACAATCCCGCAAACCCCATCACCCCATGAAACGCGCCGCGATGCCAGGCCACACGGGTTTCATGGGTCAGCAGCGTGACGCGGATGTCCTCTTCGAACCGCGTCAGGCCAGACGTCGCCGCCGCACCCGTCGCGTCATAGACAGTGGCGATGTCGTGCTCGACGATCGCGGTGGTCGAGGTGAGTTCGCTGCCCGGCCAGCTGTGCGCGAGGGTGACGTAAGCAAGGCGGAAATCATTGTCGAACGGCTGGGCGATGGCAGTGGTACGCTGCAACGGCGGCAGCGTGCTGAGCGCGTAACGGCCATCATCGCTGGCGATGTTCTGGAACGCGCCGCCGATGGTCACCGAGCGGTCACCCGCAGGCGTGAAACGGAGCGCCACCCGCCCGCCCGCCACGGTCGTGCGGTTGATGTCGATAACCCCGCGCGACGGATCGTCGATATAGCCGGGGTCAAGGCTGCGATAGCCGACTGCGCGGAGCGCCAGCCGGTCAGTGACGATCGGCGCATTGATCATCCCGGCAAAGTCGCTGCCATGCCCACCGGTCTGGATCGCGCTGAGGCCGAGAGACGCCGCGCCCGACCAGTTCCGGGCATCGGGCAGCGTGGGTGAAACGCGGATGATCCCGCCCAGGCCGCCTGTGCCGTACAGCGTCCCCTGCGGCCCTTCGAGCACCTCGACGCTGTCGACGTCGTATAGCGTCAGGTCCGGATCGGGAGCGTTGTAAGTCAGCCGGATGTCGCCGAGATATTGACCGACCGTTGCCTGGCTCGGGCCATTGAAGCTGCTGTCGGCGATGCCGCGGATGAACAGCTTGTTGCGCCCCGGGCCGAGATGCGTCGAGGCAAGCAGGGGCAGCCGCGACACGACAGCGTCGCTGCCCAACGCTGCCGAACGAGTCCGGAGATCCACGGCATCGATGATCGACACCGCCCCCGCATAGCGATCGAGCGGCGTCGCCTGCTTGCTGGCGGTAACGATGATTTCGGGCGCGCTGACAATATCCGCGACGGCAGGCCGGGCGGGAGCGAGGCGCGGCGCCGCCGTCCGCCGGACGCGAGCGATGCGGAACGTCTGCGGACCGACCATCGTCGCCGTGGCTCCCGTCCCCGCCAGCAACTTGCGGAGCGCCGACGTCAAGGGCAGTCGTCCGCGCACGCCCTTGGTGCGAACCGCTCCCAGCATGCCGTCGTCCAGCCCGATCGAGACACCCGCTTGCCGTCCGAACGCGATCAACGCCTCGCCAAGCGGGCCGGGCGGAATCCGGACGTCGATGCGCTGATCGGCACAAGCGGGCGCGGCGCAAGCGCAGACCCCCGATGCCGCCAAAATCCAGTCAGCGCGGCGCACGGGTCCGCGGATCGAGCGCCCAGCCCCGGCCGGCGGGCCGCGCCTCGACATCGAGCAGGGCCGACAGCCGCACACGCATTTTCGCCGCATCGCGATCGACCGCGATCGTGCCGGTGAAAGGTTTGCTGGCAATTACGGGCGCGACCGTAATCGGAATTCCGAGCGTCCGCGACACATCCGCCGCGACCGTCGCCAGGGGTACTGCCTGGAAATCCAGCCGCCCCCGCCGCCAACCGCCAATCGCCTGCGGATCCTTGCTGCGAACGATCACGTCGGACGCGGTGGCGCCGTCAAACAGGGTTTGGCCGGCCGTGAGCGGCACGTTCACGCCTTGCGGATTGTATATCACGGACCCCTCCGACACTTCGACGCGGTGGCCGCTGTCATCGGCGACGACGTTGAACACGGTGCCGACATCCTCCACGCGGTCATCGCCGATGCGGAGCTGGAAGGGATGCGCCGGATCGTGGCGAATGGTGAAGGTCGCCTCCCCACTATCGAGCGCGGCAAAACGCGGGTCGCGCCGGTCGAGCGTCAGGCGGGTCGCGCCGTTGAGCGCGACTCGCCCCTGGCCGGCCAGATCGACAACGCGCTGTTCGCCGGGGCCGGTGACGATCTGATAACGCTGGTCCTGCAACAGGCCTGGCACCGTAACGGCGGCGACGAGCGCTGCGGCAAGCCCGCCGCCCGCGAGCGCCCAGCGGCGGCGTGGCAGGCGATCGTCATTTGACGCGTGCGGCGGCACGGGCATCGCGGCAAGTACGGGATCGAGTTCGGCATCGGCGATGCTGACGGCATCATAGGCGGCGGCATGTGCCGGACTCGCTTCGAGCCAGGCCGTGAAGCTCTCCCAATCGGCGGTCGCGTCTTCACGCAGGCGCAGGTGCCAGCCGATCGCTGCATCGCGCACATCCATGATCGGCTCAGGCCCCATGTTCGCCTCTTTCACCCCTAAGACGATGCGGTGCGGGCAAATCCGCATCAAAGGCCGCGCGGGCATCGATCACCGCGCGATAGGCGCGCTGCAGATGCTTTTCGACCGCGCTGACGCTGATCGCCATGTCCGCGGCGATCGCCTTTTGGGGCTCTCCAGCCAACCGGTAGCGCCTGAAGATATCGCGGGTTCTGTCCGGTAGCGCGGTCATCGCCTTGCTGACCACATCCAGCCTTTCGCGGGCCAGCAGCGCTTCTTCCACCGAAGGCGCCGGGTCGACGTCTCGCGATATCGCCGACGCGGAATCGACCCAAGCTTCGTCGCGGGCCACGCGCCGGGCCATAGCGCGCCGCAGATCGATCAGCAGATTATTCGCCGTGCGGTAAAGATAAGCACGGGGTTCCGCCACGGGGCCGGTCGATGCCTCGCCGAGCTTGAGGTAGAGTTCCTGCAGTAGATCTTCGACTTCGCAGCTCTGTGCGCCGCGCGCGGCCAAGAACCTTGCGAGTGCCGGACGCAGGGTGAAGAATACGGTGATCAGCCCGCCGGCAGGCGTCACTGCGGGTTCGTGATCGGCCATCACGCCCCGCTAGTCCTCCCTTTGCGCGCGGGCAAGAATGCGCCGGCGGTGATGGATCAAAGCGGACATCGGGCACTGGAATGCACGATCATCTAGGAGAGCGGACGGCGCGCTGCTTAGCGCGTTTTCGCCAGTTTTCCGGCGTCCGCTTTTACCGTGACCTGGGTGAGGCTGGCGCGTGGCGCCATCGAGTGGCTGTTCGGGCGAACATCGTTAGCCGCCGAAGTTGTAGGACAGGCCGACGCCGCCGGACCACTGATTGCGCGATCCGATCGTCCGTACGACTGGCGAACGTCCGGCATCGTCGATCAGGCGGTCGTATTTGCCGTATCCGTAGATACCGATGCGTTCGCTGAGCGCGCGGCGCACGGTGGTCGTGCCTCCCACTGCCTGCAGCCCGCTGCCGGGGTTGTAGGCGGGTAAGGTGTTGCCCGCCGGCACGCCGAAATAGGCGCGCTGGTAACGCGCGTTCGACCAGGTCAGCCGCGGCCCGATCGAGAACAGCCACTGATCGGCATCGCGCGCGATGTAATCCATGCCGGCCACGCCGATCACACCCTTGTGACCGTTCAGTCCTTTGCGGACGTCAAGGCGCAGCCGGATCGATGGCGTGGGCATCACGGCGACGAACCCGCCTGCTTCGATGGTCGCCTTCACTTCCGGCAGCAGGCCGTTGGAATCGCTGACTTTGCGCTTGCCCTTATAGTCCACCACGGGGCCGATCTGGAACGTGTCTCCCTTCACCAGCGAAAAAGCGCCGCCATCATCGGGGGCCGAAAAGCGGAAGGGCTTGTCGCCTCGGGCGGTTGAAACGTCGAACAATGGCGTGACGCGGTCCTTGCCAGCTCCGGGAAACTTCGGAACCACGCCAGCGCCTAATGTGACGCGGTAACGGCGGGGCGGTTTAGCGCCATCGTCGGCATGGGCCAGCGAGGCGGTCGATACCAGCGCAAGGCCAAGCAACAGGCGGGACGAAAGCGACATTTTGTTCCCCTTGTTCAACAATCTTGTCGGCAATGACGCATGAAACGTGGAGTTGTTGCACGATAGCGTTGAGCCATCCGCGCCGTTGTGCAAGCGCTGTGACATGATTGCCGCACCAATCATCGTTACCGCGACCTTCGGCGATGCCGACCTTGCCTGGCTCGACGCGCAGCGACGCGAACACTTTCCACCTGAGCGCAATCATTTGCATGCGCATTTGACGATGTTTCATCATCTGCCACCGTCGGTGGAGCGCGAGATACGCGATGCGCTCAAGAATGAGGTCCGCGTTGCGTCGCCCCACGCGCGGCTCACAGGATTGATCAACCTTGGACGCGGCGTCGCTTATCGGGTCGAGAGCGCGGGCCTCAGCGATATTCGCGCGCGCATGTCAGAACGCTTCGCGACCTTGCTCACACCGCAAGATTCTGCGTCCTGGCGTCCGCACATTACCGTCCAGAACAAGGTCGCGCCTGAACAGGCGAGGGCGTTGCTCACCGACCTAACCGCCAATTTTGTCCCGCGTCCGCTCGTTATCGCGGGCCTCGCCGCGCATTGGTATCGCGGCGGACCATGGGATCTGTTGGCAAGTTACCGTTTCAGAGGCTGAGCGCGGCGTTGGCCGCGGCAATCACTGCTCGTGCGCTTGCCGTGGCAACGTCAACGTCGATTCCCACGCCGAACACTGTCCGCCCGTCGGCGGTCCTCGCTTCCACATACGCCGCCGCCTGCGCGTCAGTGCCGTGGCCCAAGGCGTGCTCGGTGTAATCGGCGATCTCCAGCCGCGCGCCTGTCTCAGCCAGCGCAGCGACGATCGACGAGATCAGGCCATTGCCACGTCCGGTCAGGCTCAGGCGCGTGTCGCCATCACTCAGCGTCCCGGCAAAGATGCGGTCGCCATCGCTCGCGCGCGTCTCTGTGTAGTCGACTAGCCGCAACCGCCCCGGTGCAAGATAAGCCGCTTCGAACGCGCCCCAGATATCCGCCGCGCCCAGCTCGCGGCTCGTTTCGTCCGCCAGCCGCTGGACATGGCGCGAGAAGTCGGCCTGCAGCCGCTTGGGGAGCTTCAGCCCCTTGTCCTGTTCGAGCACCCAGGCGACGCCACCCTTGCCCGACTGCGAGTTCACGCGGATCACCGCCTCGTAACTGCGCCCCAGGTCCGCGGGGTCGATCGGCAGATAAGGCACGTCCCAATATTGATCGTTGCGCGCGGCTTGCGCGGCAAAGCCCTTCTTGATCGCGTCCTGATGGCTGCCCGAAAAGGCGGTGAATACCAGCTCGCCGGCATAGGGGCTGCGCGGATGCGTCTTGATGCCGGTGCAATATTCGACCGTGCCGACCACATCGTCGATGTCCGAAAAGTCGATGCCGGGCGCGATCCCTTGCGAATACATGTTCATCGCGACGGTGACCAAATCGACATTGCCGGTGCGCTCGCCATTGCCCAGCAGGCAGCCCTCGACGCGATCCGCCCCGGCGAGCAGCCCCAATTCGGTCGCCGCAACGCCCGTGCCGCGATCGTTATGCGTGTGCAGGCTGATGACCACGCGGTCGCGGTTCGGAATGTTGCGTCCGAACCATTCGATCTGGTCCGCATAGATGTTGGGCGTCGCCGCCTCGACCGTTGCGGGCAGGTTTAGGATGATTGGCTTATCCGCGCTGGGCTGAAGCACCTCCATCACCGCCGCGCAAACCTCGACCGAAAAATCGAGTTCGGCGGTCGAAAACGTCTCGGGCGAATATTCGAAACGCCAGTCGGTCTTCGGATATTTCGCCGCCTGATCGCGCAACACTTTCGCGCCGTCGATCGCGATCTGCTTGATCTCGTGTCGCTCCATCCCGAATACGATGCGCCGCCACGCCGGGCTGACCGCATTGTAGAGATGGACGATCGCCGTCGGTGCGCCTTCCAGACTGGCAAAGCTCGTTTCGATCAGGTCACGTCGCGACTGGGTCAGAACCTGGACCGTCACGTCATCGGGAATGGTCCCACCGCGCACCAACCCTTGAATGAAATCAAACTCGGTTGCGCCCGCACTCGGGAAGCCGACCTCAATCTCTTTCAGCCCCAAACGCACCAGCAGGTCGAAGAAACGCGCCTTCTTCTCCCCGTCCATCGGGTCGATCAGCGCCTGATTGCCGTCGCGCATGTCGGTGGAAAGCCAGCGCGGCGCCTTGGTGATCGTCCGCGAGGGCCATTGCCGGTCGGGCAAATCGATTTGGGGGAAGGGGCGGTATTTTACGGATGGGTCGCGCAGCATAGCTCGTCTCGTCGCTCTATCGTCGGGTCGGGTCGGTCAGGGCCCTTAGGCGGCGAGGCGCGGCACACGCGCAAGACCTCGCGCCTAAGGGCGCGTAAGTCGAAGAAGCGGCGAGGGAACGCGGTTCATGTCGCTTCGTTACGGCGGCATGGTTAACAAGTCCATGCCGTTCGACTCATGGACGCGAAAGCATTTCGTTCCTATGTGCGCCCCGACATGCGGTTGATCCTGCTCCTCAGCGCGTTGCTCAGCGCCATTGCCGGTTACACCCCGGCGGCGGCGGCGCGTCCTGTCGAGGCGGGGCAAGTGCTGTGCGTTGCCGAGGCGGCCGAGGTCGCCGCCACTGTGCGTCCGGCCAATATCGCTACGCCTTCCGCCGAACTTGCGCTGACAGAAGTCGCGCCCGGTCTGGCAAGTCCGCTCTACGCCGACCGCCTGCTGATCTAGCGCGCTTTCGCGCCTCCAATTCAGCCACATTTCGCGCGCCCTCTGGGGCGCGGCACAAATATTTCAGGGACACCGCCATGCTCGGCACCATTGCCAAGGCCGTTTTCGGCTCTTCCAACGATCGCTACGTCAAGTCGCTCGGCGGCCTGGTCAACAAGATCAACGCGTTCGAGACCAATATCGCCGCGCTGACCGACGAGGAACTCGCGCAACAGACCGTCAAATTCCGGGCGCGCCTCGATGAAGGCGAAACGCTCGACCAGCTGCTCCCGGAAGCTTTCGCGACCGTTCGCGAAGCCTCGAGGCGCGTCCTCGGCCAGCGCCATTACGATGTCCAGCTGATCGGCGGAATCGTCCTTCACCGCGGCGAAATCGCCGAAATGCGAACCGGCGAGGGCAAGACCCTGATGGCGACGCTCGCCTGCTACCTCAACGCGCTCGACGGCAACGGCGTCCACGTCGTCACCGTCAACGATTACCTCGCCAATCGCGACGCCAACTGGATGGGCCAGGTTTACAAATTCCTGGGTCTGACCGTCGGGGTAATCATCCCCAATCTAAGCGATCAGCAGCGCCGCGAGGCCTATGCCGCCGACATCACCTACGGCACGAACAACGAATTCGGCTTCGATTATCTGCGCGACAACATGAAGTACGAGCGTGGCCAGATGGTCCAGCGGCCCTTCTCGTTCGCGATCGTCGACGAAGTCGACTCGATCCTCATCGACGAAGCGCGCACCCCGCTGATCATCTCGGGCCCGACCGACGACAAGTCCGAACTGTACATGCAGGTCGACAAGATCGTGAAGCAGCTCGTCCCTGAGGATTACGAAAAGGACGAGAAGCAGAAATCGATCATCCTGACCGAGGACGGAACCGAAAAGATGGAGCGGCTGCTGGAAACGGCGGGCCTGCTCGAAGGCGCCAACCTCTACGATTTCGAGAACACCCAGGTCGTTCACCACACCAACCAGGCGCTGCGTGCGAACATCATGTTCAAGCGCGACACCGATTACATCGTGAAGGAAGGCAAGGTCATCATCATCGATGAGTTTACCGGCCGCATGATGGACGGGCGCCGCTGGTCGGACGGCTTGCACCAGGCGGTTGAAGCCAAGGAGGGCGTCGAGATCGAGCCCGAGAACCAGACGATGGCCTCGATCACCTTCCAGAACTATTTCCGGATGTATCCGAAGCTCGCGGGCATGACCGGCACCGCCGCGACGGAAGCCGCGGAATTCCACGACATCTACAAGATGAACGTGGTGACGATCCCGACCAATGTGCCGGTCCAGCGCGTCGACGAGGAAGACGAGTTCTACAAGAATACGCAGGACAAGTTTGGCGCGATCGCCAAGTCGATCCGCGAGAAATCCCTGGCGGGGCAGCCAGTACTCGTGGGTACCGTCAGCATCGAAAAGTCCGAACTCTTGAGCGAATTCCTCAAGGCCGAAGGCGTCGAGCACAGCGTGCTCAATGCGCGCTTCCACGAGGACGAAGCGCATATCGTCGCCCAAGCGGGCCGCCTAGGCGCGGTCACCGTGTCGACCAATATGGCCGGTCGCGGCACCGACATTCAGCTCGGCGGCAATGCCGATTTCCGCATTGCAGACGAATTGAGAGACATGCCCGCGGGGCCGCAGCGCGACGAAGCCGAAGCCGCGATCCGCGCCGAAATCGCTGCGGAGAAGCAGCAGGTGCTCGCCGCCGGCGGATTGTTCGTGCTGGGGACCGAGCGTCACGAAAGCCGCCGCATCGACAATCAGCTGCGCGGCCGTTCGGGGCGTCAGGGCGACCCGGGCCTCAGCAAATTCTATCTGTCGCTCGACGACGATCTGCTGCGCATCTTCGGCCCGGACACGATGTTCGCCAAGATGATGAACAGCAACCTGGCGGATGGCGAAGCGATCGGCTCGCGCTGGCTGTCAAAGGCGATCGAGACCGCGCAGAAGAAGGTCGAGGCGCGTAACTACGACGTCCGCAAACAGGTCGTCGAGTATGACGATGTGATGAACGACCAGCGCAAGGTGATCTACGAGCAGCGCGGCGACATCATGGACTCGGAAACGGTCGATGAAGTCGTGCAGGATATGCGCGCCGAAACCGTCAACGCGCTGGTCGGCGATGCCTGTCCGCCGAATAGCTATCCCGAGACGTGGGATGTGACCGGTCTTGTCGAACGCGCGCGTGATGTGCTCGGCGTCGATGCGCCGATTACCGAATGGGCGGCCGAAGAAGGCATCGATCCCGAACTCGTCGAGGAAAGGCTGCACGCCGCCGCCGACAAACTGATTGCCGACAAGGTCGCGACACTCGACCCGGACGTCTGGCCGCAGGTCGAAAAGTCCGTGCTGCTCCAGAATCTCGACCATCACTGGAAGGAACATCTCGCGACGCTCGACGCGCTGCGTCAGGTGATCCACCTCCGCGCCTATGCGCAGAAGACGCCGATCAACGAGTATAAGCAGGAGGCATTTGCGCTGTTCCAGCGGATGCTCGACAGCATCCGCGAAGATGTGACGCGTACCCTCGCCAACGCGCAGTTTATGATGCCGACGCAGACCGATCTGCCGCAAATGCCCGATTTCATGCTCAGCCACACCGATCCACTGACCGGCGAGGACGACGCGCGCGGCATTGGTGCCGGCGGCACGATCACCACGCGCATCCCGCCGCTGCAGATGGCCATGCCGACGGCGGACGATCTCGGTGAAGATCCGGCGCAGTGGGAAGGCGTGGTTTCACGCAACGCGCCGTGCCCGTGCGGGTCGGGGAACAAATACAAGCACTGCCACGGGCGGCTCTGATCTAGGCGTCCCTCCCGCTTGCGGGAGGGACGTTTAAGAGCAGTTCTCCACCGTCAGCACATTGCCGTCCGCGCCACTTACCCGCACGCGCTCGCCAACCGCGGCATGCACCCCCCGCGCGCTCCATACGCCGTCGCCAACCCTCACGCGTCCCCCGGTTTCGTCGATCGGATCGACCACGACGACAACCTGTCCCACCAGGCGCGCCGTTCGTTCGTTTAGCAGCGGGTCGGCGCTCGGCATGTCTGTGTAGCGAAACCATTTCCGTGCAGTGAGGACCAGCGCCACTGCGGAAAGGGCGAAAACGATAAACTGCGCCGCGTCCGGCAATCCCAGCAACAGGGTCGCGATGCCGGTAATCGCCGCGGCGCCGCCTAGCCAGATCAGGAAAAACCCCGGAGCGACGATCTCCGCCCCCGCGAGTAGCGCGGCGACGATCAGCCACCACCAGGCCGGGGCAATTCCCGTGCCCGCGATCCAGGCGTCGATAGCGTTCATGCGCCGGCCTTCGGCACCGAACCGCGCGATTGCGGGGCAGGGGGAACGGGCACCGGCGCACCCTCGGCGCCCAGCGCCTCCTTGGCCAGCGCGCCAATGCCGCCAAGCGTCCCGATCAACTGCGTGGCTTCGACCGGGAACAGGATCGTCTTGGCATTGGGCGAAACCGCAAACTGGCCGACCGCTTCGACATATTTCTGCGCAATGAAGTAATTAAGCGCCTGCGCGCTGCCTTGCTCGACCGCGTCGCTGACCATCTTGGTCGCCGCGGCCTCTGCCTGGGCCGATCGTTCGCGCGCCTCGGCGTCACGGAACGCGGCTTCCTTGCGTCCTTCGGCCTCGAGAATCTGCGATTGCTTCTGCCCTTCGGCGCGATTGATATCGTTTTGCCGCGCGGCTTCGGATTCGAGGATCGTCGCGCGCTTTTCGCGTTCTGCCTTCATCTGGCGTGTCATCGCGTTGACGATATCGGCGGGCGGGCGGATGTCCTTCAGCTCGACGCGCGTGATCTTGACGCCCCATGCCTCGGTCGCGTGATCGACCACGTTCAGCAGCCGCGCGTTGATTTCGTCACGCTTCGACAGTGTTTCGTCGAGGTCCATGGCACCCATGACGGTGCGCAAATTGGTCGTCGCGAGCTGCAGGATCGCCAGATAGAGCTCGCTTACCTCATAGGCCGCCTTGGCTGCATCGAGCACCTGGAAGAACACAACACCATCGACCGCGACCATCGCGTTGTCCTTGGTGATGATCTCCTGACCCGGAATATCAAGAACCTGCTCCATGACATTGATCTTGCGACCAACTCTGTCGAACAGCGGGACAATCAAGGTCAGCCCCGGCTGCGCAACGTTCACGAACTTACCGAACCGCTCGATTGTGTAGCGATAGCCCTGCGGCACCATCTTCACCGCCAGCACGACATAGACGACCGCTACCAGCGCAATCGCCAGAGCCAATATGGGCATGCAAACTTCCTCCCCGTTCGCTGCCGTTATGCGCCCGCCAAGGGTCGTGCGAAAGGGGCGTTACGTCCGTTCGTAGCGCGCCACGATCTCCCCCAGAACCGGCAACGGCACATTGCCGCCCTGGACCACGGCGGTGTTGAAGGTGCGCAGGTCAAACTTGCCGCCCATCTTTGCCTTGGCCTCGGCGCGCAGCCGGTTAATCTCATTGTGCCCGACCTTGTAGCCGCAGGCCTGCCCGGGCCACGAGCAATAGCGTTCGACCTCGCTGGTCACTTCCGACGGATCTTGGCCATTGGCTTCCGCGAACCACTGGACCGTCTGCGCGCGCGTCCAGCGCTTGGCGTGCAGCCCGGTGTCCGCCACCAGCCGCGCCGCGCGGAACGCCATCGACTGGAGGTAGCCGAGCCGCCCATACGGATCGCCCTCGTACAGCCCCAGTTCGTCCGCGAGCTGCTCGGCATAGAGTCCCCAGCCTTCGTTGTAGGCGTTGAAGCTGAGCATCGCGCGGATCAGGCTGCCCTGCTGGGCATATTCGCCCTGCCAGACATGCCCGGGGATGGCCTCGTGATGCGTCAGCGAGGGGAGGCTGGCGCGGTTGTGTCGCGAGACAACGCCCAGATTGATCCAGAATCTGCCCGGGATTTTCCCGTCGATCGACCCGGCGCCGCCATAGGCGCCTGCCGCGCCCGGCTCCTCGGCCAGCGGCAGGCGCCGTACCTCCACATTGCCGCGCACCAGCGGCGAGAAAGCGCGCGGCATGGCGGCGCGGATCAGCCGCAACCTCTCCTGTATGAACGCCATGATTTGGGCGCGGCCTTCGTCGCCATCCGCAAAACGTACCTTCGGATCCTTCGCCACCGCGACCATCCGCTGTCCGACCGAGCCTTGGGTGTAGCCCAGCGGACGCAGGATCGCGTCCATCCGCGCATGGAGTTCCTCGATCTGCGCCAGACCAACACGGTGGATCTCGTCAGGCGACAGCTGGGTCGTCGTCGACGCCTTGAGCGCCCACGCGTAATAGCGGTCACCGTCGGGCAGATGCCACGCGCCCGCGTCCGCTTTCGCCACCACGCGGTGCAGCCGCAATTCGGCAATCTGCCGATCCAGCGCCGCCGCGACGTCACCCTGTGCCACGCGCTTGGCCTTGTCGCCCCAGCCGCCCGGCATGGCTGACGTCTTGGCGGCATAATTGGCGGCGATCACCCCCGAATGCGCCGAGGCTGCGACATCGCCCAATTGCTTCAAAGCCTTGTCGAGCAAGAAGTCGGGCGCGATCGCGCCCATGCCGCGCGCCATGCGCAATTGCTGGGTTTCGCCGTCGAGTACCTTGGGCCACGCGGAAAAACGAGCGAGCCACGTTGCGGCATCGTCGGGCGTCGTCACGATATGATCGGCATCGAGGAATCTCGGGATGCCGATATACGACCCGACATTCTGGATCACGGTATAAGGGCTGTTCTGCCACCCGCCGATGGACACCTTGCCATACGGCAGCTGCAGCCCCTCCAGCCCAGTCTGGAAGGCAAACCGCGTCACCTCTGCGTCAACCCCCGGAACCGGCGCCAGCTTGCGCAGGCTTTCGCGCAGAAAGCGTGCCTCGTCCGCCCGCGCGGCCGGCGATGTGTCCTCAAGGCGTGATCGCAACGACGCGTAAACGCCCTTGTCGATCCCAAGCCCCGTTGCGGACGTCGGATTGCGCGTGAGCCATTCGTCGGTGACTGACTCCATCGCCGATGGCACTGTGGCAAAGGCGGGCAGGGGAGCGAGCGCGGTGGCGGCCCCGGCGGCGGCGATCATCTCGCGGCGGTTGAGTGTCATGGCGGGAGCATGCCGCGCGCACTGCCCAAGCTCAACTGTTACGGTTCAAAGAACCGCCCGCTGGAACTGATCCGACTCCTTCGCTAGGGCGGGACATGACTCGCATTGCCGACATCCCCCTCGGGCTCACCTTCGACGACGTTCTGCTGCGCCCCGGTGCTAGCGAAGTGCTGCCCAGCGACGCCAACACGCGCACCCGCCTGACGCGGAATATCGATCTCAACATCCCGATCCTCAGCGCGGCGATGGACACTGTCACCGAAGCGCGGATGGCGATCGTTATGGCGCAGCTCGGTGGTCTTGGCGTGCTACACCGCAATCTAAGTGTGACGGAGCAGGCGGACGCGGTGCGCCAGGTTAAGCGCTTCGAAAGCGGCATGGTGGTCAACCCGATCACCATCCAGCCGCAACAGACGCTGGCCGAAGCCCGCGCGTTGATGGCCGAACACCATATTTCGGGTATTCCGGTGGTCGAGGCCTCGGGCAAGCTCGTCGGTATCCTGACCAACCGCGACGTGCGCTTCGCCGAAAAGCCCTCTCAACCGGTCAGTGAGCTGATGACCAGCGAAAACCTCGCCACGGTCAAGGAGGGCGTCAGCCGCCAGGAGGCGCAGCGCCTGCTCCACCAGCGCCGCATTGAGAAGCTGCTGGTGGTCGATGAGGATTACCGCTGCACCGGGCTGGTCACCGTCAAGGACATCGAAAAGGCCGTCGCCTATCCCGACGCGACCAAGGACGAGAGCGGCCGCCTGCGTGTCGCCGCAGCGACGACGACGGGCGATGGCGGGTACGAACGCACCGAAGCGCTGATCGACGCGGGTTGCGACTTGATCGTTATCGACACAGCGCACGGGCATTCGAAAATGGTCGCCGAAGCGGTCGCGCGCGTCCGTAAGCTGAGCAACGAAGTTCAGATCATGGCGGGCAATGTCGCCACCGCTGAAGCGACCCGTGCGCTGATCGACGCGGGGGCGGACGCGATCAAGGTCGGCATCGGTCCCGGCTCAATCTGCACCACGCGCATCGTCGCGGGCGTCGGCGTGCCGCAATTGACCGCGGTGATGGAATCGGCGGCTGAGGCGGCCAAGTCGGGCGTGCCGGTGGTCGCCGATGGAGGGCTGCGTACCTCTGGGGATATCGCCAAGGCGCTGGCCGGCGGCGCGGGGGCGGTGATGGTCGGCTCGCTGCTTGCGGGGACCGAGGAGGCGCCGGGCGAAACCTTTTTATATCAAGGGCGTGCGTATAAGTCCTATCGCGGTATGGGAAGTGTCGGCGCGATGGGGCGCGGCTCGGCCGACCGCTACTTCCAAGGCGACATCAAGGATCAACTCAAGCTCGTTCCCGAAGGGATCGAGGGTCAGGTCGCTTATAAGGGCCATGCCAAGGACGTGATTCACCAACTCGTCGGCGGGGTGAAAGCGGCGATGGGCTATACTGGCGCGCGCACCATCGCGGATCTGAAGGAACGCGGCAATTTCGTGCGGATCACCAATGCCGGGCTGCGTGAGAGCCATGTCCACGATGTGAGTATCACGCGCGAGGCGCCGAATTACCCGACACAGTGACGCCCGCCGCACGCACCCAGGCAGCAATCGAACTGATCGACGCCATTCTCGCCTCTCAGGCAGGCGCGGACACGGTCATCGCCAATTGGTTCAAGACCCGGCGCTACGCGGGGTCGAAGGACCGCCGGGCGGTCCGTGAACTGGTCTATCGCGCGATCCGCCACTTTGGTGATCCGCCGCGCAGTGGCCGCACGGCTATGATCACACTGGCAGACGACGATGCGGAACTGGCCGCCACCTTCGACGGGACGCCATATGGGCCGCCTGCGATCGGCGCGCGCGAGCGGCGTGCTTTGGGCGGGCCAATGCCTGCCTGGCTCGCCGCGCGGATACCCGAACAGGGCATGCTCGACCGAGCCCCGCTCGACCTGCGCGTCAATCGGCTGAAGGCGGAGCGTAATGCCGTCGCATCCCTTTTTCCCGAAGCAACACCGCTCGGCGCCGATGGCCTTCGGCTCGCCGAACCGATCAATGTCGAAGCGACGCAAGCCTATCGCGATGGCTTGGTCGAAGTGCAGGATTTCGGCAGCCAGTTGATCGTCGACGCGTGCGGCGCGGCGCCGGGCATGACCGTGGTGGACTTGTGTGCCGGAGCAGGGGGCAAGACGCTCGCACTCGCCGCCGCGATGATGAACTCAGGCCGCCTGATCGCCTGCGATACGGTCCGCGACCGCCTCCGCCGTCTTAAACCGCGCGCCGAGCGCGCTGGGGCGCAAGTGGAAATCCGCTTGCTTGATGGCGGCAGGGAAGCGGCGCAGCTTGGCGATGTGGCGGAAACGGCCGACGTCGTTCTTGTCGACGCGCCCTGTTCCGGTACTGGTACCCTCCGGCGCAACCCGGAAGCCCGCTGGCGCCTCAAGCCCGACCGCGTGGACAACTTGATCGCTCTGCAAAGCCATGTGCTTGCGCTGGCCGCACCCCTGGTCAAACCCGGTGGGGCGTTGGTCTATGCCGTATGCTCGCTGATCGACGAAGAAGGGCCCGGGCAGGCCGCAGCGTTTTTGCAGGCGCATTGTGGTTGGACGAGCGAGGGGATCGCATTCGGAACGCCCATCGGACCCGGGGTTCGGCTAACCCCAAAACAGGACGGGACCGACGGATTTTTCGTCGCGCGGTTCGTAAAGCCGTGTTAGCCGTTGTCACATGAGGAGAGTTTGATGCGGCTGGTCTTAACCCTGGGAGCGATTGCGCTGGTGTCGGCGGCGCCTGTGCGTCAAACCGCTGCGCCCGTCGTGCCTCTGGTCGCGCAAGGAGAAGCCGCGGCAGCGGCCGGCCAATATGAAACCGCTACCGATTTGCTGGAAAGCGCACTCGCCGCCGATCCGCGCAGCCGCACGGCCTATCTCGCGCTGGCCGAAGTCGCGCGCAAACAGGGGCTGCCGGGGAAATCAATTCGACTCTACCGTGAGGCGCTGGCGCTCGATCCCAACGATCGCACCGCACTCGCGGGGCAGGGCGAGGCGTTGATCGACAAGGGTGCGGTCGCAAAGGCGCAAGAAAATCTCGCCAAGCTCGCCAAGTTGTGCCGCGGAAATTGCCCGGAACAGGTGGCGTTGGCGAGCGCGATTGGCCGCGCCGGGCCGCAGACCGCCGCCAAGCAGTAAGTTAGCCGCGACTTTCGCCGGGGCTCAGGACAGACATCTCGCGCGCGACGGCGACGAATTCCTCGATCGCCAGTGTTTCAGCGCGGCGCGCCGAATCGATACCCACAACTTCCAACGCCGCTAGCGCGCCGGCCAGACCCTTGAGCGATTGCCGCAGCATCTTGCGCCGTTGACCGAAGGCCGCGGCGGTCAACGCCTCGAGATCGGCGAAGCGCACCTCCTCGGGCTGTGCCGCCGGGACGATATGAACAACCGCCGACATCACCTTCGGTGGCGGCGTGAAGGCCGAGCGATGTACCTTCATCGCGATGCGTGCCTCGGAGCGCCAGCCTGCCAGCACGGCGAGACGGCCATAAGCGTCGCTGCCCGGTCGCGCGACGATGCGCTCGGCGACCTCCTGCTGGAACATGAGCGTCAGCGACGCCCAGCGCGGCGGCCAGTGTTCGCCGGACAGCCATTGAACCAGCAGGGCGGTGCCGACATTGTAGGGCAGGTTGGACACGATATGCCCGCCAGGTGGCAGGACCTGGGCCAGGGGGATCGCCAAAGCGTCGCCCTCGATGACTGTCAGATGATCGCTACCCAGTTCGGCCAATGCGGGCAGGCAGCGGCGGTCGCGCTCGACCACGGTAACTGAGGCTCCGGCATCGAGCAGCGCGCGGGTCAGGCCGCCCGGACCGGGGCCCACCTCGTAAACCGCGTTGTCGTGCAGGTCGCCAGGGATCGCGGCAATTCGCGCGAGAAGCTGAGTGTCGAGAAGGAAATTCTGGCCGAGCGCTTTGGAGGCATTCAGTCCGTGGCGGGCAATAACCTCGCGCAGCGGCGGGCGTCCCGCCATTGGGCCGCCGCTCAAGCCGCCTCGTGAGCGTGGACGGCGCGCTGGCGCGTCGCTTCTGACGCCATCTTGATCGCGGCGATCATCGCGCCGGGATTTGCTGCGCCCCTGCCCGCGATGTCGAACGCCGTGCCATGATCGGGGGATGTGCGGACAATCGGCAGCCCCAGCGTCATGTTGACGCCCTCGTCGAAGCAGAGCGTCTTGAGCGGAATCAGCGCCTGATCGTGATAGCAGCAGATGGCTGCATCATACTGGCTGCGCGCCCGGGCATGAAACATGGTATCGGCGGCAAACGGGCCGGTCGCGTCGATGCCCTCAGCTTGCAGGATCGCGATGGCGGGCCGGATCAAATCGATCTCCTCGCGCCCGATCATGCCATCCTCGCCGGCATGCGGGTTGAACCCGGCGAAGGCGAGGCGCGGGTTGGCGATCCCGAAACTCCGCTGCAGCCCGCGCGCCGTGGCACGGCCCTTCGCCGCGATCATCTCGACGCTCAGCACGCGCGACACGTCCGCCAACGGCATGTGCGTCGTCACCGGAACCACGCGCAACGAGGGTCCGGCGAGCATCATCACCGCATTGTCATGCGCGACGCCACACCGCTCGGCGATGAATTCGGTCTGCCCCGGATGGTTGAAGCCGATGGCGTACAATTGCGACTTGCACACCGGGCCGGTGACCAGCGCGCGCGCTGCACCCGCCATGGTCAGGCCGGTGGCGAGCTCGAGGCTCTGCAACGCACAGCGAGCGCCTTCATAGGTCGGGCGGCCCGGTATGTCGGGGCGCGCTTCCTCGACGGCGAATATCGGCAGCGCCTCGGGGAAAACCTGCGCCGCGTCGCGAGGATCCTTGATCCGCTGCATCGGCCCGCGCCACACGCTTTCGATGGTGCGCGGGTCACCGACCGCAAAAAATGGATCGAGACGTGACGTCGCGCGAGCGCTCCACGCCTTGGCTACGATCTCCGGACCGATCCCCGCCGGGTCGCCGACTGCAACAACCAGCGGGGCGGAGGCTTGCGCCATGCTCAACGATACTCGACGACTGCGTCACGGCGAAGGTCGCGCAGGTAGCGCTGAGCGCGCTGGTTGACGCGGTCTTCCTCCATTTGCGACTGGATCTGGTCGAACGATGGACCGTCCGCTGCTTGGGCCTCGTCGCGCCCGCACAGCACGAGCACGCGCACACCCTCGGTCATGGACCCGAACGGCGGGGTCGCCTGCCCAACAGACAATTTCAGCAGCGTGTCCTGCAGTGGCGCCGGCAGATCGCGGACCTTGACCTGATCGTTGTCGATCAGTTCCGCCCCAAGCTGAGAGGCCACTGCCTGAGCCTTGCCGCAGCCGCCCATTTCCTGCGTGGCCTTGGCCAGCGCTGTCGCGCGAGCCGTGGCTTCGGCTTCGCCCGTTTTGGCGTCGAACTTGATCGACAGCTGGCGCAGATTGAGCACGGCATCGCGCGGATCGGCAGTCAAGATCTGGCGGCTGTCCTGCAGCACGAGGATCGAAAAGCCACCCGGAACGGCGATCGGGCCGACGATCTGACCGACGGTCATCGTTTCGACCTCATGGCCAAGCACATCGGGCAGCTGCGCCGCACGGACCCAGCCGAGATCGCCGCCCACCGATGCAGTCGAGGCCTCGGAAAATTGGCGCGCATAGGCCGGGAACGACCCACCGCCACGCACCGCTTCAATGATCTTGCGCGCATTGTCCGAAACCTGCGGCGCCGTTTCGGGCGTCGCCGATAAATACAACTCGCTGACGCGGTATTCCTTCGAACCCTTTGACGCCTGGAGGCGATCGAGCACCGATTGCACCTCGCCGCCGCTGACATTGACATAGGGTTCGACCTGACGGCGGAGCAGGCGGCTCCACGCCAGTTCGCCCTCGATCTGGCCCTTGATCGAACGATCTGACGATCCGGCCGCGCGAAGATAAGCCGCCAAGCCCTGTGGCGTTTGCTTGAAGCGCTGGGCGACCTGGCCATAGCTCCGCTCGATCTCGGCACGCTCGATCGTGATGTCGTGAGTCTTGGCTTCCTGGATCTGCAGTTTTTCGTCGATCAGGTTGCGCAGCACCTGCAGGCGCAGCCGGTCCAACTCGGCATCGGGAACCTTGCCGCCATTGGCGAGGACGATCAGCGCGAGCCGCTGATCGACGTCGGTGCCAGTGATCACCGCGCCGTTGACGATCGCCGTCGCCTTGCGGAGGTGCGGATCGACCTTGCCGAGCAATTGTCCATTGGCCGGGATATTGAGATTTGCGGCGCTGTTCGGCGTTTCGCCTGCGTCCTGCGCGATGGCGGCAGTGGCGATGGCAATCAGCGGCAACGCACGGATAAACTTGGTCAAGATGCTCTCAAGCCTTTGAAATTTTGCCCGGCCCCAAGATGCGCGGGACATCGTGAACCGCCGATTAGCGGCCAAAGCCCTTGAACGCCAGCCTGACGAGGAAGCTGTTGCCTGCGCGGGCATCACCCGAGGTTTGATATTCGCGTCGCCAAGTGAAGCCGAGGTCGATACAATCGTCGGTATAGGCGATGCCGAGCCGGTGACGAACCGGTTCATAGCCATCGACCGTCGAGGTCGGATCTTCGGCGCGGTCGGTCAGATCGATGATCGTCGAGCCGAACACCGAAATATATTTGGTCAGGGCCAGCCGCCCGGCCAACCGGATTTCCTCACGATCGCGCAAATCCTCCAGCGTAAATGGGATGTCGCGGTTGAGGCGCAGATAGCCGATGATGGCGTAGGTACTCTTAGATCCGATCGTCGCGTCGACTTCGTTGCGGCGGATCGCAAGATTGTCCTTGTCGAGCCGGAACCGCTCGGTGAACGTGACTAGGTCCCGGAACCGGACGCTGGCGCGGCCGACGATATCCGAAGTGCGGCCGTTCAGCCCGGTGCCGTCGGGAAACGCCGAACCGCGACGCGATACGCGATAGCTTTGTCCGACATTGGCCGAAATCGCGACGTTGGGCGCGTCGTAGGCCCAATCGAGACCATACGTGACGCGCACCCCGTCCTCATAACGGTCGTAGCCAGGGAAGCGGTTTAGCGCGAAAAGGTTGCTGTCCTCGAGATCGACCGAGCGAGCGTCCTCGTTGGGAATGTCGAAATTGCGCACATGGGGTGTGGCGACGAGCTGCACGCGCGGCGTGATGCGCTGCAGGCCCGATAGGAACTGGCCGATCAGCGGCCAGCGGATTTCCGCCGCGATAGAACCGACCGCACGACCCTGAAACCCCGGATCGCCGCGATACAACGCCGTCGTCGTGAGCGCGTTGCTTTTGCTGTGGTACAGGTCGCCGCGGCCATAGGCTGTGAGCAGCAGCTCCTGACCCCAAGGCGTCAGCTGGCGCAGATCCCAGCGCGCCGAGGCGAACAGGCGTTGCGTGTCCTGGCCATTCGAACGGGCGATCGACAGCGCGTTCAGCTGCGCGCTTACGCGTCCGCCGGCGATCAGATCGGGTAAGCGCAGCCGGTAATCGACATTGGGTAGCACCCAGGGGCTTTGCCCCTGATCGTCTGCGGCGCGTAGCGTTTGGAAGGACCAGCTGTTGATTGACAGAAAGCTGTTCGGCGCGGCGCGTTCGACGCGGATTACCGACCGCAACCGGTCGTCGTTCGAGATATCATAGCGCCGGAGGAACGTGCGGTCGGTTACCCGCCGGATCGAACCCGTCACCGACCAGGCGGGGTTGAGCTGGAACCGCCCGCTGGCGTCGAGATAGCCGCGGAACTCGCGCTGTCCCCCCGTCGTCACCGCGCCCGCCGGCAGACGCGAGCCATAGGTTGCGAAACCGCCGATTTGATACGCGCCGTTTCCGGTCAGAGCGCGGTACCGCCCGGCCAACGCGGGCAGGACTTCGGAAAAGATGTGCGGCGTCAGTGTCAGGTCACGATTGGACCCGAGACGGAAATAGACGGGTTGCGCGAATTCAAGCCCGTTGGTCCGCGAATAGCGCAGATCGGGCGTGAGCAGCCCGCTGGCACCTTCACCGCCGAGCGGGATCGTGAATTTGGGCAGGGTGAACAGGTCGATGCCGAAGATGTGCGGCTGGGCGCGCGTGAAGGTCAGCGACTTCGCGATCGGGTCGTGCACGATCTTGACCGCGCTGATCGACCAGCTGGGATTCTTGGGGCAGCCATTCTCATCGCTGACGGGGCAGGGTGTGTAAGCGGCGTTCTCCAGCGTCGACACGCCGTTGACCCGCGTCCCCTTGTCCGCAGCGAGGCGTCCGCCTTCGGCGAGCACCAGCAACAGGTTGTTGACGACGCCGTCCTTTAGCGTGTCGGTCAGCTCGACCTTGTCGCCATAGGCGGTGTCGCCACCCGGATTGACGACGATGACATTACCCGACGCGACGACCTGACCCGATTTGCGGTTCCAGCTGATGCTGTCGGCGCGGACGCGGTTGCCCTCCCGCGCCATCCGCACGTCGCCCGTCGCGGTTACCGTGTCGGTATTGCTGTCGTAATTGAGCTGCCCGGCCGAAAAGTCGATCGCCTGCTCGGCGGCCGGTGGGGCAGGGGTCTGCGCCACAGCCTGACCGGCCAGGAAAAACGCCGCCGAAGCGAGCAGCTGAACTGTTCTAAGCGGCAACGCTCAACCCTTTGAATGGCGTTGCGACTATCGCGTTGCCCGCGCTCGCGCAACGGTTGCGGGACGGGTGCGGACAGGCCTAGGGGCGTTTCATTCCTTTCATTTGACCGGACGAATCCCCCATGAAGATCAGTTTCGCTGCCGCGCTTCCCGCCGATTGGACCACATTGGTCGTCCCCGCCGGCAAGGATGGAGCCGAAGCCGCGACCGCCTCGCTCGACAACAGCGAAGCGGTGACGACTGCGGCGCGCCTCGCCCGGTTCGAAGGCGAAACCGGTTCCGTCGTCGAGCATGTCTATGCCCAGGGCGGCGCGGGCAAGCGGGTGCTGGTCGTGGGCACCGGCGACGGCTCGCCCGAGGGTTTTGAGAAGGCGGGGGCCGCGGTCACCGCACGGTTGCTGACGTCGGGCGAAACCCGCGTCGTCGCCGATCTGTCCAGCGCCAGCGCCGACCGGATCGCCGCGTTCGCGATTGGCGCGCGCCTGCGCGGTTGGCGG
>DATJIN010000022.1:0-14998 GCA_035493275.1 Sphingomonas sp. | reverse complement strand
GAACAGTGAAGAAATGTGAGTCGGGCTGGTGACCTCCGCGGGGAGGTCGCCGGCCCGTTCGCGTTCGGGGGTGCGGGATGCCGAGGAAGAAAATTTGGAACAAGACAACCGAGGGCAAGTTTATCGCGGCGCTGGCGCGGACCAGCAACGTGACCGAGAGCCTGCGTAAAGCGAGCATGACAGGCGCGGACCCTTATGCCCAGCGAATGAAATCGGAGGCGTTTCGGGCCGCCTGGGATGCGGCGTTGAACGAAGGCTATGCTGAGATCGAGGTGCAGGCGCTCGACGAGGCGCGCAATGGGCTGGCGCCCGACAAGGAGCGCAGTGCAGCGAACGAACGGCTGCGCGCGACCTTGCTTAATGCCCATGCCAAGCGGGTCGGCGGCGTGCGTGAAGCGGCGGCGCGGATCGTCGCCGGCCGCCAGCATGCCAGCCGGGCGCGCAAAGCGGTGGAGCATGTCGCAAAATTGCTGGGCGTGAAGCTGTGAGCAGCTTGCTTGCCAGAGCGGCGGTTCACGGGAAGGCGCGGCGCTACGCCCGGCGCAAACTGATCGAGTTCAACACCCGCGAGCGCGAGGAATTTGCGACCGACTGGGATCTGCTGGCGCGGGATGGCCAGGCAGTGAAGGACGAGGCGCTGGGCCACGACTGGAACTTGTGGCTGATGCTGGCGGGGCGTGGCTACGGCAAAACGCGGGCGGGAGCGCAGTGGGTGCACCATATTGCCAGGATGCATGGCGATGCGGCGCGGATCGCGCTGGTCGGCGCGAACCAGCACGATGCGCGCAGCGTGATGATCGAAGGGGTCAGCGGGATCCTGGCGACGGCGGCGGAAACGCTGCCGGTGGAATGGCGCGCGGCGAGCGGGACATTGCGCTGGGCCAATGGCGCCGAAGCACAAATCTTTTCGGCGGAGACGCCGGATGCGTTGCGCGGGCCCGAGCATGGCTTTGCCTGGTGCGACGAGGTGGCGAAATGGGCGCGCGGCGACGACGTCTGGGCCAATCTGATGATGGGCCTGCGCGGCGCGGAGCAATGCCAGGTGCTCGCCACGACGACGCCGCGGCCGACGCCGCTGATCAAGCGGCTGGTGGCCGAGGCCGACCGGGTAACGCGCGGATCGACGGCGGAGAATGACGCTTTGCCGGCGAGCTTCATGCGGCGGATCGAGCGGTATTATGGCGGCACAAGGCTGGGGCGGCAGGAGCTGGACGGCGAGCTGATCGAGGAGATTGAGGGCGCGGTGTGGACGCGGGCGGTGCTGGAGGAGCGCCGGGGCGTGCGGCCCGACACGTTCCGCCGCGTCGTCATCGGGGTCGATCCGCCGGCGTCGAGTACCGGCAACGCGTGCGGGATCGTGGTGGCCGGGCTGGGCGCGGATGGCGTCGCGACGGTGATCGAGGATGCTTCCGTCGAGCGCGCTGCTCCCGAAATGTGGGCGGCGGCGGTGGCCGCGGCGGCGCGGCGCTGGGGCGCGGACCGGGTGGTGGCCGAGGCGAACAATGGCGGCGCGATGGTGGCGAGCGTGCTACGCGCGGCGGATGCCGGGCTGCCGGTGACGTTGCTCCATGCGGCGCAGGGCAAGGTGACGCGGGCCGAGCCGGTGCGGCTGCTCTACGACCGCAAGCTGGTGCGCCACGCGGGGTGTTTCCCGCGGCTGGAGGACGAGATGTGCGGGATGACGGCGGGCGGCGGTTATGCCGGGCCGGGACGATCGCCCGACCGCGCGGACGCGCTGGTTTGGGCGATCAGCGAGCTGATGCTGGGGCCGCGCCGGGCGGAGCCGCGGGTGCGCGTGGTGTGACGGGCGGCGTGCCGCGCGTGCGGCCCTAGAAGCGATCCCGAATAAATCGCCTATCTGCTTGTTTCGTACAAGAAACTATGATGTCCTGTTCGTGCCGCCGGATATATTTTCGAGTCGGCAAGTGGGGAGCTCTGATATGAAGCGATTAATTGCCGCGCTATTTGCCGTGTCCGCGTCATTCGTGACGACGTGCGTGCAAGCCGAACCTTATGTCGATTACACGCCACAAAAGGGATATTGGGATATCAATGCGATCGAAGTCGATCCTAATCACGTCGACGACTATCTGACCGGCCTTCGCCAATCGCAAGTGTCGGGGTTCGAGGTGCTCAAGCGGCGCGGGCTGATCGACGATTACAAGTTCATGGTCCGCAACGGCTATGTGAAGGGATCGCCCAACGTGCTGATCATGACGCATTCGCCGACGACGGCGACGATGGACGCCGACAAGGAACGCGACCAGGCGATCGAAAAGGAAATGTACGCGGCCTTCAGCAAGGCCAAGGGCGACGCGGCGGTTGCCAACTATGAGAAATACCGCACCTTCATCGACAATGGTCAGTGGACCGCGATGGTGATGGGAAAATAGCCGGTTCGGCGGGGCATCGTGGATGTCCCGCCGACTCGCTGCTGCTGGCGGCGGGTGAGCGTGGTGTGATGGTAGCTCGTGGGTGGTGAGCTGCCGGTCAGCACAGGGCCTAACTGAAAATCGCCGCTAGCCTGAATAAGATGAGAGCCGTCAATCCGGCGACATGCCACGTTCGATTACGAACGAACATCAGGGGCATGAGCACTATGACCGGGAGGATGAACGAAGCGGCGTCCTTCAATCGATCAGGGCCTGCAAAAAAAAGCGGATTGAAGATCAAATTGAACATCAAGCTCAGCGCGAGCGGCATCACCAGCACGCCGAGCAGTATGCGGCGATCGGTGAGGTAATGGCAGTCACCGTCTGCGCCTTGTTCACCAGATATCGGGAACATGACCTGCGCTACAAAGATGTAGGGCAGGGCCATGACCAAGCACGTCAACAGGTTGATCGGGTTCATCGCGAGACTGTTGCGAGCACCGTAGAAACTAAGCCATTGATCGGTGGTAGCGAGCAAGACGTAGACGCCTAGCAAAGGCACGAGCACACCGATCGCCTGTACGCGCCGCCGCCGCCACTGTTCGCCAAATCCGGTCGCAACTGCGGCGATCGCTAAGCCCAACAACAGGCTGTAAAATGCGAAGAGTGCTTCAAATGCGCCCATATGCCTTCCACCACATTTTCGTGATGCCCTTTAACAAAGCAGATGATGTCAGCAATTGGGTCGAAAGCCGTCATTGATCCGCGCACAAGAAAACGCCGCCGGCCGTTCGGCCAGCGGCGTCCAATTGAACGTTCGATGCGGATCAGGCGTAGGAAACGCCAAGCGTCTGCCTGCGCTTGGCGCCGCGCGTAGCGCTGCCCACCAACCCGAAGCCGAGTAGCATCATGGCCCAGGCGGCCGGTTCGGGAACCGCGCCCCGTGCCGAGGTAAAACGCAAGTCGTCAATCGCAAACGAGTCATTCGTCGCGCTACTGGGCCCAATACCGATGCCATAAATTTCGTTCACAGCAGAGGTATAGCCGATGTAGATTCCCGGTTTCGGATTTGTCCCCGGGGGCGGGAAGGTTCCGCCGACATAGCCCGGGGGCAGGATGTTGCCCTTCAGCAAGTTGACCGACCCCAACACTGCGCCACCCAAACCATAGAAGGTAATGGGGTAGTTACCGATCGGCGCCGTATCGCTGAAAAAGAACTCGACGCCGTTCTTTCCTGTCGCGAAATTCGCCGTGAGGCCGGCGATGGTATCGAAGGTGACTCCGCCCTCTGTGGTTCCGGTCAAGACCGCGTTGCCGGACGAAGGGCCATAACCGAAGATCGACGGATACACGTCGATCTGTGGACGCCCCCCGGGTAGCTGGCCGAATGTCACACCCGAATATTGGGTGTCGATCCGTGTGCCATTCGCCTGCCCTTCAAAGTCAATCAACGTCCCGCCAGTCAGAACCGACGTGTAGGACGAATACGTCGCGGCAGCTGCGCCGCCGGACCAGCCAATGCTGACAAGAGCTGCCGCCGTCGTGATAAGTGTTTTTAGGTTCATGACCACATCCCCTTGGTGTGATCGACCGAAAGCCAGCCGATGCAGAGCGTCAGGGTCGTTGCCCCTCGCAGTCCGCGACTCGACTGTGAGACCTGCGTTACGTCGAAATTAACCAGATTCAGAATCGAAATTATCAGCCGTGTGCCAATTTAGGACGCTCCAGGATCTTCCGATCGTTGCGTCGGAAAAGGGCCCGGCGTCCGGCCAGGCCCTTTCGATCGATTAGCGGCAGACGCGGACGCGGCGATGGTGATGCCACACGGTGCGGCAATGGTGGCCGCGGCCGTTGCGCCAGCCATAATGGTTGCCGCGATCACGGTGGTCGTAGCGGACGCGGCGGTCATCACGATCGCGGCCATTCCACTGCCGGTCGTCACGATCGCGATTGCCCCATTGCCGGTCATCGCGCCGCTCGTCACGGACGTCGCGGTCACGGTGAACGGTTTCATAGCGGTTGTCGCCGCGATATTCCTGGGCACTGGCGGACGTGGTCGCGCCGAGAGTGGCGGCCAGAAGTCCGGCCGCAGCGAGCATGCGCTTGATTTTCATGATGCTAATCCTTCCGCCCGCTATTCGGGCGTCATCAAGCACTACGCCTCAGCGCGCGCATCGATCCTGAACCGGCTGGTCAGGACAGGGCCATGTTGGCGTGGATGGCGCGCCGATGGTTCGAGCGGCGGTGGCCTGTGACCACTCTGGATTGGCTGCCGTGAGAGCTAATCGAAATAGGGCTCGTTCCTGATGCGGACCAACATCGCGTCGGCGTCAGAGATTACCGCAGAAATGAGGCAATGGGCCCGGCGGAAAAAGTCACGTTCGCTCGCGACAAGGGCCTGGTCTCGCGCGGTGGCGGCCAAGTCTGCAAGCTGAATGGCGCGTTCGCGGAAAGCGAGCGTCTCAGCGACCGGCTGCGACGCAGCTTCGAAAAATATGGGGGTATTGGGGGACACGACTACTCCTGACCCCCGCACACCATCGTTAGAATCTGTTTGCGATCGGTTCAACAACCTCGATCAAGTGAACCCCAGGCACCGAAGGTTTGGGCGAACGTCCGCAATTGGGTCGTTAGCTGCTGTTCAGCCCTCAAAATTCGCCACGCGCTTCAGTTCCGATCGCAGGCGTTCTTCATCGAACGCGTGCTGCTGAAATTCGCCGCCGCGTTCGACCCAGAAGAGGAAGAGGTGCGCGGACCAGGCGTTCGGATTGGGCATGGTGCGGGCGTGGCGCAGGTCGATGCCGCGGTAGAGCACGGCGTCGCCCGGCTGCATCGCGACGGGGGTGTAGGGTTCATCACCCCAGCCCTCGGTGCACGGCGCTTCTTCGGTGACGCGGCGCGAGCCGACTTCGAGCGGCCAAGGCTTGCCGTCGCTGTAATGGAGGGTCAGCGAGACGCTGTGTTCGCATGACGGGCGGTCCGAATGGACGCGGCAGACATCGCCGCCCTGATAGATGCGGAAGTAATCGTAACTGGGCAAAAGGTCGGCGCCGGTGATCTGGCTGATGACCGGGGTGAGGCCCCACAGGAAGGTCGTCAGCGGGCGGTAGAAATGGCCCGAGATCTCGATGGTTTCGTGGCGTGACAGCGCCTGCGACTGGGCAAAGGACTGGAAGGTCCTGCCTGCAGCCTTGAGGTCCATGTCGAGCTGTTTGAACAGGTTGGTGGCGACTTCGGGCGGGACGAGGCCGCGGATCGTGGCGTAGCCATCCTGTTGGTAATTGCCTTCGACTTTCATTCCGCCACTCGCCGCGTTCGGTGCTGATCGGAGAATGTCCATAATCAGCGGTGCGGGCGGTTGAAAAGCCCCGGATCGCAACGTCTTCTTGGAGCAAAGACATGAAATGGTTCGGCAGGAAATCTGCCGGGCGTGCAGATGCGCGTCCGGTGCTGGCGCGCGGCTGGGCGACGGCGGAGGCGGTGCGGCCGTGGACGTATGAGGAGGGGGTCCGCGCGGGCTATGTCGCGAACCCGATCGTCCAGCGCGCGGTGCGGCTGATCGCGGAAGGGGTCGGTGCGGTGCCGCTGACGGGGGCGGTGCCCGAGGTACTGGCGCTGATCGGTACGCGGACGGCGGGGCAGGCGCTGCTCGAAACGGTGGCGATGCAAATTCTGCTGCATGGCAACGGGTTCGTGCGGGTGATGACGCCGCCTGTCGCGGTGGGTGAGGCCGCCGCGTTGCCGACCGATTTGTTTGCGCTGCGGCCCGAGCGGGTGACGGTGGAACGGGACGCGCGCGGATGGCCGGTGGCGTATCTGTATCGCGCCGGGGAGAGTGCGCAGCGGATTGCGGCGGAGGACGCGGCGGGACGGCCGGCGCTGATCCATGTGCGTTCGGCGCATCCGCTCGACGATCATTATGGCTTGGGGTGCCTTGGCGCGGCGGCCGGGGCGGTGGCGATCCACAATGCGGCGACGCGGTGGAACCAGGCGCTGCTCGACAATGCGGCGCGCCCTTCGGGCGTGCTGACGTTTGATCGGAATGGAGAGGGCGACACGCTGGCGCCCGAACAATTCGACCGGCTGCGCGAGGAGCTGGACGCGCAGTTTTCGGGGACGCCCAATGCCGGGCGGCCGTTGCTGCTGGAGGGTGGCTTACGCTGGCAAGCGATGAGTTTGACGCCCGCGGATATGGATTTCGTCGGGCTCAAATCCTCGGCGGCGCGGGAGATCGCGCTGGCCTTCGGGGTGCCGCCGATGCTGCTCGGGCTGCCGGGCGATGCGGCCTACGCCAATTACAAGGAGGCCAATCGCGCGCTGTGGCGGCAGGCGATCCTGCCGCTGGCGGGGTCGATCCTGGGCGGGCTCAACGAGGCGCTGGTGCGGTGGTGGCCGGAGGGCGCGGTGCGTGTCGACCTCGATCACGTGCCGGCGCTGGCCGACGAGCGCGAGGCTTTGTGGGCGCAGGTGACGGCGGCCGATTTCTTGAGCCGCGCGGAGAAACGCAAATTGCTGGGAGTGGAGCGATGACCAATGCGGAGGTGCGGGCGATGCTCGAGGAAGCGGGTGAGTTGGGCGCGCGGCGGGCGCTGGCGCGGCTTGGCTTGGCCGATGAGAGTGCGCGCGAGGATGTGACCGAGCTGCGCCAGCTGCTCAAGGCGTGGCGCGATGCCAAGGTGTCGGCGCGCAATGCGGTGATCGGCTGGGTCGTGCGGCTGTTGCTGGCGATGGTGCTGGTGGGCGTGGCGGTGAAGCTGGGGCTGGGCAGTCTGGTGACCGATGGCTGAAACTCAAAGGGAGGCGGCGCGGTTCGCGGGCTATGCCGCGGTGTTCGACCGGGCGGACCGTTCGGGCGATGTGATCCGGCCTGGGGCGTTCGGCGCCGTGGGGCTAGTGCCGCTGTACTGGCAGCATGATCCGCGGCGGGTGGCGGGCGTAATCGAGGCGATCGGTGAGGACGCCAAGGGCTTGCGCGTGATCGGGCGGGCAGCGGGGGTGGCCGAGGGGATGGGCTTGTCCTTCGGCTATCGCGTGCGGCGGGCCACGCAAGGAACAAACAGGCAACTAGAAGCCCTCGAGCTGATCGAGGTGAGTTTGGTGCGGACGCCGATGCAACCGCTGGCGCGGGTGCATGCGGTGGAAATTTTCGAAGCGGGAGAATGATGATGGATTACGAAGTGAAGGCCGACGCGTTGGAGGCGTCGTTCGACGGGGTGGTGATGGCGGCGGAGCGGCCGGTGCTGGCGGCGGCCGATGAGGCGAAGGTGGCGAGCGGGTTCGAGGCGTTCGTCCGGGCGGGCATGGCGATGGAGCGCAAGTCGTTCAACGGCGGCACGGGCGGCGAGGGCGGCTTTGCGGTGCCCAAGGAGATCGACGCGCGGATCGACGACACGCTGAAAACGATCTCACCGATCCGGCGCATCGCCAATGTCGTGAAGGTCGGCAGTGCGGGCTACCGCAAGCTGGTGGCGCAGGGCGGCGTCGCGTCGGGATGGGTTTCGGAGACGGCTTCGCGACCCGAAACGGCGACGCCGGTGTTCAACGAAATCGCCCCGGCGATGGGCGAGCTCTACGCCAATCCGGCGGCGAGCCAGGCGATGCTCGACGATGCGCAGTTCGACGTCGAGGACTGGCTGGCGAGCGAGATCGCGCAGGAGTTCGGGCGAGCCGAGGGCGCGGCGTTCGTTGCGGGCAATGGCATCAACAAGCCCAAGGGGTTCCTGAGCTACAATACCGCCAACACGGCGGATGGCGTTCGCGCGTTCGGCACGCTGCAGTATCTGGCGTCGGGGGCGGACGGCAATTTCGGTGGCTCGTCAGCGACCGACAAGCTGATCGACCTGGTCCAGTCGCTGCGCTCGCCATACCGCCAGGGCGCGGTGTGGGTGATGAATTCGAAGACCATCGCCACGCTGCGCAAGTACAAGACCAGCGACAATCTGCCGGTGTGGAATCCGTCGCTCAACGAAGGCGTGCCATCGACCTTGCTGGGCTATCCGGTGGTCGAGGCGGAGGACATGCCGGACATCGCGTCGGGTTCGCTGTCGATCGCGTTCGGCAATTTCCAGGCGGGCTATCTGATCGCCGAGCGCGCCGAGACGCAGGTGCTGCGCGATCCCTATTCGAACAAGCCGTTCACCTACTTCTACGCGGTCAAGCGCGTGGGCGGGTGCGTGACCAATTCGGAAGCGATCAAGCTGCTCAAATTCTCGGTCAGCTGATCGACGGCGCGGCGGCAGCATGACCGCTGCCGCCGACACCCCTCAAGATTCAGGAGCAGACATGGCAGACCCATTTCAGTCGACGGCGGATGCGCCGTCGGCACCGGCGTCGCGCGCCGAGAGCGTGACGCCGCATGACACCAACGCGCTGAGCGACATACCCAAGGCGCTGTACATCGGCACCGGCGGCAACATCACGATGCGGGGGAGCGCGGGGACGAGCGACCGCGTGTGGAAGAATGTGCCCGCGGGCGCGATCCTGCCGTTCCGCGCGCAATATGTGCGGGCGACGGGGACGACGGCCGCCGACATTTTGGCCCTCTACTGATGTTCGGGGTGGGACTGAACATCCCGCATGTGGTGGTGCGGCGGGTGGCGGTGACGATCCCGCCGTTGCTCGCCAGTGTCGATCCGGGCGGCTGGTCGGGACAGGCGGCGCTGGCGCTGGCGCTGCCGGCGATGACGACCGACGGCACCAGCGAGTTCGGTGCGGATGGCGTCGCGCCCAAGACGCTGGCCGTGCTGCGCCAGGGGTTCGACGCGACGGGGGCGGCGGCGCGATTCTTAGAGCCGGTGACGATCACCAAGCGCGTGCGCCAGGCCTATCCCAACCACGCCAGCGCGACGGCGGCGACGGTGGCGCTGAGCGATTATGTGTTTGCCGCGGACGCGGTGGCGGGCTGCACCAACAATTCGACCGAAATCAGCCCCGCGCCGGTGGCGCAATGGTCGCGGCCCGACCGGCATGTCATGACGACGACGGACACGGCCGCGGTGGTGGCGTTCCACCGCTGCGGCGCGACGCTGGGCAATCTCGGCATCGCCTGCGTCAAGTTCACCTGGACCGACGGCACCAACACGGTGACAGCGACGGTCACCACGCCGACGAGCGGCGGGCATGCCGGCGACCTGTTCCCGGTGATCGAGTTCGTCGCGGCGAATGTCGACATCTCGTCGCTCAACAACGGGCCGGTCACGCGCAACGCGACGGTTTATCCCAAGGTCGGGACGAATGCCTCGCTCGCCGCAAGCGGGACCGGCACGCCGGGGGCGCGGGCGTTTGCGCCGCAGACCATCCTCAAGTCCGCCGCCGCGCCGATCTATGCCTATGTCAGCACCACGGGCACCGCGGGCGGCGTAACCAGCACGACGGCGGCGCTGGCTGCGGCCACGCCGTTCGACACCTTCAAGGGCGCGGCGGACGCGCTCAAGACCGCGATGAACGTGGTCGGCGCGCAGGCTGTCGGCATCGTCCGCATCGGCAATGGCAGCTTCAACATCGCGGCGCTTTCCGCCACCGTCCTGACCACGGCGGGCGAGGTGATCGTCGAGCGTGACGGCGCGACGGCGACGCGGGCGCAGGCGGTGGTCAGCTGGGGCGTCAATGCGTCGGGCGCGCACAACCTGGCCGGGATGTCGTGGGTGCGGTTCCGCGATTTGAGCCTCCTCCGTACCGGCGCGACGACGCTGCGCGCGGTGTCGGGCGGATCGATCACGCTGGAAAACGTCAATTTCGACCAGGGCACGCAAGGCTCGGGCGGGTTTGCCGGGATCACTGGGGCGGCGAAGATCAACATCTTCGGGCTGGGCATGACGGTGACCAACCCCGGCGCCAACTGCATGACCGGCGCGGTCGGCTCGCACGACTGGCTGCTGACGCGCGGCGTGGCGATGGGCTCGATCCTGCCGGCGACGCCCTTCCTGGTCGAAAGCTGGGCGGTGCTCGGCTCGAGCCTGCCGGGCTGCCGGATCGACGACAACACCAAGGGCCAGAGCGGCACGATCGTGGCGTTCAACAAGCGGCTCGGCGTGGGCGGTACCAGCTATGGGCCGGACATCGCGAAGGCGTCGAACGTCACCGGCTATGCCTATGTCCAGAACAACGACGAATGGGCGTCAGGCACCGCCAACCCCGGCATGGGGATCAGCCGCGACGCAAGCGTCATCACCGCGAGCACGGGTAATACGAGCCATGTGATCCTGTGGCACAACAGCCATGCTGGCTTCTTCAATCACGGCCGTCACAACATCTTCTACGACGAGAAACCGGGGACGTACCGCACGCACAAGCTGATGAGTTGCGTCGGCAATGTGGCGGTGGCGCTGAACACCAAGCACGACGTGTTCCTCGGCGTGAACGGCAATGGCTCGCCCGATCCGGCGGATGCACCGCTGCACATTGGCGGGTGGCCGTATCTCTACGGCGTCGGCTGTGTCGGCGAGTTCAGCCGCTACATCGATGCGAACAATAGCGGGCTGGGTTCGCCGTTCGCGCAGGCGTGGCCGGGGCTGAAGGCGAAGATCGGCACGGCGAACAGCGGCGCCGGGCAGGATCCGCTGTTCACGGCCTATGCCGCGACGACGACGGCGAGCGCGGCGGGCGCGGGCGGCGGGGACTACAGCGTCGGGAGCGGTTCGCCGGTCAAGGCGATGGTCGCGGGCGGGCCGCTGGCGGGGCTGCCTGATTTGAGCGGAGCGGCGCGCACGGGCGCGCAGAGCGCCGGGGCGTACCAGTAAACACAAGGGGCGAACAAATGATCGAGAGTGACGCGTACGCGGTTCCGGCCGCGGCGGTGGATGACGCGCGCGTGTTTTGCCGGATCGACGGGAATGGCGAGGACGCGGTCCTGACCGAGCTGATCGCCGCGGGGTTGGCGGCGTGCGAGGCGTTTACCGGTGTCCCGCCGGTGGCGCGCGGGTATCGCGAGCGGTTCGGGATGCGCGGCGGCTGGGTGGTGCTGAGCCGATATCCGGTGCGGGCGATTACCGGGGTCAGCGCGGTCGATGACGGGGCAGTGGGGCCGGTGCTGGCGGGCACGGCTTACGAGGCCGATATCGACACGTGCGACCGGGGGCGGGTGCGGGTGATCGTGCCGCCCGGCGCGCCGGGGATCGAGGTGGCTTATCGCGCCGGGCTGGCGAGCGAATGGGCGAGCTGTCCGGGGTCGCTGCGTTTCGGGGTGCTGCATTTTGTCGCGGCGGCGATGGCGGCGCGCGACGGGCGCGATCTGCCCGAGCGGGCCACGGCCTTGTGGCGGCCCTATCGCGCGATGCGGCTGGCATGAGCGCGGACGAGGCGGTGCGCGCGGCCTTGGCCGGGAACGCGGCGTTTGCGGGGATCGAGACGCGGGCGGCGGTGCTGCCGCGCGTGAGCATCGAGGTGGTCGAAAGCCGCGACTGGTCGACCAAGAGCGAGATCGGGCGGGAGATCGTGCTGCGGACGAGTTTGCGCGTGGCGGCGGGGCAGGAGGTGCGCCTCGCCGGGCTGATGGCGGTTGCGGAAAGCGCGGGCGCGACGCTCAGCGGCGACCTGGGCGGGTGGCGCGTGGCGAGCGCGGTGGCGGTCAGGTCGCGCCGGACGGTCGAGAAGGACGGCGTCAGGCTGGGTGTGGTCGAGCACCGCGTCCGCGTGCTCGCCGCAAGCTGACGCCCGTCGCGCCGAAGCCGAGGATCAGCAGCGCCCAGGCGCGCGGCTCGGGAACGGCATCGAGGCTGAGCGTGTAGGCGAACGGCGCGACTTCGCCGGTCTCGAATTCGAAATGGCCGCCCTGATCGAAGAAATCGGTGGTTTCGTAGCCGCCGTCGGACCGCGGGGTGACGTAGCCCGCATTCAGGGTGAACAGAAGCGACACCGACTTCACGCCGAACCCTTCGACATCGGGCAAGGTCGGCACGTCATCGCCGCCGCAATAAACGATCGTGCCGGACCCGTCGGGGTCGCAATATTGGTTGTACACCTCGAGCAACGTCTCGGTCAGGTACAGCCGGTCGACCGCGCGATCGAGCGTGACCGTGAGCCGATAATCGCCAGGGGTGAAGGCAACGCCGCCATGCGGCTGATAGCCGAACCCCTGATCGGGCGTGACACTCCCCGTGGCGATAACGACCGCGGCAGCGGGTGACGCGGCCAAGGCAGCGAGCGCTGCCGCCGCGGCGAGCACAGGACGCATTGCATTTCTCCCGAGTCTCAGGGGGCGAGTGTGAACCTTCGATAGTGGGAGTCAACGTCCGGTTTTGGGACATTTTTGGGGAGATTGAGATGGCTGTGGAGAAAGGTTCGGCGTTCCTGCTGAAGGTCGGCGATGGCGGGGCGCCGGTGGCGTATCAGACCGTGGCGGGGATGCGGACGACGGCGGTGTCGATCAATGGCGACGCCGTGGTGGTGACCAACAAGGGTTCGGGCGGGTGGCGCGAGCTGCTGTCCGGCGCGGGGGTGCGGCATGTCAGCGTATCGGGTGCGGGTGTGTTCACCGGCAGCGCGGCGGAGGTGCGGCTGCGCGGGAATGCGCTGAGCGGGGCGATCGACGATTGTGAATTGTCGTTCGAGAGCGGCGAGAAATTGCGCGGGAAGTTCCTCGTCACGCGGCTGGATTATGCCGGGGATTTCAATGGCGAGCGGACCTACGCGCTGAGCCTCGAAAGCTCGGGCGCGGTGGTGGCGTCGTGAATCCGCATCGGGGCGAGGCCAGTGTGCGCGTCGGGGGTGAATTGCTGACGTTGCGGCCGAGTTTCGCCGCGCTGGTCGCGGTCGAGGAGGAGCTTGGGTCGCTGTTCGCGCTGGTCGAGCGCGCCGCGACGGGCGGCGTGCGGCTGGCGGAGATCGTCGCCTTGTTCTGGCATTGCCTGGCGGAGCGGCCGGTCGAACTGACGCGTGAGCGGCTGGGCGAAGCGGTCGCTGCCGCCGGGCTGAAGGGCGTGATCCCGGTCGTGACGGTGCTGTTGCGGCAGGTGATGCTGGGAGCGTGACGTTCGGCGAGCGGGCCGCGTGCCTGGCGGGTCTGGCGGGGGCGATGTTCGGCTGGCGGCCGGGCGAATTTTGGCTCGCGACGCCCGAGGAGCTGGCGAGCCTCGTAGGGGCGGTGCGCGGCGAAGAGGCTGCGCCGCCTGACCTCAAATCCTTGATGGAGAGATTTCCCGATGGATGATGTCGAACCGCGCGTGCGGACCGATGGGTTCGCGCGCGACGTCGCGGCGATGCGGCGCGAGTTGGAGGATGGGCTGGGCGCGGGTGCGGACCGCGCGGGGCGGGCGGTCGAGACCGCATTGCTACGCGCGGTGCGGAGCGGGAAGCTGGGTTTCGAGGATCTGAAGCGATCGGCGCTGGGGGTGCTTGACGGAATCGCGGCGGCGGCGGTGCGGCAGGGGCTGTCGGCGATCGTCGCGGGCATTGCGGGCGGTCAGCCGGGGCGGGCGACGGGCGGGCCGGTAAAGCCGGGCGCGGCCTATGTCGTCGGCGAGCGCGGGCCGGAACTGTTCGTGCCGACGTCGAGCGGATCGGTGGTGGCGAACGGTGCGGGCGGGGCACGGACGGTCAACGTCAACATTCGCGTGGATGGTGGCGAGGCGGCGCCCGAGCGGCTGGCGCGGTCTTCGCGGCAAGTGGCGCGCGCGGTTAGAGCCGCTTTGGCGGAGGACTAGACCATTCGCAGGCGGTGCCGTCGCCATCGGCGTCGAGTGCGGGCCGGTAACCCGGCTCGCCGCGCTTGAGGGCGTGCGGCGCATAGGAGCAACGCGAATAATAGGTCGGGAGCTTGAGCTGGCTGAGCTTGGGCCAGGCTAGGATCGTGGTGAAGGTCAGCGCCGCCGCGAGCCCGCTGAGGCGAATGAACGGCCAATCGATGCGTGTCCGCCTTCGCCGGTAATTCACGACGTTGGGCATGATGCGGGAGACCTGGCGCGGCAACACGGCTGTGCCGTGCGCCCGCAGGATTTTCGAAAGGGTTAAGCGTATGGGCTTTTGGCTCGCAGACAGGCCGGGGGTGACGGCGCCGCTCAAACGGTTCGACCCGGTTTACTGGACGGTGGATTTTCCGCGGCCGATGGTCGCGAGTGTCGTTACCACCGGGCCGCACAGCCTGCGCGTGGACGCGGTGTTTTACCGCAAGGACGATCTGGCGGGGCTGATCTGGGCGTCCGAGGATGCGCATGACCATGCGTTGCTGAGATACTCGGAGAGCCGCGATTATCGCGGGTGCGTGTTGTCCCTCCGGTGGCGCTCGGCGGGCGTGTTGCCGCTCAATGCGGTCGATGGGCCGACGCTGACGATCGAGGGGCGCGATGCCGACGGGGCGCCGCGATCATGGTTCGTGCGGTTGTGGAATTATGCTGACGGGACCCCTGAGGATGCGGCTGTAAGCCTTGATTTTGCCGCGCTCGATGGCGGCTTTTTGCTGCCGGGTGAGGCTGATCCGGTTTGGGCGGGGGATGTCGACCGGATGTTTGTCAGCCTGGTCGCGCCGGGTTATGATGCGAGCGATGCGGGGCTGGCGGCGGCGGTCGAGGGCTGGGTCGAGCTGAGCGAGATCGCCTGCTCCGGATCAAGCGCATCCGCGCTTGATGGTTCGGTCTTGGACGTTGGCGACGTGATCGTGCCGCCGCATGGGCTGGGCATCGCGACCGGGTATG
>DATJIN010000021.1:0-25762 GCA_035493275.1 Sphingomonas sp. | reverse complement strand
CCGTCCGCGTTGGTTTTGACATAACCCTGGACCAGCGCTGCGGCGCTTTGACCTTCCCAGGTTGGATAGTCGGGGGACTGGACTGCCGGAAAGGTGATTGCGGGGACGCCCGACGGCCCTTTCGGCGCGAACAGCCCGGTGCCCCGCAGATCGCTGGCAACGACTTCGGCGACCTGGCGGCCGAGCGCGTCGGTCGGCCCGGCGATGGTCGAGGCGACTTCGGGCGTCGGCATCGCGGGAACCGCGATGACCACTGCCGCCGACGTGCCGCCAACGACATCGACTTCGATCGGAGAGTCGGATTGCGCGAAAGCCGCGGTGGGCAGCAGCGCGAGGAAAGCGAGGAAGCGGTTCATGCCGGCAGCCTGTAATTGAGGTTGATGTTCTTCCACCCGTCGTAAAGTTCGGGTGGCAGTTTGAAGGGCGCGCATTGCTTGAACGCGGCGCGTGCCAATTCGGCGACGCGGGTGCCGTAACGGGCATTTTCGGCGCTCGTCGTCTGGCCGATCACGCGCGGTTCGGCGGCGAAGCTGCCATCGGGGTTGAGGCGCAGGTTGAGCTTAGTGCGGATATCCTCCGCGCCCGGCCCCGGCGTGACGATGCGGTCCGCGCAGGGCTGGACCTGGCGCGCAATCGCCGAGGCGAGGCTGGCGACCTGCGCCGGGCCGACGGTGGCGCGTGGTGCGGCGGCTTCGCCCGGCTGGTCGCTGTCGGTGATGCCTTTGAGGAAGTTCGCGCCGAGGCGACCGCCCTTGGGTGGTGCCGGCTTGGCGGCGGGGGGCGCGGTGATGCGCGGCGGGGCGGGCTTGGCCGGTGTCGGCAGCGGCGATGCCTTGGCGATCGGCGGCGCGGCTTGCGGCTGCGGCTGGGGCGCGGCTTCCTGCGGCGTGCCGAGCTCGGGCGCGATCGAGGGAGCCGGTGCCTGTTGCGAGACGATGGGCGCGGTGTCGGTGGCGCCGACTTCGTCGACCAGTTGCACATCAACCGGCTGAGTCTTGGGAATATCCGGCTTGGGTGCGGCGAACAGACCGGCGGACAGCGCCACGATCAGCGCCACATGGCCGAGCGTTGCGCCGCCAAGGCCAAGACGCTCAGCGCGTGTCACCAGTCGTCACCAAGGCGATCTTGTTAATCCCCGCGCGGTTGAGCTGCGCCATCACCGCCATAACGCGGCCATAATCGAGCCCGCGATCGGCGCGGAGCATGACCTGTGGCGGATCGCCGCGCGCGGTCAGGCGGGTCAGCTCGTCGGCAAAGCCCTGGCTGTCGACTTCACGGTCGGCGACGAACAATTTGCCCGCGCGGTCGAGGCTGATTGCCACGGGCTGCCGTTCCTGCGTCAGCGGTTTCGCCGCGGCGTCGGGCAGGTTCACCGGCACCCCCGCCGTCATCAGCGGCGCGGTGACCATGAAGATGATCAGCAGCACCAGCATCACGTCGACCATCGGCGTGACGTTGATCTCAGCCACCGGCGCGCGGCGGCGCGAACGGGAGGCGCGGATCGGGCTCACGCCGCGTCGAGCTCGCGGCTGAGCGTGGTGTGGAAGCGGTCGGCGAAGCGCGTCAGCCCGGCTTCGATCCGGTTCACGCGGTGGCTGAGGCGGTTATACGCGACGACCGCGGGGATCGCGGCGAACAGGCCGAGCGCGGTGGCGAACAGGGCTTCGGCGATGCCCGGCGCAACGACCGCGAGGCTGGTATTCTGCGCGGCCGCAATCCCCGTGAAGCTGCGCATGATGCCCCAGACGGTGCCGAACAAGCCGACGAACGGCGCGACCGAGCCGATTGTCGCGAGGATGTTGAGCCGATCCGACAGCGCGTCGGCCTCCCCTGCCGCAGCGCTCGCCATCACCGTCTGCAGGCGCGCGCGGACGCCCTCGCGGTCGAGCTTGGCGCCCTTTGACGACAATCGCCATTCTTCGAGCGCCGCGCGGAGCACGCTGGCGGCAGGCAGCGTGGATTTCTCGTGCGTGCGGGCAAAGCCGTCGACGTCGCGGGTCGCCATCAGTTCGCTCTCGAACTTGTCTGTGGCGGGGCCGATACGGCGGAGGCGGCCCCAGGCAGCAAGGATGATCGCCCAGCTCCAGATGCTCGCCGCGAGCAGCAACAGCATTACCGCCTTCACGATGATGTCCGCCTGCAGGAACAGTTCGACGGGGCTCAGGCTTGGGACCGAATTCACGCTTCCTCCTCGATCAGTGCGGTAAAGGCCGCGATCCACGCCCTCGGCTGGCGCTGCGGTCTGCCGGCTGGAGTCAGCCAGGCCGCTGTCACGTCTGCCTGAGTCAGCATGTCGGTGCCGCGCATGACTCGTTGCTGAATCGTCGCGGTCGCGCCACCCACCTTGAGCACGCGGCTGACGACGGTCAGGTCGTCGTCGAGCTTGGCCGGGGCCTTGTAGCGGATGTGCAGGTCGCTGACGGCATAGACGCCCTGCCCCGCATCGTGCTGGCCGCGCTGGTCGATGCCGATGCCGCGCAGCATGTCCGATCGGGCGCGCTCCATGTAGCGCAGATAGTTGGCGTGGTAGACGATGCCCGACAGGTCGGTGTCTTCGAAATAGACACGTACCGGGAAAATGTGCCGCGTGCCGTCGAAGCGGCCGATCGCGCCATGCTCGTTCATCATTCGGGTCTAGCGGCGAGGGACTCGCGTGTGAACTCGCTTCGTCGCCCTATTCGAACAACCCGTCCTGCGCGCCAGCGGGCGGGGTCAAACCCAGATGCTTCCACCCGCCCGCATTGAGGCAGCGGCCGCGCGCGGTGCGGGCGACCAGGCCCAATTGGATAAGATAGGGTTCGATCACTTCCTCGATCGTGTCGCGTGGTTCGCTGAGGCCCGCGGCGAGCGTTTCGACGCCGACCGGGCCGCCCCGATAAATATCGGCGATCATCGTCAGATAGCGCCGGTCCATCGCGTCGAGGCCGAGCGCGTCGACTTCGAGGCGGTTGAGCGCCGCGTCTGCGACCTTGGCCGTCACGACATCCTCGCCCGCGGCATGGGCGAAGTCGCGGACGCGGCGAAGCAAGCGGCCGGCGATACGCGGCGTGCCGCGGCTGCGCTTGGCGACTTCGGCGGCGCCATCGTCGGCGAGGTCGAGACCAAGCAGCTTGCCGGCGCGGGTCACCACCTGACGCAGTTCGTCGACGGTGTAGAAGTGCAGGCGAATGGGAATGCCGAACCGGTCGCGGAGTGGCGTGGTCAACAAACCCTGCCGCGTGGTGGCGCCGACCAGCGTGAAGCGTGGCAAATCGATCCGCACGCTGCGCGCCGACGGCCCCTCGCCGATCATCAGATCGAGCGCGCGATCCTCCATCGCCGGATAAAGCACTTCCTCGACCGCGGGGGCGAGGCGGTGAATCTCGTCGATGAACAGCACGTCGCCATCCTCGAGATTGGTCAGCAGCGCGGCGAGATCGCCCGATTTGGCGATGACCGGCCCGGACGTGGCGCGGAAACCGACGCCCATTTCCCGCGCGACGATCTGCGCCAGGGTCGTCTTGCCGAGGCCGGGCGGTCCGAAGAACAGGACGTGGTCGAGCGCTTCGCCCCGCGCCTTCGCGGCCGCGACGAACACGCGCAGATTCTCGCGCGCCGCCTTCTGGCCCACGAAATCGTCCAGCGATTTGGGGCGCAGCGCAGCGTCGAGGTCTTCGGGCTGACGGTTCGGGGAGGTGATGTCGGCGGTCACGTTGCCTTCCGTATTAGCGCGGTTCGGCGGCTTGGCGAGTGCCATCCGCGCTGTCCCCGATCGGCACGCCACAGGGTTAACTGTCCGTTCGCAATGGATGGGCGCGGAATAAGCGCAGCCGTATCGCAGCCTCGGAAGTTTCAATGGGGATTTGTGATATGCGTAACCTGCTGATCGGCGTGATCGCCGCCATGACCGTCGCGGCGCCGGCGCATGCCGTGACCTTTACCTCGGCCGGCGCGGTGGCCACACCGGGCGGCCCGGCCGATCCGGGGCTTGCCGCCCATGAAACGCTTCTGGTCGATTTCGACCACGCGGCGCATGCCGGGGTGACCGTGGCGACAAGCGGCAATGCGACACTGCACACCGGATCGACGTCCGGTGTGGCCGCCGCACCGGCTGGCGACGCATCGCGCTATCTGGCGCTCGGCACCGGGGCGACGGCGACGGTCAATTTCGCCGGGCTCAGCCTGCGCACGATAAGCGTCTATCTCGGCTCGATCGACAGCTATAACCGCATCGATGTGCTCAACCGCGCGGGCAATGTGATCAAGACTTGGACTGGCAATGATCAGCCGCCGCACAATGGCGATTGGTTCGCCGCCGCCACCAACCGCCGCCTGTTCATGAACTTCGGCCAGGGCGACGATGTCGGCGCGGTCCGGTTCAGCTCGTCGGGCGTCGCGTTCGAGTTCGACTCGATCGGCGGCACGATTGCGGGCGTGCCCGAACCGGCCAGCTGGGCGCTGATGATCGGCGGTTTCGGGCTGATCGGTGGCACCCTGCGCCGCCGCCAGCGGACTGCCGTTCGCTTCGCCTGATTAGACTGAAGTCTACCTGACCGTTCGATCAGCTAGTCCCACCCGTTTCGCTTGTGTATCAATTTGGGGCACGGCATCGGGAGGGGATGTCCGCCCGCGCTGTACCCGAGCAGCGCCGCGGCACACCTTCTGTATCGGCGCGGAAGTGGGCTACAACCGCATCGATCGGGGCGTCGCCAGATATCGAACAGATAACGGCGGCGCCCTCAGCGCTTCTGCTATTTCGCTGCTTTCCTGAGTGCGAGGCGCACCAACGCGTCAAGACCTGCATCACCGCCGAGCTCGTCCGCCGCGGCTGACACGGCCGCGCTGGCTTCCGCCGGTTTGAAGCCGAGATTGCCGAGCGCCGAGATCGCGTCCTGCGCCGCGCTGCCCGCGGGTAATGGGACGCTACCGCCAATCGCGACGACCCCCGCCTTGTCTTTCAGTTCGCGGACGATGCGTTCGGCGAGCTTCGGGCCGACGCCTGACGCCCGCGCGACCATCGCCTTGTCCTGCCGCGCAATGGCTTGTGCGATTTCTTCGGGCGCGAGGATCGACAGGATCGCCAGCGCGACCTTGCCGCCCACCCCCTGCACCCCGGTGAGCAGGCGGAACCAGTCGCGCTCGGTCTGGGAGCCGAAGCCGAACAGCGTCATGGCGTCCTCGCGAACCTGCAATTCGGTGTAGAGCATCACCGTGCCGCCGACCGCGCCGATGGCCGCGAGCGTTTTCGACGAAGCGAGCACAAGGTAGCCGACGCCCGCGACATCGAGCACCGCGCTATCGACGGCAGTTTCGGCGAGCGTTCCGGTGAGGCGGGCGATCATGCCCTAGCTATGCGGCACCCGCCGCGCGCTGGCCAGATGGTGAGCGTGGGTGATCGCCACGGCCAGCGCGTCCGCCGCGTCACTGCCGTCGATATCGACGCCCGGCAACAGGCGCTTCACCATCGCATGAACCTGCGACTTCTCCGCCGCCCCGGTGCCGACCACCGCCTGCTTGACCTGGCGCGGGGCATATTCGCCGACGGGAATGCGCTTGAAGCCGAGCGTCGCGAGCAAGGCGCCGCGCGCTTGGGCGAGCTTGAGCGTCGATTGCCCGTTCGAATTGACGAACACTTCCTCGACACCCGCGCTCGCAACATCGTGCGCGATCAGCAGATGATTGAGCTGCTCGCCCAGATGCGCCAGCCGCGCAGGGAGCGGATCGGCGGCCGCCGTCGCGATGCGGCCATTGGCGATGTGCGCCAGCCGGTTCCCCTCCGCGACGATGATCCCCCAGCCCGTCGTGCCGAGACCGGGATCGAGGCCGAGGACGATCAGCCCAGCTTCTCCATAACCGCGTCGGACACTTCGTAATTGCCCCACACGGTCTGGACGTCGTCATCGTCGTCGAGCGCGTCGATGAGCTTGAACAGCGTGCCAGCGTCGCCTTCGCCGACATCGACCATGTTCTGAGGACGCCAGGCGAGCTTCGCGCCTTCGCTTTCGCCAAGGGTCGCCTCGAGCGCCTTGGCGACTTCGTGCAGCGTTTCGACACTGGTCCAGATCTGGTGGCCGTCCTCGTCGCTGGTCACGTCCTCGGCCCCCGCATCGAGCGCGGCCTCGAACACCTTATCCGCGTCGCCCGCCTTGGCCGGATAGGTGATCAGCCCCAGCCGATCGAACGCATGGCTGACCGCGCCCGGCGCGCCGATATTACCGCCGTTTTTCGAAACCGCGGTCTTGACGTTGGTCGCGGTGCGATTGCGGTTGTCGGTCAGCGCTTCGATGATCAGCGAGACGCCGCCGGGACCGAACCCTTCGTAGCGAATCTCTTCATAGTTCGCGCCGTCGCCCTTCGACGCGTTGTTGATCGCGCGCTCGATATTGTCCTTGGGCATGCCGCCCGCGCGCGCGGTCAGCACGGCGGCGCGGAGGCGCGCGTTCATTGCCGGATCGGGCAGGCCCGATTTCGCGGCGACAGTGATTTCGCGGCTGAGCTTGGAAAAGGCCGCCGCGCGCTTTTTATCCTGCGCGCCCTTGCGGTGCATGATGTTCTTGAATTTGGAATGGCCTGCCATCGTTCAGCCTTTCGGTTGCGCCGCGCGCGCGAGCATCGCGGTGAAGGCGGCGGTCATTTCGGCGATGCTCCGGCCCGCTACCGGGTCCGCCGCCATGCGATCAAAATATGCCGACAGGTTCGGCCGTTCGCGGACCAGCGCACCGGTTTCCGCCATCCGATCGACGATCAATGCCAGATTCAGCGCGGGGGCGAGGATACAATCGGCATGCGTGATACGATCCCCCACCGCGAACGCGGTCGAACGTGCCAGCATCCGGTCCAGCACGTCGGCCGCCTTGGCAGCGATCACCCGCGCTGCAGCGACAACCTCGTCACCGCCCGGCCGCCCCCACACCTTGTGGATCATCAAAGGGCGGATGCCGGTCACATATTCGAGCGTCGCGACCGCTTCGATTTCGCGCATCCGCGCGCGGGCAACCAAATCGGCCGGCAGCAGAGCGGGGCCGTCCAGCACTTCGTCGAGATAAGCCGCAATAGCGCTCGATTCGCAAATGTGCGTTCTGTCGTCGAGCTCGAGCAGCGGAATCCGTCCCATCGGACTGATCGCCTGGAATTCGGGGCTGTCGAGCGCCATTCCGGGCATCGGCCGGAGTTCGACTTCGTGCCCTTTCGCCCGCCCGACCATGAGTACGCGCTGGACGAACGGGGAGGCAGGAACACCGTAGATGAACATCAATGCAGGCCCAGCGCCGCGCGATACGTGTCCATCATCGCGTCGGCTTCGTCGCGGACATGCTTGTCCATCTTCCGCAGCGCGACGATCTTGCGCATCGTCTTGGTGCAGTAGCCCTGCCCCTTGGCCTCGCCGTAGACGTCCTTCACGTCGTCCGCGATGCCCTTTTTCTCTTCTTCCAAACGCTCGATGCGTTCGATCAGCAGGCGCAATTTGTCGGCCTGGATTACGTCGCTCATTGTGTTCCTCAGTGCTAGCGGGCCGGACAACTTGTCGCGCGGCCACCCCTGCTTTAGGCCGATAAGCGCACCGCCCCTTCCCGACAAGCCAGACGAGCGAGTGATTTGTCCACCCATCGCACATTGAAGCCCCGCGGCCGCAAGGTCCGCATCCTCGCCACCCTCGGTCCGGCCAGCCGGACGCCCGAGATGATCGAGAAGCTGGCCCGCGCCGGCGCCGACGCCTTCAGGCTCAACATGAGCCACGGTTCACACGCCGATCACGAGCCGGTGGTCGCGGCGATTCGCGCATTGGAAAAGACCCTGGGGCGGCCGATGACCATCGTCGCCGATCTCCAGGGGCCGAAGCTACGCGTGGGCACTTTTGCCGGCGGGAAGGCGCTGCTCAAGACCGGCGCGGACTTCCGGCTCGATCAGGACAAGACGCCGGGCGACGCGACACGGGTGAACTTGCCGCACCGTGAAATTTTCGAGGCGCTGAAACCCGGCGCGCGCCTATTGCTCGACGACGGCAAGATCGTGTTGCGGGTGAAGGCGTTGCATGCCGATCACGCCGAGACGACCGTCGAGGTCGGCGGGACGCTGAGCGATCGCAAGGGGCTGAATGTCCCCGATGTCGTCGTGCCAATGGCCGCTCTGACCACCAAGGACCGCACCGATCTCGCCTTCGCGCTGGAGCAGGGTGTCGACTGGGTCGCGCTAAGCTTCGTCCAGCGGCCAGAGGACGTCGCCGAAGCACGCCGCCTGATCGAGGGCCGCGCCGCAGTGCTCGCCAAGATCGAAAAGCCCGCCGCCCTCGAACGGCTCGAAGAGATCGTCGAGCTGGCCGATGCGGTGATGGTCGCGCGCGGCGATCTCGGCGTCGAACTGCCGCCCGAAGACGTGCCCCCGGCGCAGAAGCGCATCGTCGAGGTCGCCCGCCGCGCGGGACGCCCGGTCGTTGTCGCGACGCAGATGCTCGAATCGATGATCACCGCGCCGACGCCGACACGCGCCGAAGTTTCCGACGTCGGCACCGCCATTTATGACGGCGCGGACGCCGTGATGCTGTCGGCGGAAAGCGCCGCGGGTGCCTGGCCCGTCGAATCGGTCGCGATGATGGACCGCATCGCGATGAGCGTAGAGGCCGATCCTGGCTATTTCGCGCGCCTGCATTTCACCGAAACCAAGGCCGATGCGACCGCGGCGGACGCGATCTCCGCGGCGGCGCGCGAGATCGCCCAGACGCTATCGGCGCGGACCATCGCCACGTTCACCATGTCCGGCTCGACCGCGCGCCGCGTGGCGCGCGAACGGCCGAACGTCCCGCTCCTCGTCATGACACCGAGTATCACCACCGCCAGGCGGCTAGGCCTGTTATGGGGCGCGCACGCGGTCCACACGCGCGACGTCGCGGATTTCGAGGAAATGGTTGCCAAGACCAAGCGCATGGCGCTGCGGCACAATTTGGTCGCGGGCGATCAACGGATCGTCATCGTCTGCGGCGTGCCGTTCAAGACGCCGGGCAGCACCAATGTGCTGCACGTCGTGCGCGTGACCGGCGACGAGCTCAAATAAACCGAACGCAAAAAAGCGACGCTGCCGCCGGGCCGCGTCGCTTATCGCTTTCGCTCAAAAACGCCGCAAATGCGCGGCGTCGCGCAGGATTAGCCCTGGCGCGCCTTGAAGCGACGGTTGGTCTTGTTGATGACATAGGTCCGGCCGCGACGGCGGATCACGCGGTTATCGCGATGACGGTCCTTGAGCGACTTCAACGAATTACGGATTTTCATGGCTTGCGCGCTTCTTCGAATCTGCGTGAAAATGAAGCGGCGCCCCTAATGAAAGGACCGCGCACGGTCAAGGTGCGGCAAAAAGCCGCGCTGTTCGTTGCCAACCTGTGATAGACACTTGGAGCGTTACCATGAAGCCCCTCGCCCTCCTCCTGCCGCTCGCCGCGCTCGCTTTGCCTGCGATGGCCGACGCGCGGCCCAAGACCACCGCCACGCGGTTCTTCCTCGACCGCGCGATCCCACCTGGGACCATCGCCCCCGCGAGCGTCGACGGTGGGCTCGAAGCGCAGATTTATCGTGATGCGGTTTGGGCCGAACTCACCCGCCTTGGTTTCACGGGCGGCAATGGCGGCGAACGCTACCTCTTCTCGATCGAATATTCGCGCGACATCGTGCCCTCGTCGCAGCGCAAGCCGAGCTTTTCGATCGGCCTCGGCGGCGGCAGCGGCGGCGGCTATTACGGCGGCACCAGCGTCGGCGGCGGGGTCAGCACCACCTTCGGCGGCGGACGTGGCGAAGCGGCGCTTACCCGCCTGTCCGTGCAACTGCGCGAACGCGGCGGCTCGACCGTGTGGGAAGGCCGTGCTCAGACTGAGGACAAGCCGGGCGTAAGCCAGCGCGAGATCGCGCAGCGGCTCGCTTATGCCTTGTTCCGGGACTTTCCGGGCGTGAACGGGCGCACTATCACGGTCAAATGACCATCACCATTTCGGCCGACTTCGATGCCGGCAATATCGAGGTGCAATCCCTCGACGGCGCGCGCGCCGAGCTGACGATCCGCAAGGACCATAAGTCCGATTTCTACCAGTGGTTCTATTTCCGCGTCGACGGCGCGGCGGGCCAGCCGCTGGAACTCAACATCACCAACTGCACGGGCGCGGCCTATCCGCTCGGTTGGCCGGATTACCGCGCCTGCGTCAGCGACGATAACGTCGATTGGCGCCGCACCGAGACGCGCTATGCCGACGGGACGCTGACGATCCGCCACACGCCCGCGGGCGACATGGCGTGGTTCGCTTATTTCGCGCCCTATTCAAGCGACCGGCATCAGGCGCTGGTTAATCGGATCGCCGGACAGGCGGGCGTCACGCACCGCCTGCTGGGCCGGACGCTCGATGGACGTCCGCTCGACCTGCTGACGCTGGGCAACGGTCCCAAACAGGTGTGGCTCTATGCCCGCCAGCATCCCGGCGAGACGATGGCCGAATGGTGGATGGAGGGCGCGCTCGACTTCCTGGTTTCGGACGATGCCGCGGCCCGGAAGCTGCGCGACGCGGCCACGCTGCATGTCGTTCCCAACATGAATCCCGATGGCTCGGCGCGCGGGCATTTGCGGACCAACGCCGCGGGCAAGAACCTCAATCGTGAATGGGCCGACCCGACGATGGAGTTCAGCCCCGAAGTGTTCCTCGTCCGCGCGGCGATGGACGAAACGGGCGTCGATTTCGCGATGGATGTCCACGGCGACGAGGCGATTCCGTACGTTTTCATGGCCGGGTTCGACGGCGTGCCCTCGCTGACGCCGAAACAGGTCGAGACGTACGACGCCTATCTCGCCGCGCTCGAGGCCCGCACCGCGGATTTCCAGACCAAGTACGGCTATCCCAAAGCGGGGCTCGGCAAGGCCAACATGACCATGTCGACCAACCAGCTCGCCGAACGCTTCGGCGCGGTCAGCATGACGCTCGAAATGCCCTTCAAGGATAATAAGGACGCGCCGGACCCGGTCGAGGGCTGGTCGCCCAGGCGGAGCAAGGCACTGGCAGTGGATTGCATGCGGACGCTGGCGGAGATCATCGACCAGCTATGATCGAGATCCGGGAAGGGGGCTTGGGCGATCCGCAGGTTGAGGCCTTGTTGCGCCATCACCGGGACGAAGCACGCGCGACGACGCCGATTTGCAACGCCCATTCGCTCGATTCAGACGGGTTGAAGGCGCCCGGCATTCGATTTTTTGCGGCCTGGGATGGTGACACGCTGCTCGGCATCGGCGCCCTGAAGCGGCTCGATGCGACCCATGCCGAACTCAAGTCGATGCGCACGCATCCCGACCATCTGCGCAAGGGCGTCGCGCGCGCGATGCTCGGGCGCCTGGCCGCCGAAGCGCAGGCGGCCGGCGTGACGCGGCTCAGCCTCGAAACCGGCACCGCGCCCATGTTCGACGCGGCGCACGCGATGTACGAGCTGTACGGTTTCATGGACTGTGAGCCGTTCGCGGGCTACCCGGCCAGTTCGCACAACCGCTTCATGACGCTCTCGCTCTAGGAACCCGATGCCCACGCTCGTCCTGCTTCGCCACGGCCAATCGGCCTGGAATCTCGAAAACCGCTTCACCGGCTGGTGGGACGTCGATCTGACCGCGCAGGGCGTGAAGGAAGCCTGGGCCGCGGGCGAGGCGCTGCGCGATAAGGGTTTTGATTTCGACCAGTGCTTCACCAGTTTTCAGAGCCGCGCGATCAAGACGTGCAATCTGGCGCTGGAGGCGATGGGCCGGCTGTGGCTGCCCGTCGAAAAGGACTGGCGGCTCAACGAGCGGCATTATGGCGGGCTGACCGGGCTCGACAAGGCCGAGACCGCGGCGAAGCACGGTGACGACCAAGTCAAGCTGTGGCGCCGCAGCTTCGACATTCCGCCGCCGCTGCCCGAGGAAGGCTCGCCCTGGGATCTCGCCAAGGACCGCCGCTATCATGGCGTGCCGATTCCGCAGACCGAAAGCCTGAAGGACACCATCGCCCGCGTGCTGCCCTATTGGGAGGCGCGCATCGCGCCGCAACTGCGTGACGGCCAGCGGGTGCTGATCGCGGCGCACGGCAATTCTTTGCGCGCACTGGTCAAGCACCTCTCGGGGATCGCCGACGCTGACATTGCCAGCCTCGAAATCCCGACCGGCCAGCCGCTGATATACCAACTCGACGACGATCTGCGCGAAATCGAGCGCTTTTATCTGTCCGAGCGCTGAGCGCGCTTCGCCGCGTACATATCGGCGTCGGCGCGGCTGAGCAGGGTGTCGGCGGTGTCCTCCACGCGGATCGCCGCAACTCCGATCGACAGGCGAATGTCCACCGAGACACCGCCGAAATTTGCCGGCGTGTCCCGGACTGCCTGCACCAGCGCCACGCACTTGGCCCGCGCCGCCGCCTCTGTCGCGTGGTCGAGCACCAGGCCGAATTCGTCGCCGCCGATCCGCGCGACCAGATCCGATCCGCGCACGTCGCGTTGCAACAGCCGGGCGATGTGCATCAGCGCCGCGTCCCCGCCCGCATGGCCGTGGCGATCGTTGACCGCCTTCAGGCCGTCTACATCGGCAAACAGCACGGCAGCCAGGGTGCCGTGGCGTTCGAGATGACGCACCGCGCGCGCCACGGATCGCAGGAACGGCCTGCGGTTGCACAACCCAGTCAGCGGATCAGTATCCGCGAGCCGTTCGAGCTCGGCGATCCGCACGTCCGCCTGCGCCAGTCGGGCGCGCAGGCGCGCAACTTCGCTCGTTGGTTGCGCAATCGACTGCGCCGCATCACGCAACATGGACCGGATAACGCCGCAATCGCGAAGAGGGTCCGTCGGCGCGAGCGCGGGCCTGCTGCCATGCTGCATTGCCGCGGCGCAGCGCGGCGTTTAGGGGCGGCGAAATGACGCAACCTGTGGTCGGCATCATCATGGGCAGCCGCTCCGATTGGGAGACGATGCAGTCCTGCGCGGACATTCTGACTGCGCTCGACGTCCCGTTCGAAGCGAAGGTCGTGTCGGCGCACCGCACGCCGCAGCGACTGTACGACTATGCGACGGGCGCCGCCGATGCCGGGATCAAGGTGATCGTCGCCGGGGCCGGCGGCGCGGCGCACCTGCCCGGGATGGCGGCGAGCATGACGGCGCTGCCCGTGCTCGGCGTGCCGGTGGAAAGCAAGGCGCTGAAGGGCATGGATAGCCTGCTCTCCATCGCGCAGATGCCGGGCGGCATTCCGGTAGGCACGCTGGCCATCGGCAAGGCGGGTGCAACCAATGCGGGGTTGCTCGCCGCGGCGATCCTCGCGCTGTCGGACACTGCGCTGGCGGCACGGCTGGCCGATTGGCGCGCGCGGCAGACCGAAAGCGTGGCCGAGAGCCCCGAGTGATTTTCTGGGGATGATCGAACCGGGCGGACGCATCGGCATCGTCGGCGGTGGCCAGCTCGGCCGGATGCTGGCCATGGCCGCGGCGCAGCTCGGCTATCGCTGCCACGTCTACAGCCCCGAAAGTTCGGGCCCGGCGACCGAGGTCTCCGCCGCCTGGACGCAGGGCCGCTATGACGACCGTGCCAAGCTCGCCGCCTTCGCCGCCAGCGTCGACGTGGCGACCTATGAGTTCGAAAACGTCGCCGCCGATCCGCTCGAAGCGATTGCGGACACGGTGCCGCTCTACCCGCCGCTGAGCGCGCTACGGACGGCGCAGGACCGCATCGCCGAAAAGCGCTTTGCCGCCGAACAGGGCGCGCGCACCGCGCCATGGGCCGAGGTCAATAACCGCGCCGATCTCGACATCGCCATCGTGCAGGTCGGCACGCCCGCGATCCTCAAGACGACGCGCTTTGGCTATGACGGCAAGGGCCAGGCGCGGCTGTGCTCGCCCAGTGACGCGGATGAGGCTTGGGCCGGGATCGGCGAACAGCCGGCAATCCTCGAAGGCTTCGTCACCTTCGAACGCGAATTCTCGGTGATCTTGGTCCGCGCCGCCGATGGCACGGTCGCGCATTGGGACGCCCCCGAAAACCGCCACCGGGACGGCATCCTCGACACCTCGACCGTCCCCGCCCATCCCGAAATTCTCGCCAACCTTCCCGCAGCGCGCGCCACTGCCGAGCGCATCGCTGCGGCGCTCGACTATGTCGGCGTGCTATCGGTCGAATTCTTCGCGACTGCCGACGGCCCGGTGTTCAACGAAATGGCGCCGCGTGTGCACAATTCGGGGCATTGGACGATCGAGGGCGCGGAAACCTCGCAATTCGAAAACCACATTCGCGCGATCTGCGGCCTGCCGCTCGGCTCGACGGCGCTAACGCGTTCGGGGGCGGAAATGACCAACCTGATCGGGGAGGACGCCAACCGCTGGCGAGATGTCCTCGCCGAGCCGGGCGCGCATCTGCATCTCTACGGCAAGGCGGTGCGCGCGGGCCGCAAGATGGGGCATGTTACGCGGCTGCGGTAAGCGGCCCGTTCGCGAAATTCTCGCGGTCGATCTCGTAAATCACATGACGGATCGGCTTCCCGCCGCGGACGATGTCTTCGACGCGGTCGGTCATGCGCCCGCCGATCTTTTCCATCGCCCGGCGAGAGATGACGTTCGTTTCACCGACCCGGAACACCGTGCGCGGAAAGCTCGCGAGCGCATGGCCGAGCATCAGCCGCTTCATCTGCCGGTTGACCGCCCCGCCCCAAAAATCGCGGGAGAGGAAGGTCCAGCCGATCTCGACCTCGTCCAGTTCGGGGAAAGCCGCGAAGCGCGAACCGCCGATCACCCGTCCGCTCGCCTTGTCGATCACCGTCAAGGCGCCGCGCGACGCCAGCGCGTCCTCGAAATAAGCTCGGAAGACGGGCTCCTGGTAGCGGTCCCACGCCGGGTGCTTGGCCCAGATCTGCGGATCGCGGGCGACCGCATAAAGGGCGTCCCAATCCTCCGCCGCGGTCGGCCGGAGGCGGATGGTGTCGCCCTCGAGCGTCGGCTGCCCGTTGAACGCGGCGCTCAACTGATCCGCGTGCCCTTCATCGGGCTGGTGCCGAACGCCCCGGCCTTGACGCCACCGGTCAGCGTGTCGCCGTCGATCGTCGCTTCGCATTCGAGCGTCATCGGCATCGGCACCTTCATGTCCATCGTCCAGGTGATCTTGTCGCCGTCAATCTTGCCATTGTCGCAGGCGAGGCCGCCCATCGCGCCGGTATTGTCGCCCGACCAGGTGCCGTCGCCATTGTCGTTGACCGTCAGGACCGACTTCTGCTCGCCCAGTGGCGAGTTGACGACGCAATCCCATTTCCCCGCTGCATTCGACATCACGACTCTCCCGTTATCTACACCGATGTTAGCGGCTATTTGGTCGCGGGCAACTGCACCGTCTCGATCGGCAGGCCGACCTTTTCGAGCTGCGGCCGCACCACCTTGGCATCGCCCACGACGATCCAGGCGATGCGCGCCGGATCGATCGCGGCACGCGACGCGGCGTCGAGCTGCGGCCCGGTCAGCGCGCGATATTTGGCGGGCAAGCCGACATAGTAATCGTCGGGACGACCGAGCCAGACGATCGATTCAAGTCCACTAAGGACGGCGTCCGATGTCTCGAACTGTCCGGGCAGCGCGCGGACCTGCCCGTTGATGCTCCGCGCCAGCTCGGCGGCCGTGATCGGCTTGGTGCGGGCGAACGCCTGGATGTCGGCGATCATCGCGCTCAGCGATTCCCCGGTCTTGTCGGTCTGCACCGGTGCAACCGCGATGAACGTCGCCGGCCCTTCGAACGAGGTCACCCCTGATCCCGCGCCATAGGACCAGCCCTTTTCTTCGCGCAGGTCGCTGTTCAGGCGATTGATACCGCCGCCGCCGAGAACGTCGTTCGCGCCTTCCAGCGCAACCAGATCGGACTTGCCCGAAACCGGTAGCGGCATCACCCCGCGCAGCACCGATTGCGGCGCGCCGGGCTTGTCGACGAGGTAGATGCGCGAACCGCTCGCGGGCACCGGCGCCGTCAAATTCTTGGCCGGGCGGGCGCGGCGATCCATTGGCCAGTTGCCGAACCGGGCATCGAGCAGCGGCACGATTTCGGCCAGGGTCGTATCCCCGACCACGAAGATCTGCGCGTTCGACGGCACGATCCAGTCGCGGTAGAAGCGAACGATATCCTCGCGCGTCATGCGCGCAACGGAGTCCGGGTCGCCCGCCGCACGCCCCCAGACATTGTACGGATGATCGGGCCCGAAGGCGATCGGTCCCGCGACATAGCGCGCCGCATTCATCGGATCGGCCAGGGCGGCAGCGATCGCCGCCTGCTGTTCGCCGCGCTTGCGCTGGAATTCACTCTCGTCGAACACCGGGTTGCGCACGATATCGGTCAACAGGTCGAGCGACGGCGCCAGATTGGGCTTGAGCGCGTAGAGTTCGAGGCTCGACCGGTCGAGCGTCGCTTCGCTGGAAATTGACGCACCGAGCCGCTCCTGCGCCTCGGCAATCGCGGTCGAATCGAGCGTCTTGGTGCCCTCGTCGATCAGCGCCATCATCAGTGTCTGTGTGCCGACGGCGCCCTTGGGGTCCGCCGACGTGCCGGCATTGAAGCTGACCGAGACGCGCACCGTCGGCGTTTCGGGACGGCGGGCAAGGAACACCGGAATGCCGTTGGCAAGTGTGGCCCGTTCGATCTTGGGGAAACGCAGCGCGGCGAGCTGACCGACGGGCGGGAATTTGCTGCGGTCGACCGACGCGACCGCCGTCTTGCCACCCTTACCCGCCAGTGCGGGCATTTCTCCGGGTTTACGGAAAAAGCTCATGCCGCGCCCGGCCGGCGGCGTGACGTCGCCGCGGATCGCGCGCATTTCGGGCGTGTCCTCGCGCGGTCCGGGCAGCACGGTCAGGCGCAACGCCGGGCGCCCGAGCCATTTGACGGCGGCGGCGCGCACGGCTTCCGGCGTCAGAGCCGCGGTTTCGGCCAGATCCTTTTTATACTTCGCCGGATCGCCCGAATAAAGCAGCCCTTCGGCGAGGACCGGCCCCTTGCCGCTGAACCCGCCGACGGTTTCGTACCCGGCAATGCGTCCCGCGACCTCCTTGGTCGCGACGCGGCGCACTTCGTCGGCGCTCGGGCCATTCTTGAGGAAGTCGGCGACGACCGCGTCGAGCCGCTTGGCAACATCCGCGGGGTCCTGACCCGGCTTCACATTCGCGCTGATCGTCGCGAGCGACAAATTCTCGTGCGTTTCGAGCCCCGCGGTCACGCCGACGGCGACGCGTTCTTTGCGCACCAGCGCATTGTCGAGCCGGCTCGACGACAGGCCGCCAAGCACCGACATCGCCGCATTGAGCGCGTTGGTGTCGCGACCGTTGACGCCTTCCACCACCCAGCTGCGCTGGACGCGGGCATATGGCACCTGGTCGTGCATCACCTTGTCGACGGCGGCGGGCAATGTCGGGATGCCGATCTCCGGACGCGCTGTCACCGGTCCCTTGGGGATCGCGCCGAACCATTTCGCCGCCTTGGCCTTCGCGGTCGGCAGGTCGATATCCCCCGCCAGCACCAGTACCGCATTGTTCGGCCCGTAATGCGCGCGGAACCAGTTCTTCACCGTTTCGAGGCTGGCGGCATTGAGGTCCGCCATCGAACCGATCGTGCTGTGGCGATAAGGATGACCGGCGGGGAACAGCACGTCGTTGACGAGATAATCGACCGTGCCGAACGGCTGGTTGTCCCCCTGCCGCTTCTCGTTCTGCACCACGCCGCGCTGGGCATCGAGCCGCGTCTGGGTCAGCCCGCCGATTAGATAGCCCATCCGGTCGCTTTCGAGGAACAGCGCCCGGTCGAGCGCGCCGGTCGGCACCGTCTCGAAATAATTGGTGCGGTCGTACCAAGTCGTGCCGTTGGTGTCGGTCGCGCCGATATCCTGCAGGTACTGGAAGAAATCGCCCGGCGCGTGTTCGCTGCCGTAAAACATGATGTGTTCGAACAGATGCGCGAAGCCGGTCTTGCCCATCGGCTCGTCCTTCGACCCGATGTGATACCAGATGCCGACATGGACCAGCGGGGCCTTGCGGTCGGTGTGCACCAGCACCCGCAGCCCGTTGGGCAGCGTGAATTGCTGATACGGGATGTCCACCGACTGGACAAGCGAGGAAAGCGGCGCGGGTTCGACCGCATAAGCTGGAGCGGCGGTCAGCGACAAAGCGAGCAAGGCAGCGCGGAATGACATGAGATAACCTCTTGATCGGATGCAGCGTTGTAGGACTTGGCGGCGCACGCGCAACTAGGGTGTCGAGACGATCCGCCGGGCGCTTTTGGCGTGCGCGGCCACATCCTGCGGCCAGAACCAGACGGGCTTCATCCGGTGCGCCGCGAACAGCTTTGCCTGATCGCTGTAGTGCGGCGAATCCGGGCGGGTCGTGGCGGCGCCGAACGGCTGGATCGACTGCGAGCGCACCCCGCCTTTTCCGTCCCAATCGATCAGCATGATGAAGCTGTCGCCGTGCTTCGCGCGCAGCCGACCGTCGTCATCCACATCCCATAGCGCCATCGCGCGCAGCGTGTCCGGCCCGCCATCGAGCGGCAGATCGACCTTACCGTGGCGCAGACGCATTACGTCGCCGAGTGGCGGATCGAGCCGCCCGAAATGTTTGAGCAGGTGCGCCGACCATGTCGCCAGTTCGGCGCGAGCGTCCGGCCACTGCGCCAGCCGCTGATAATTCGCCTTGTTCGCGGGACGTAGCATCAGGCAGGCGAGCGCATCGGCCGGGCCCTTGCCGTCGAGCGTCCAGTCCCACCGCGCCAGCAGCGCCTTCGCGTCGGCCAGGGTCTTGTCGCCCTTGGGATCGACCGCCGCGATCATCCGCCACCACCGCCCGGCATAGCCCTTGGGATCATAAGCGGTATCGTATTTGATGCGCAGCAACTCGGCCTCGCCCACCTTCGGCGTTGCGGCCAGCAGCCCGACGCCGCGCAGCGCGCGATTGGTCACGTCGGTTTCGATACCGAGCAGCGGCGAATAGGCCTTGGGATCGAGCTCGGACCCCGGCCCCGCGGCGAGGAACGGCGTGTTGTTCGAATTTTCGAGGAAGCCCGATTTGGGGTCGACGTTCTGCGGCACCATCGACCACGGCACGCCACCGCTGGCCAGGGCGCGCGAGGTGTCGCCCGGCAGGACGCCGGCATAATTGAAGCCGGGTTTCCGCAACGGGAATTGCGCGTTGTAGATATGCGCGATCCGGCCCTTGGCATCGGCGTAGATGAAGTTGGTCGCCGGAATTTGGTGCATGGCCATCGCCGTCGACCATTCGCCCCAGTCACGGGCGTGGCTCAGGCGGTAATATTGGTCGATCTGCCCGATCGTGTCCTGCCCGCCATAATGGATCGCCCAGGCGCCGGACTTATTGACGATCACCGGCCCGTGGATCGAACGATAGGCGTATTTATAAACCGGGATCAGCAACGGGCCGAGCTTGTAGCGCAGCCACACCCGCTTCTTCTCGAGCGGCAGCCACTTGCCGTCATAGCGATACTGCGTGCCATCATCATTGAGGACGAGCTTGTAGATGTCGATCAGATCGGGCCGATCGACCGTATTGGTCCATCCGAGCGTCGCATTATGCCCCAGCGCGGGGAACGGCATCCCCGGGAAGTTCGCGCCCGAAAAATGCCAGCCCTCGCTCGATTGCACGTGCATCTCGTACCACGCCACGCCGCCAGTCCAGGGCTGGTGCGAATTGCTCAGCAATCGGGTGTGTCCGTCAGTCGACTTGCCCGGCGCGACGGCGAAAGCGTTCGACCCGCTCATCGAGTCGGGAAGCAGCGGCTTGGCCATCTCGGCGGGAAGCGGCTTGTCCTCACTTAACGCACCAAGCACACCATCAAGTCCGAAGAAAAACGGTGAGCGAAGCACGAATCCCGTCGCGACGTCCTTGCCGTTGACCGGGAACAGCTTGGCCAGCCGGACCTCGCTGCCATGCTTGTCGGCATAGGCGTTCAAGCCGCTGGCATAAGCATCGAGCAGCGCGCGGACTTGCGGACTGAGCTCGTCATACCGCCGGTTCACCGTCCCGCGCGCATCGAGGAGCGCAAGGACATAGCTGACCTTCATTCCTTCGGGTCCGATGATCGCACCGGCCCGCCCGCGGGTCATCGCCAGGACTTCTTGCAAGGTCGAGAAATCGTCCTCAGCATGCGCGTAAGCGAGTGCGAAGCCGACATCGACATCGCGCTTGCCGTAGATGTGCGGCACGCCCCATTCGTCGCGAACGATGCGCCCATCGTAGCGCGCTGCGGGCGGCGGCGCATAATAAGGCGCGGTCATCGGCTCCCACGCCGTAAGGCCGACGAGCGTAATGACAAAAAGCATCACGAAACCAGCAACCACGCGACGCATTCCAATCTCCCACGCCGCTGTGCCGCAGCCTGCGCACGTTTGTTCCCGCACGCGCGAGGCTTGGCAAGTGGCGATTGAGGACTGACTTGTCCCGCGATAGAGCGCGCCAATGCCTCAACCCCAAAAACTTGCGCGCTGGCTGTTTATCGTCGCGGGACTCGTCTTCGCGATCGTCGTGGTGGGCGGACTGACCCGGCTGACCGAAAGCGGGCTGTCGATCACCGAATGGAAACCGGTGTCGGGCGCGTTGCCACCCCTAAGCGATGCTGCCTGGCAACAAGCCTATGCCGACTATCTCCGCGTGCCGCAGGCGCAGACAGTTCACGCCGGCATCACGATGGGGCAGTTCAAATTCATTTTTTTCTGGGAGTGGGTCCACCGCCTGCTCGGCCGGGTGATCGGCCTCGCACTGCTGCTGCCATTGATCTGGTATTGGATCAAAGGCGCGATTCCGCAGGGCTACAAGCCACGCTTGCTGGCGCTCGTGGCTCTGGTGGGGCTGCAAGGGGCAGTCGGCTGGTGGATGGTGACGTCGGGCCTGCTCCAGGGCGAGCACGTCAGCCATATCCGCTTGTCGATCCACTTGATAATTGCGCTGTCCATCATGGCGGGACTGGTGTGGACAGCGCTCGACTTGCGGAGCGGCCGCAATGCGCGGCTGCAACCCATCGCCATCGTCGCGGGATTGGTACTCGCCGTGCAGTTGACGCTCGGCGCCTGGGTCGCGGGGATGCGTGCGGGTTACGTGGCGAGCGACTGGCCGTTGATGCAGGGCAAGGTTTTTCCCGACGGTGTGGAGTGGGGTTCGGGCCTCGCGGCGCTCGCGACGGATCCGTATCTCGTCCATTTCACGCATCGCTGGTGGGCCTTCGTGACGCTGTTTGCGCTGATCATGTTGGAGCGCCGCGCCAAGGCGATGGGCGGGAAGTCGGCGGCACGCGCGGTGGCGGCGGTCGGCGGGACGCAGATCCTGCTCGGTATCGCGACGGTAATGACCGGGATCAGTCTCCCGCTGGCCGTGCTGCACCAGGCCAACGGCGCACTGCTCGTCGCGGCGACCGCATGGTGCGCGCATGTCGTTGGAAGACGCGCATGACGCTCTCGGTCGTTTATGCGGTGTTCGCCGACAGCGGTGAGGCGGCCCGCGTCGCACGCAAAGTCATCGAGGAAGGTTTGGCGGCCTGTGCGAACATCCTCGGACCGTGCCACTCAATCTATCGCTGGGAGGGCAAGGTCGAGGACGCGACCGAAGCTCCCGCTCTATTCAAGACGACCGAGGCAGGGCGGCTAATCGCGCGCATCGCGGCGCTGCACCGCTATGACGTGCCGGCGATCACCTCATGGCCGATCGGCGAGGTGCATGTGCCCTATGCTGACTGGATCGCGACCGCGCGCTAGGCTTTCGCCACCGCATCGACGACGCGCCGCCATAGTGCTTCGAGGACCGCCTTCGGCTCCCCGCTGCGCGCCAGCACCGACAGGCGCAATTGCGTACCGATCACCAGGTCGGTCGCGGCCTGTGGATCGAGTCCGGGCGTTAGCTCGCCCTCGGCTTCGCCCTGCTGCATCCGCGTAAACAGTGCCGTCTCCTGCAGGGCCATTGAGCGCCGAATGCGATCCGCCACTGCGGAGTCCGTTGCCGCCATCGGCACCGCCGTGCTGGCGAGGAAACAACCCCGCGCGATTTCATCGCTTGTGTAGAGTTCGGTAATGCCCGCGAAATGCGCCGACAAGGCGTCGTGAAGCTTGGGTTCGGCGAGCGCCGCAGTCATGGCCTCGCCGCGCGCGCGCAAAAACGCCTTGAAGCTGTCGGTAAACATCGCCTGCTTGTTGCCGAATGCACCGTAAAGGCTTGGCTTATGCAGCCCCGTTGCGGTCGAAAGATCGTCGAGCGAGGTCGCGGCATAGCCCTGTTTCCAGAACACGCGCTGGATCGCCTGGCGTGTTGCTACCTCGTCGAAACCGCGCGGCCTGCCAGCTTTCGGAAGTTTTTGTTCCATTTGGTATAGAAATCCTGATTGGCAGCGATTATGTTCCACCCAGTAAATAATGCTGCGTGAGGAGAATCACAATGACCAAGTTGATAACCGCTGCCATGATCGCCACCGCTGCGCTCGCCGCTCCGGCTTATGCAGGCCCGACCGAAACCGCCCTGCGCGTCTGCACAACCGCGGCGCTGCAAGCCTCGCCCGGCGCCGACGTGTCGACGCGCAAAATTGTCGAAGGCGGTCGCGCAACCAAGATCTCGCTATGGGTCAAGACAGATGCCAAGCGTCAGTTCGATTGCTCGGTCAGCGCGAAAGGGGACGTCGTCACTGCATTCGCCGACGCCGACAAGGCCACTGCCGTCGCCGCTGCCCAGCAATGACGGGTATGATAATACCCTTGCCTTTTTGACCATCCACGCCTAGTGGCATCTCCAACGCCGCCCCTCGCCGGGGCGGCTTTTCGTTTTCGGAGAACCCGCCATGAAGGCGCTTATGAAGACGACCAAGTCGGCCAAGCCGGCGGAAGTCGAAAAGAAATGGCATCTGATCGATGCCGACGGACTGGTCGTAGGCCGTGTCGCCTCGCTCGTCGCCAACATCCTGCGCGGCAAGCACAAGCCGAGCTACACCCCGCACGTCGATTGTGGTGACAATGTCATCATCATCAACGCCGAAAAGGTGAAGTTCACCGGCAAGAAAACCACCGACAAGATTTATTACAAGCACACCGGTCACCCGGGCGGCATCAAGGAAACGACGCCGGCGAAAATCCTCGAGGGCAAGTTCCCCGAGCGCGTGCTGGAAAAGGCGATCGAGCGGATGATCCCGCGCGGCCCGCTAGGCCGTGACCAGATGCGCGCGCTGCGCATCTTCGCCGGCACCGAGCACCCGCACACGGCGCAGGACCCGCAGGTCCTCGACGTCGCTTCGATGAACCGCAAGAACAAGGTGGGCGCATAATGGCCGACAACCGTCAATCGCTCGCGGATCTCGCGGCACTTACCGGCGCCGAAGCGCCGGCTCCCGTCGCGGCCCAGCCCGCCGTCACCATCGACACGGAAGAGCAGCCTGCTGCGCCTGTTGCGCCGGTTTCAACCATGCCGCTGCGTGAGCAGATCATCGACGCACAGGGCCGGGCCTATGCCACCGGCCGCCGCAAGGACGCGGTCGCCCGCGTGTGGATCAAGCCCGGTTCGGGCAAGATCACGGTCAACGGCCGTGACGGCGAAACCTATTTCGCGCGTCCGACGCTGCGTCTCGTCATCAACCAGGCGTTCGAAGTCGCCGACCGTGTCGGCAGCTATGACGTCGTCGCCACCGTCAAGGGTGGTGGTCTGTCGGGCCAGGCCGGTGCGCTGAAGCACGGCATCAGCCAGGCGCTGACCAAGTACGAACCGATCCTGCGTGCGCCGGTGAAGGCTGCCGGGTTCCTGACCCGCGACAGCCGTACCGTCGAGCGTAAGTAGTATGGCCGCGCCAAGGCGCGTCGCAGCTTCCAGTTCTCGAAGCGTTAAAAAGGGTTTTGGGCGCGGGGTTTACTCCCCGCGCCCGCCCTTGCATTAGCCTCCCATGCTCGGGGGCCTGATCGATCGCGCGCGGTTGTTCCGCTGGCGCCGTCAGCAAATGACCAGCCTGCCGCTGCGCGCATTCTTCGCCGAGCGTTATGGCATTGAGGTCGGTCTTTATTCCTATGGCTGTTTCGATCGCTGGCGCATGCCGGGGCCGCTCAGGATCGGGAGTTACTGCTCGTTCGGCAGCACCGTTCGGGTCGTCGACAGCAACCACCCGATCGACGGCATCACCACCCATCCGCTGATCTACGAAGCCGCGCACGGCGTCATCGCCGCAGATGCGCTGTCGCCCGCGCCGCTGATAATTGAGGACGATGTCTGGGTCGGCCACAACACCGTCATCCTGCCCGGCTGCAAGTTCATCGGCCGCGGCGCGATCATCGGCGCCGGGTCGATCGTCACGCGCAATGTCGAGGCGTACAGCATCGTCGCCGGCAATCCTGCCAAGTCGCTGCGCCAGCGCTTCGATGCCGAACTGATCACCGCACTCGAAGTCAGCCGATGGTGGACGCGCGACCTAGCGGACCTCGCCCGCATCGAGCGCGAGTTCGACCACGCGGTGACCAATCCAACACCCGCAAAGCTCGCCAAGGCGTTCGCATGACCCTGCGTGTGAGTGTGGTCGTGCCGCACTATCAGGATTTGCCGAGCCTCGATGCGTGCCTCACCGCGCTGTCGGCGCAGACGTTTCCAAGAGGTGAGTACGAGATCGTCGTTGCCGATAACAACTCGCCGGTCGGTGCCGGGGAGGTCGAACAGACCATCGCCGGGCGCGCGCGGTTGACGGTCGTCACAGAAAAGGGCGCCGGCCCCGCACGCAATGGTGGTGTGGCTGCATCCAAGGGCGAACTGCTCGCCTTCACCGACTGCGATTGCGTGCCCGAACCGGGCTGGCTTGCTGCGGGGATCGCCGCGCTTGCCAGGGCGCCGGTGATCGGCGGGCGGATGACCGTTTCGACCAGTGCGCGAAAATCGGGCGCCGAGGCGTTTGAAAGTATCTTCGCCTTCGACAATGAGAATTATGTGACGCGCAAGGGCTTCACCGTCACCGCAAACCTGTTCTGCGCCCGCGCAACGTTCGACGCGGTTGGGCCATTTCGTGTCGGGGTCTCGGAGGACACCGAATGGTGCTGGCGTGCGCGCGATCTGGGCTTTCCGATCGCCTATGCTCCCGATGCCGTGTGCAGCCATCCGGCGCGTCCGGACTGGCCGTCACTGGTCAAGAAATGGGCCCGGATCAACGAGGAGAGCTATCGGCTCGCCAAGTCGCGCAACGAGCGATGGGGCTGGCTCGCCAAACAGGCCGCCCTGCCCATGTCGATCGTCGCGCACGCGCCGCGCGTTATGACAGCGCCTGGGCTGGCCCCGGGTGAACGCCTTGGTGCGTTGAGCACACTGGCCTCGATCCGCCTGTGGCGGCTGGGCGACGCAGTGAGGCTGGCACTCAAATGAAATCGACCATCGAAATCGCGCTATTGTGGCACTCGACCCGCTCGTCGAACCTCGGCGTCGGCGCGCTGACCGTGGCCAACATCACGCTCGCCCGCGATGCCTCCGCCGCGATCGGCGTAACCCCGCGCTTCACGGTCTATGGGCCGAGCGAGATCGGCCCCGTCTATGTCAGTGGATCCGACATCCGCAGCATCGACATAAACGCGAGGCTCATGGCATCGCCGAGCGGCTACTGGCGGGAAATCGGCAAGGCCGACGTCGTGCTCGATATCGGCGCGGGCGATAGCTGGGCCGACATTTATGGCAAGAAGCGGTTCGCCTATTTATGGGCGACGAAGATGGCGGCGATCGCCCGCGGCAAACCGCTGATCTTTTCACCCCAAACGATCGGTCCCTTTTCGCCCGGCCCACTCAAAACCTTCGCGACG
>DATJIN010000020.1:0-6351 GCA_035493275.1 Sphingomonas sp. | reverse complement strand
CGGCTCGCCATGTCGTGGACGTGGTGCTGGATGCCCAGCCGATCGGCGACGGCGCGCGCATCGCGCACATCCTGTCCGGCGCAGCAGCTCCCTGCACGGCGCGGCGCCGCTGCATCGTCGTACAGCCGCAGCGTGATGCCGATTGTCTCAGCCCCGCTTTGCGCGGCCAAGGCGGCGACGACGGACGAATCGACGCCGCCCGACATCGCGACGACGATGCGCTTGCCCTTAAGGTTTTCGAGCTGGAACAGGTCAGACATTGCGTGGCGCCTATAGCCGCGGTGCGTTCTGGTAACAAAATCGTAGAAAAGGTTTACGATCTCTTCACCATTTCGTGGTCATGTTCATGTTTATGGATGCGAGTCCTCCCTCCGGTTCGGGCCGCAACGGCCGCACGCTGGCGACGCTGCTCAGCGATGCCGCCGCGCGCCAGGCGACCACGCCGACCGTCCGAATCGTCTCGCACGCCACGCGTGGGCCGGAGGCGGGTGATCCGCACATCGCGCTGTTCACCGGCCCCGCCGCCAGCGGTGTCGCGCCGGTCGCCAGCTTCAGCTTCGGCGCCGAGCCCGCGTAAAGAATGATGACGGCGGCGTTTACCCTGCCGCTGAAGGGACCGTTCAAAGCCTTTCGCTAACTCTTTGCGGGTAGAAGCGATGACTTGAGAGGTTCGATGATCGAGAATCAGAAGTTTCGACCAGAGCAGGTCATTGGTCCGTTGGGTGAGCCGCTCACCTTGGCGAGCCTGCCTGCGCCGACAACGACCCGCTGGGTCGTCCGCCGTAAAGCCGAAGTGGTGTCCGCCGTCAGCGGTGGCCTGCTGTCGGTCGATGACGCGTGCAACCGCTATGGGCTGACGCTGGAAGAATTTGCCGGTTGGCAGCGCGCGGTGGAGCGTTCGGGCATGCCCGGACTGCGCGTGACGCGCATTCAGCACTATAAAACGCTGTACGAAAAACAGCAGAAATACTGAGGTTCAGCCTTTGGGGTGCGTCGCTTGTCGTTACGCACCCCAAACTTTTTCGGAACCGTCAGGGCCCGTTACGCGTCTAGGTGTTCACAAGGCCGGCAAGGGACGCCGGGGTGAACAGGAGGACGTATCATGGGTCTTATCATTTGGCTGATTATCGGCGGCGTTATCGGCTGGCTTGCCAGCATCATCATGCGCACCGATGGCCAGCAGGGCATCTTTCTCAACATCATCGTCGGCATCGTCGGCGCGTTCATCGGCGGCCTGATCTTTTCGGGTGGGTCGATCAACAACGCCGGTTTGAACCTGTACAGCTTCCTCGTGTCGCTGCTTGGCGCGGTGGTATTGCTGGCGATCGTCAATCTGGTTCGTCGCGGCTCGGTGCGTTAAAACGCATTTGAGTTTGTCGCGTCGATGAAGGCCGTCCGGTTCGTCCGGGCGGCCTTTTTCTATGTGTTCAGGAAATCGGCGCTGAACCCGAGTTCATCGAGGATTGCCACGGTGTCGGCGCCGGCGGCCGGTGCCGGTTTGGGCGGATCGCTCGGCGTAGCGGAATAACGCGGGGCAGGGGCGGGCTGCGTGACGCCGGCAATTTCGACGAAAGTTTCCCGCGCTACATTGTGCGGGTGCGATGGCGCTTCTGTCATGCCCAGCACGGGCGCGTAGCAGATATCGGTCGCGGCCATGATCGCGTCCCATTCGTCGCGTGTCCTGGTCAGGAAAATCACCGCGAGCTTGGCTTTGAGCGTGGGCCATGCCGTCCGGTCGTGCTGCGCGTCGAACGCCGGATCGTCGGCCACCCCCGCTGCCTGCCGCAGCAGCGCGTAGAATTGCGGCTCGATCGACCCGATCGAGATGAACTTGCCGTCCGAGCATTCGTAGGTGTCGTAAAAATGCGCGCCGCCGTCGAGCATATTGATGCCCGCGCGGTCGGCATTCTGCCCGATGCCGTGCAAGTGCCAGCTCATCCCCGCGAGCAGGGCCGATCCGTCAGTCATGGCGCAGTCGATCACCTGGCCGGTGCCGCCCATGCGCGCGCCTAAAATCGCGCTGACCATCCCGAACGCGAGCATCATCGCCCCGCCGCCGAAATCGCCGACATAATTGACCGGCGGCACCGGCCGCTCGCCGTCGCGGCCGATGGTGTGCAGCACGCCCGACAGCGCGATGTAATTGATGTCGTGACCAGCCGCGTGCGCATAGGGGCCATATTGCCCCCAGCCGGTCATCCGCCCGTAAACCAGCCGCGGGTTCTCGGCGAGCAACACTTCGGGTCCGAGGCCTAGCCGCTCCATCACACCGGGCCGGTAACCCTCGATCAACCCATCCGCACGCGCGCAGAGCGCCTTGGCAACTGCCAAACCGTTGGCGCTCTTGGTATCGATCACGATCGAGCGGCGATTGCGTGACAGCGGATCGCGTGGATCAAGCCGCCCGCCGGGCCGTTCGACGCGGATCACCTCCGCACCGTGATCCGCCAGCATCATGCCGCAAAACGGGCCAGGGCCGATGCCCGCAAATTCGACGATGCGGATTCCCGCCAACGGTCCAGGCATCAGTTCGCCGCCCGTTCGGCCAGCCGCTGGTTCGCGCTCGACAATTTGTCGCGCAACGCCGAATTCAGCCCGTGTTCGAGCACGCTGCGCACTTCGGGGTGCAGCGCCAGATATTTGCGCAATTCGTCCGCCCAGATGCACCACAGCTCGCTGGGTTCGGTGAGCTTGACCGTCGCGGTTGCGGGGGCACCACTGATCGCCGTCGCATCGCCGATCAGGTCGCCGGGCCGACAAGTCCCGACCGGCGAGCGGGCGAACGAAACCGACGCTCCGCCCTTGTGCAGGAAATAAAGGTGCGTCGTGGCCTCGCCTTCGGCCATCAGCGGCTCGTCGGTCTTGCCGTTGACCCAATTGCCGCAATCGATCAGCGCGCGCGCCTGCGGCCGCGACAGGCCTTCCAGCATTGCGTGGCGCAGATGCTCGTCGCGCTCGGAAAAGCGCGTCTTGCGCTCGCCCAGTTCGAGCTGGGCGATCTTGATGGCGTTCACTGCGATGACCAGCGCAGCCCAGAATGCGACCGATCCATGATGCCTGGTGGAGAGCGCGAACGCCAACGCGGCAAATGCTGCCGCGATCACGCCGATCCGCGTCTTGAGCGATGCGTGCCCGACCATCGCGAGGCCCAGCAGCAGCCCCGATAGCTGGGCCAGCCACGCCGCATTTGCCACCATCGCCTCGAACCACCGCATCGCGCGAGTCACCCCTGTGGATGACAGCCTAGATCAGGAAAATCAGCGCGTCACCTTCGGCGGCGCAGCTTGATCAATGATGTGACCGTTGGCCCGCCGAAGAGCGCAGGATCCGCGGCCAATGCGCCACGAGATTGCCGTAAACGTCGCGAACTTCCACCCGTTCGTACAGGCCGGCTTCGACCCACTGGCGAATATCGTTGGAGATCGCCGAGAGCATGATCCCGGTCCATTTCTTGACATCGCCCCGCTGTCCGGCCCGGATCGTGGTGAGGTAGAAGTCCATGGCACCCTCATGCGCTCGTCCAGGCAACGATGACGCATTACGGTTAATATTCCCTAACGCTGCGGAAACTGGGCGGCGCTGAAGGATGGGCATGGTGCCTAGGGACGGGATCGAACCGCCGACACTGCGATTTTCAGTCGCATGCTCTACCAACTGAGCTACCTAGGCGTGCCACATGCGGGCGCTGCTCGCGCTTGCGAGACCGGCGCCATTAGCGGGGGTGGGTAGGCGTGTCTAGCGCCCTTCGGCGACCGCTTTGGCGATCGCCTTACCGTAATTGGTTTTGCTGAAAAAGGCGGCGCGCTCCAGCGCTTGGTCGGCGGTGATGAAGCCCTGCTGGAAGGCGATTTCCTCCAGGCAGGCGATCTGCATGCCTGTGCGGTGCTGGATGGTGCGGACGAACTCGCCGGCCTCGATCAGGCTGTCATGCGTGCCGGTGTCGAGCCAGGCATAGCCGCGGCCCATCTGTTCGACGAATAGGTCGCCGGCTTCCATGTACAGCCGGTTGAGGTCGGTGATTTCATACTCGCCGCGTGCGCTTGGCTTGAGGTTCGCCGCGTAGTCGACGACGCGGTTGTCGTAGAAATAGAGGCCTGTCACCGCCGCATTGCTCTTAGGCGCGGCGGGTTTTTCCTCCAGGCTGAGCGCTTTGCCGGAGGCGTCGAGTTCGACAACGCCGTAGCGTTCCGGATCGTCGACCTGATAGCTGAACACCGTCGCGCCGTCGGTGCGGGCGACAGCGCTGGCTAGCAGCGTGCCGAGGCCCGCGCCGAAGAAGATATTGTCACCGAGCACCAGCGCAACACGATCCTGCCCGATGAATTCGCGGCCAATGGTGAACGCCTGCGCCAGCCCATCGGGGCTCGGTTGCTCGGCGTAGTGCATGTTGAGGCCGAACGCGCTGCCGTCGCCAAACAGGCTCTTGTAGTTTCCAAGAAACTCGGGGCTCGAAATGATCAAAATTTCGCGGATACCAGCGAGCATCAGCACCGACAGCGGATAATAGATCATCGGCTTGTCGTAGATCGGCAGCAGCTGCTTGTTCACGGCCAGCGTCGCCGGATGGAGCCGCGTGCCGCTGCCGCCGGCGAGGATGATGCCCTTCATTGCTTAGGTCCGATCAGTTCATCGAGAATGTCGTCGAGCGCGTCCTGCCAAGGCCGGGGTGTGAGGCCGAAATCGCGCGTGAAGTCGCTGGTGTCGAGCTGTGACCAGGCGGGGCGGGCGGCGGGCGTCGGGTAATCGCTCGACGGGATCCCCTTGACCCGAGCCGAAGGCCCACCGCGCACGGCGCTGCCGGCAAAGATCGCACGGGCGAAATCGGCCCACACCGTTTCCCCGCTATTGGCTAAGTGCCAGATGCCCGATGGTCGTCCGTCGACCAGCGCGACCGTCACCCGCACCAATGCCTGCGCGAGATCGGCGGCGGCAGTTGGCGCGCCATGCTGATCGTCGACCACAGTCAGTTCGTCGCGCGTTTCGGCAAGCCGCAGCATCGTCTTGATGAAATTATTGCCGTGGGCGCTGACCACCCAGGCGGTGCGGACAATCGCGTAGCACGCTCCGCTCGACCGCACGGCAAGTTCGCCGCCCAGCTTCGACGCGCCATAGACGTTTTTCGGCGCTGTCGGTTCGTCGGGGCGGCGCTGGCCGGGGTTGGCGCCGTCGAACACATAGTCCGTCGAGACCTGCACGATCGGTATGCCGGCCTTCTTCGCAGCAGCGGCGAGCGCAGCAGGGGCGAGGGCGTTGACCGCCCACGCCGTCACCTGGTCGTCTTCGGCCTTGTCGACCGCCGTGTAGGCGCCGCCTGAAATAATCGCCGCATAAGGCTGGGCCTCGACTGCTGCGGCGATGGCGGCGGAGTCAGTCAGGTCGAGTTCGTCAATGTCGATGGCATGGACTTGCCAGCCTTCGGGCCACACGGCGCGCTGCAGCTCGATGCCCAGCTGCCCCTTACCGCCGGTGACGAGGATAGTGTTCAAGCGGCGAGACCCCGGCGCGATGCGGCGGCGTGTTCCTCGATGAGCCCGCGCCACCAGGCCTCATTGTCGAGATACCAGCGAACGGTCTTTTCGATGCCGCTCTCGAACGTCTCTTGCGGCTGCCAGCCGAGTTCGTCGCCGATGCGGCTGGCATCGATGGCATAGCGCTTGTCGTGTCCGGGACGGTCGGCGACATGCGCGATCTGATCGGCATAGGGGTTGCCGTCGGCGCGCGGGCGCAACCGGTCGAGGATGGCGCACAGCGTTCGCACCACCTCGATATTCTGTTTCTCGTTATGCCCGCCGATATTATACGTCCGGCCGACCGCGCCGCGCTCGAAAACCGTCCGCAGCGCGCGCACATGGTCCTCGACATAAAGCCAGTCGCGTACCTGATCGCCTGCGCCGTAAACCGGCAGCGTGTCGCCCGAGAGCGCGCGGGCAATGATCAGCGGGATCAACTTTTCGGGGAAGTGGTATGGCCCATAATTATTCGAGCAGTTGGTGATCAGCACGGGCAGGCCGTAGGTGTGCCCCCACGCCGACACGAGGTGATCGCTGCCCGCCTTGGACGCCGAATAAGGCGAGCGCGGGTCGTAGGGCGTGTCTTCGGTAAATAGCCCGGTATCGCCGAGCGAGCCGTACACCTCGTCAGTCGAGATATGGTGGAAGCGAAACGCCGCTTTCGCTTCACCCTCAAGCGTTTGCCAGTAACGCCGCGCCTCGTTGAGCATGTTGAACGTGCCGACCAGGTTGGTTTGGATGAACGCGCCCGGCCCGTCGATCGAGCGGTCGACATGGCTTTCCGCCGCGAGATGCATGACGATGTCGACCTTCCCGTCGCGCAGGATTTGCAATATGCGCG
>DATJIN010000019.1:0-19011 GCA_035493275.1 Sphingomonas sp. | reverse complement strand
CGGTGACACGACGCTCGGTACGCTCGTCGCCAATCTGGGGTATGACAAGGTCGTGATGCCCAAGCCGGTGTTCATCGGCGACACGCTGCGCGGCGAAACCGAAGTCATCGAATTGCGTGAGAGCAAGTCGCGGCCCGACGCCGGGATCGTCACGTTCAAACACCGCATGCTGAATCAGCGCGACGAGGAGGTTTGTTCCTGCTTGCGCATGGCGCTGCTCAAACGGGCGTGATGCTGCGCTCGCTCCTCTTCGTGCCGGGCGACCGACCGGACCGCTTCGCCAAAGCGGCGGTGAGCGGCGCCGACGCGCTGATCCTCGACCTGGAAGATGCCGTCGCGCCTGACCGCAAAGCCGAGGCGCGCAAGGCGATCGCCGGTGCGCTGCCCGGCGCAACCGTACCGATGCTGGTACGCGTCAATCCGCTCGACAGCAGCTTTCACGCCGATGATGTCGCCGCGATCAAGGGCCTGCCGATGGCTGGCGTGTTGCTGCCCAAGGCCGAGGGCGCCGAGGACGTGCGACGGCTGGCGGCGGAACTGCCCGGCGTGCCGATCCTGCCGATCGCCACCGAAACCGCGCGCGCGATCTTTGCGCTCGGCAGCTATCATGCCGTCGCCGATCATCTGCTCGGGCTGACTTGGGGTGCGGAGGATCTGCCCGCCGCGATCGGCGCGACGACCAGCCGCGAAGCCGATGGCAGGTTCACCGCGCCCTACCAACTGGCGCGCTCGCTGACCCTCTTCGCTGCGCATGCGGCGAATGTCGCCGCGATCGAAACCGTCTCGCCCGACTTTCGCGACTTACAGCGCCTCGAAATCTATGCCCGCGCCGGTTTTCGCGACGGGTTTTCGGGCATGATGGCCATTCATCCGGCGCAGGTGCCGGTGATCAATGCCGCCTTTTCCCCCTCGCCCGAACAGATTGATGCGGCACGCAAGGTTGTCGACGCCTTCGCCGCCAATCCCGGCGCGGGCGCGCTGCAGATCGACGGCAAAATGGTCGATGCGCCGCATCTTAAAGCGGCCCAGCGCTTGCTCGCGGGCCTCGACCAATGACCAAAATCGCGCTGCTTGCCGGCGATGGTATCGGCCCCGAAGTAACCGAACAGGCGCGGCGCATCCTCGCGCTCGTCCGGCCCGATCTCGAATTCGTTGAAGCGCCAGTCGGTGGCGCGGCGTATCGTGCAACGGGCCATCCGCTGCCCCCCGGAACGCTGGCGGTCGCGCGAGACAGCGCGGCGATCCTGTTCGGCGCAGTCGGCGATTTCTCGCTCGACACGCTGCCGCGCGAATTGCGCCCGGAACAGGCGATCCTCGGGCTGCGGCGCGAACTCGACCTGTTCGCTAATCTGCGTCCCGCGCAGGTCTGGCCCGCGCTTGCCGACGCCTCGGCGCTCAAGCCCGAAATTGTCGCCGGGCTTGATATCCTCATCATCCGCGAACTCACCGGCGACATCTATTTCGGACAGCCCAAGGGCATCGAGATCAACGCCGCTGGCCTGCGTGAAGGCCATGACACGATGCGCTATGACGAGGCGCAGATTTCTCGCGTCGCGCATGTCGCGTTTCAGGCGGCGGACAAGCGCGGCAAGCGCGTCACGTCGGTCGACAAGGCCAATGTCCTCGAAACCATGCAGCTGTGGCGCGACGTCGTGACCGAAGTGTCGCGCGATTATCCGGGAGTCGCGCTCGACCACATGTATGTCGACAACGCCGCGATGCAGTTGGTCAAGAACCCCAAGGCATTCGACGTGCTGCTGACGGGCAACATGTTCGGCGACATCTTGTCCGATCAGGCGTCGATGCTGACGGGGTCGATCGGCATGCTCCCGTCGGCGTCGCTCAATTCATCGAACTTTGGTCTGTACGAGCCGATCCACGGCTCCGCGCCCGATATTGCGGGGCAGGATGCGGCCAACCCGCTGGCAACGATCCTGAGCGCCGCGATGCTGCTGCGCCATTCGCTCGCCGACGAGGCCAACGCCGTTCGTATCGAGCGCGCGGTCGAAAGCGCGCTGGCGAACGGCGCCCGCAGCCGCGACCTGGGCGGCAATATGGGCTGCACTGCGATGGGCGAAGCGGTGCTCGCCGCGCTCTAATTGCCGGGGTAGGTTTCGGCCTTCAGCAATTTCGCAAGATGCGCCGCGTTCGACGCGGTTTGCGCTGCGGTTTGCTTCACCTTGTCGGGCACCGACGGCAGTTGGTTGAAATCGGTCTTGCCCATCGCCTCGCCGACCCAATAGCAGGTCGCCGACGCCGGGATCGTCCAGCCGACATCGCACAGCGCCTGATAGACTTGTGCGGACACGCAATGCGCACCATCCTCGTTGCCGACGACCGCGAGCAAGGCGACCTTGCCGAAACTCGGCATGCGGCCCTTGTCGTCAGTTTCGCTGAGGAACGCGTCCATCCGCTCGCATACGCGCTTGGCGATGCTGGACGGCTGACCCATCCAGATAGGCGTACCGAAGATCAGGATATCCGCCGCGAGGATCTTCGCACGGATGGCAGGCCAGGCGTCGCCATCGCCTTCGTCAGAGGTCACGCCCGGCTTCACGTCATGGTCGGCGATGCGGATCGTCTCGCCCATCTCGACGCCGCGCGACTTCAATTCACCGGCGACGAGATCGATCATCGCGTCGGTCGAACTGGGCTTGCCGCCGCTCCTCTTCAGCGTGCAGTTGATCGCGATGGCCTTGAGCGTCATGCCGGTCCTTTCGGTGTCCGGCTTAGACGCGTCAGGCGTGAGCGCGTTCCCCGCCTAGCTGATCGTCGCCATCCGGTAGAGGAAGTCGGCAAAGCCCATCGTCGCCTGCGGCAGGCTGGCAACCTTGGGGTTGGTCGACTCGATCACATAATATTCGTCAGGGGCGTGCGCGCCCGAGCCGTGGCCGAGGCCGAAATGGCCGGCGGGCTTGGATACCGGCGGCAGCGTGAACACCGCTCCCGGCCAGCTGCCCGCGAGCCGCGGGTTGAGCGTCGCGGTGATGCCCGATGCGGCATAGGTCGCCAGTTCGGCGCGGATGACGCGGCTGTTTTCGGCGGTCTCGGTCGGATCGTAGCCGCCCGAGACATTGACCTCGACATCCTTGAACCCGCGCTTGTCGAGATGCGCGCGCAGCTTCTGCGTCGCCTCCGCCCGCGTCTGGTTAGGGACCAGGCGGCAGTCGATCTTGGCCACCGCGCGCGACGGCAGCACGGTCTTGCCACCCGGTCCGGTGTAACCCGCGACCAGCCCCTCGATGTTCACCGTGGGCTGCGACGCGAGTCGTTCCAGCGCCTGCGCCAAGGGCAAATCGTCGATCCACACCGGCACGCCCATGCCAGCCTTCATCTCGGCTTCGTTGGACTTGCGCGCATTCTCCGCAATCAGCGCCTTTTCGCGCGTCGACAGCGGCCGGACATTGTCGAACCAGCCATCGATGGTGACGGTGTTGCCGTCCTTGCTGACCAGCGTCTCCAGCGCCTGCACCAGCCGCCAGGCGGGACTGTCGACCATCGCCTTGTAGCTCGAGTGCAGATCCTTGGCCGGGCCGCGGCCCCATTTCGCGCCGCTGGCGATCAGTTCGAGCTCGATGATCCCCTTCGACCCGAGGTTCACGTCGACATTGCCCTGCTTGTCCTGCCACGCCGCGGGGATGATCACCCCTTCGCACTTGGCGAGTGCGGCAAGCACTTGCGGTTTTTCGACCAGCTGACGGAAGTTGGGCGAGCCGATTTCTTCCTCGCCCTCGGCCACCAGCACCAAGTTGACCGGCAATTTCATGCCCGCCGATTTGAAGGCGTGCAGCGCCGCGAGGAACGTCGCTTCCGGCCCCTTCTGGTTGATCGCGCCGCGTCCGACGATGGCCTTGCCCCAGCCGGGCTTGTCGACGATCCGCGCTTCGAGCGGCGGTGACGACCATTCGGTCGGGTCATACTGCTTCACGTCGTACATGAAGTAGATGCCCATGGTCCGCTTGGCACCCGCATCGAGCGTGGCAAACACGCCGGGATGCCCGCTCGTGGCGATGACCTCGGCGTGCTGGAAGCCCGCGTCCTTCGCCAGCGCCGCCATATAGTCCGCGCCCTTCTGCATATCGCGGTTCTCGGCGGCGATGGAGGGCAGCGCGATCCAGTCCTGGATGCGCTTGATCGCGGCGTCGTTGTTCGCCTCGATGGCCTTCATCAACCGGCTGTTGTCGCTCTTGCCGACGGCGAGAGACGGCGCGGCAGCCATCCCCGCGCCGATGATCGTGGTGTTCAACACATCGCGGCGCGTGGGCATAATGGGCTTCCTCAGTGCTGGAGGGATTTGTTGATCTCTTCGACCATCTTCTTGGCGTCGCCGAGCAGCATCATGGTCTGGTCCATGTAGAATACATCGTTGTCGACGCCGGCATAGCCGACGCCGCCCATGCTGCGCTTGATGAAGAAGACGGTCTTGGCCTTGTCCACGTCGAACACCGGCATGCCGTAGATCGGCGAGGATTTGTCGGTTTTCGCCGCCGGGTTCACCACGTCATTGGCGCCGATGATGAACGCGACATCGGTCTGCGCGAATTCGGAGTTGATGTCCTCCAGTTCGAACACCTCGTCATACGGCACATTTGCTTCGGCGAGCAGCACGTTCATATGTCCCGGCATGCGCCCCGCGACCGGATGGATCGCGTATTTGACGCTGACACCCTCCTTTTTGAGGATGTCGGCCATTTCGCGCAGCGCGTGCTGCGCCTGCGACACCGCCATGCCATAGCCGGGGACGATGATGACGCTGTCCGCCTGGCTCATCATATACGCCGCATCCTCGGCCGAGCCGCCCTTCCACGGGCGCTGCTCGGCGGCTGCGCTCCCGCCAGCCGCCGCGTCGCCGCCAAAGCCACCGGCGATGACGCTGATGAAGCTGCGGTTCATCGCGCGGCACATGATGTAGCTGAGGATCGCACCCGAACTGCCGACCAGCGCGCCGGTGATGACCATTGCGGTGTTGTGCAGCGTGAAGCCCATCGCCGCCGCCGCCCAGCCCGAATAACTGTTCAGCATCGACACCACGACCGGCATGTCCGCGCCGCCGATCGGGATGATCAGCAGGAAGCCGATCACGAAGCTGAGCACCAGCAAGGCGATGAACAGCGCAGGCGTGTTCCAATGGAACAGCCCGACCAGGATCAGGATTGCCGCCAGCGTACCCAGGTTGATCACGTGCCGCGCGGGCAGCATGATCGGCTTGCCGCCCATATTGCCGTTGAGCTTGAGGAATGCGATCACCGAGCCGCTGAACGTGATCGCGCCGATGGCAACGCCCAATCCCATCTCGATCCGACTGTTGAGCAGGATGTCCGCGCCCGAGGCGTCGAGAATACCGAACGCCGCTGGATTGAGGTAAGCGGCGACGCCGACGAGCACCGCGGCCAGACCGACCAGCGAGTGGAACGCGGCAACGAGCTGCGGCATCGCGGTCATCGCGATGCGCCTTGCGGTGGTGATGCCGATGAAAGCGCCGATGGCGATGGCGGCGAGGATTTCGAGTAGGGCAAACGGATCGAAATTCAGCCCTGCCTTCAACTTGTCTGGCTCAAGCGCCGTCGTGAGATTGAGGCCGTGCGTCACCAGCGTCGTCACCACGGCAATGGTCATGCCGATCATGCCGAAGCGATTGCCGCGCTGGCTGGTCGCGGGGCTGGACAGGCCGCGCAGTGCGAGGATGAAACAAACCCCGGAGACGAGATAGGCGATCAGCGCCCAGGCGGGAACGACAGCATGCTCCACAGTTATTTGCCCTCCGCTGCCGGAGCAGCGGCTGGGCGCTCCTTCTTCTTGTACATCGCCAGCATCCGCGCGGTGACCGCGAATCCGCCAAAGATGTTGATGCTCGCGAGGACAACGCCGAGCAGCCCGAGCCATTTCGAACTATCAGACCCCGCCGCTGCGCTAGCGACCAGCGCGCCGACGATAATCACCGAGGATATCGCGTTGGTCACCGCCATCAGCGGCGTGTGCAGCGCCGGCGTAACCGACCAGACGACGTAATAGCCGACGAAACACGCCAGCACGAAGATCGACAGGATGCTGATGAAGTCCAACGCCGCCCCCATTTGCTTGTTTGCCCCGGTGCTAGCCGCCCGATTCCCCGCTGTCGACCGTTCTGCGCGCATGGATCGCGCTGTCCCCGCGCGGAACACTATGCGGTTAATTGATACTTTAGCTTAGTTTGCGGCCATCGACCGCTGTGGTACCCGGACTTTGCGGGGGGACGGCCAATTTTTGGCGCATCCGGCCCGGGGGAATCGGTCGATGCGGATGCGCGCACGGTGGCTAGGGATGGTGGCGGCGCTGGCCGCGGCGGCCCCGTGTGCCGCGCAGACGGCCTATTATGGCGGCTCGCCCGACCGGCTGAACCTGACCGTCGAGGTCCGCGCCTCGATTGCCGCGCGCTGCGGCTTCGTGCCGGCCAACGCGCCGGGCGCAAACTATGTCGAACCCGATTTCGAAACCCAGGGCTTCGACCGTGTGGCGGCGTTCAAGCTCGATTGCACCAGCGCGTCACGCGTCGGCGTCGTCTCGTCGAACGGCGGCCTAGCCAGCGGCAGCGCGGCCGGGCCCGGCTATACCGCGCTCGCGCCCTATGACGTGCAACTGACGCTCAGCGGCAATGCGACCAGCGCGACCGCCACGTGCGGTGCCAAGGATCTGGTGCCCGCCAGCAACGCCTGCGCGCCGACCTATTTGCCCGCTTCTGGCAGCAATTTTAGCGGCCCTGCCTCGACGACCAAGGGTCTGCGCCTCGCCGGACCCGCGACCATCGGCAGCGATTCGACGATCCGCGTCAAGGCCAACGCCTATGCCGGGCCGCCGATCCTGACCGCGGGGACGTACAGCGACACTTTGACCGTGACCATCAGCCCGGCGACCTGACGCCGCCGGGCCAATTTTGGGTTTTGAATATGAATGGAGGGACGTGACATGAAGAAGTTTCTGATGATCGGGGCGGCTGTCGCCTCGGCGCTGGCAGTGCCTGCCGGCGCGCAAACCGTGACCGGCACGATCAACATCACCGGCACGGTGACGTCGAAGTGCGCGATCGTCGGCGGTGGTTCGACGACGACGTTCACCGACAACGTCAACCTCGGCGAACTGGCCCAGGCCAATGGCACGCTGGAAGCGAGCGGCACCTTGGCAGCGCGCTTCGTCGGCGCCGGCGGAAGTGTTCCGGCGTTCCGCGTCGTGTGCAATTCGGCGACCCCGGCAGTGGCTGTCGATGCGACCGAACTGACGACCGGCGGCGCCGCGTCGACGGGCTATACCAACCGCATCGATTATGTCGCGCATGTCGCGGTGGCGCGTGCCGCCGGCGGTACAACGACGGTCAACAACGCGACCACGGGTGCGGCCACGGGCGCGACGCCGGTCGGCGGCGCGATTTCGGGTGCCGCGGGCAATAACGTGACGGTCACCGCCGACACCTTCACCACCCCGGGCGGCGCCAGCACGCTGTTGGTGGCGGGCACCTATAATGGCCAGATCGCCGTCACGATCACGCCGTCATAAGCCTGACCGAACATGCGCCACGCCGCTTCCTTCCTGATCCTCGTCGCGTCCGCGTCGCCTGTCCTTGCTGCAGGCGGCACGGTCGCGATCGAGGGCGTGGTGGCGCGGCGCTGCGCGTTCGACACGGCGCCGCCGCAACTGGCGCCGCAGGCGCCGAACAACGTCCGCGCGCTCGCGGGCAACAATCTGCAGATCGATACGCTCGTCGATCCGGCCACGCTGGCGGTGCGCGCGGCCAACGCCGATCTCAGCTTCGCGGCGATGTGCAACGTGCCGCACATCGTGCGCATCGAGGCACAGAATAACGGCCTGTTCCGCGCCGGCGCGGCGACCATCGCGCCGTCGGGCTTTGCCAATGCCGTGCCTTACCGCGCGCGCTTCACCTGGGGGGACCAGACGCGCACGCTGTTTGCCGACGCCAACACCCGGCGACCGCGCGAAGAAATCATCGATCGGCCACAACCGACGGGCGGGGCGCTGCTGCTGGAGCTGGATATTCAGCCCGGAGCATCGAATCTCACTTCCAACGCGCCGCTGGTCGCGGGCAATTATGGCGAGACGTTCCGTGTGACGCTCGAGCCGCGCCAGTGAGGGCGGTCATCATCCTTGCGCTGTTTACCGCTGCGCCAGCAGCCGCGCAAACGGCGTTCGTCGAACAGGGCACCCGCGCCGCGCAGATCATCCAGGTCAGCGGCACCGCGGAACCAGCCTGCCTCGCCCGCCCGGCGGGCGCGCAGACCGGGAGCAACGCGACATTTCTGGGCACCGCCAGCTCGGGCACCGTGACGATCGGCAATCTGGCTGATCCGGTGACGGCGCAGGCGCTGCCCTCGCGGATCACGCTGATGCTGCCGATTATCTGCAATTCGGCGCATGTCGTCCGGCTGCGCTCGGTGGGCGGTGCGCTGCGCCGCGAAGGCGCAGCCGTGGCGGCAGGGTCGGCGTTCGCCGATCAATTGCCCTACCAATACGGCCTGCGCTGGGCCGGCGGCGGTTCCTTGTCACCGCAGCAGTCGAGCCAGCCGCTCGCCGTCGCAGCAAACGGCGCCGCTTCGGGCATGGCCGAAGTGACGCTTGAGGTGTCTGGCGGCGGGCGTCCCTTGGTCGCCGGGCGTTATGGCGACATCGTTATCGTGGAGTTAGGCGCTGCCGAGTAAGCTGTGCCTGGCTGAGAGGGGTTTTGGGGTGAAACGAGCAGGAATTCTGGCGGCATTGGCCGCCGCGTTGTGCGCCGTCCCCGCCGCGGCGATGACGGTGCAGCCGGTCGTGCTCGATCTCAAGACCGCCGGCCAGGCGATGTCGCAGATCATTACCGTCGAAAATTCGTTCACCACACCGCTGCCGGTCGAAATGCGCGTCCAGGCACTCGATTACGAGGCCGACGGGTTGAAGGCCAAGGCCGACCAGAAGGAAGCCGACGAACTGCTCGTCTTTCCGCCCCAGGCGTTGATTCAGCCGGGCCAGACCCAGTCGTTCCGCGTCCAGTTCGTCGGCGATCCGGGCCTCGCCAAGTCCAAGCATTTCTACGTCACGGTGGCGCAGTTGCCGGTGAAGCTGCCGGCCAACCAGTCGGCGATCCAGATCCTCTACAATTTCCAGGTGCTCGTGTCGGTCGCGCCGCAAGGCGCCGTGCCCGCGCTGAAGGTGGACAGCGCGGCCATCGGCAAGGATGGCAACGGCAAGCCCGTGCCGCTGCTCACGCTCAGCGATCCGAGCAATGCCCATGCCTATCTGTCTGCCGGGCGGCTCCGCGTGAGCGCCAGCGATGCCGCGGGCAAGGAAGTTTACCGCCGCACATTCTCGGGTCCGGAAATTCAGCAGACGGTCGGCTTCGGCCTGGTTGGCGCGGGGCAGACCCGCAAACTGACCATCCCGGCCGAACTGCCGCCCACCGCGACCCGTGTCGATGCGCAATTCACGCCCGACAAATAGGGCATTTGCCTGCAGCGCGATCGCGATCGGCTGGGCCACCTCAGGGTTGGCGCAGACGCCCGCGATCAAGACTGTGCGGATCGATCCTGCGGTCGGCCCGTCGGCGAATGCGACGCGGCTCAACCCGACCGGTCGCGCGATCGTCCTGACCGTCGGCGCGGTCGACGGCGCCGCATATCTCGGGGATGTGCCGCTGACCCTCGGCGCCGATGACAGCATCGCGCTGCCTGCACAGCGTCTGCTCGACCTGCTCCAGCCGCTGCTCGATCCCGATGCGTTCAAGGCGCTGCAGGGCGCCTTCGCGGGCAAGGACAGCCTGACCCCGGCCGATTTCGCCGCTTCGGGTGTCGCCCTCAAATACGACCCGCAGACACTCCAGCTGAAGGTCACGATCGACAGCAGCCGCCGCGCCGCGCGCAACCTCGCCGTTAGCCCGATCGACCGCGCGCGCGTCGGCGGGTTCGCGCCGCCCGCCAAATGGAGCGGCTATCTCAACGTCCGCGGCTCGCAGGATTACGGCTATACCGGCAAGTTCGGGGACGGCTTCGGCAAGCCGGTGTTCTTTCTCGATGGCGCCACGCGTTTCGGCCAGGTCGTGGTGGAGGGGGAAGGGGTTTACCAGCCCGGCGCCGCCAACAAGGATTTTCAGCGGCTCGGCACGCGCGCAGTGTACGACAACCAGCGCCTCGTCGCGCGTTTCACCGCGGGCGATTTGCAGCCCACGGCGCGCGGGTTCCAGTCGGCGCCGGACATCGCCGGCGTGTCGATTTACCGCTCCTATTCGGTGCTGCAGCCGCAACAGGTCGTCCGTCCGCGCGGCGACCGGAGCTTCCAGCTCGACCGCGCCGCGACGGTCGAAGTGTCGGTCAACGGCCAGATCGTCCGCCGCCTCGCGCTCCAGCCGGGCACTTACAATTTGCGCGATTTCCCGTTCACGCAGGGTGCCAACGACATTAGCCTGGCGATCCTCGACGATACCGGGCGCACCCAGAACCTGCGCTTCAACCTGTTCCTCGATCAATCGCAATTGGGGCAGGGGCTCAGCGAGTTCGGCTTTTATGCGGGCGTTCTCTCGCCGCTCGGCCTGAGTGGCCCGCATTACACCAACAAACCGGCGATGAGCGGCTTCGTGCGGACCGGCATCAGCGACAGCCTGACGCTGGGTGCCAACGCCCAGGTCGATGCCGACGGCCAGCTGCTCGGCCTCGAAGCCGTCATCGCGTCCGGTTTCGGCACGATCGCGACGAATGTCGCGGTCAGCAACGTGCGCCGCTATGGCAGCGGCGTCGCGACGATCACCACGTTCCAGCGGCTGATCCAGCGCGGGGGCGGGCGCACCGACAGCCTGACGCTGAGCCTCGAGACGCGCAGCCGCAATTTCGGGCCGATGGGCACGCTGACCCCGGTCAATCCATTCCGCTACGAAATCGGCGGCAATTACTCACACGCCTTCACCAACGATTTCTATGCGGGGCTCGACGCGCGATATTCGCGGGCGCGCTTCGGTTTCACGAGCACGCAAACCTACCGCGCCTCGGCCGGGCTGCGGCTCAACGACCGGCTGACGCTGAGCGCCGACACGCGCTACGAAAAGGACGAGCGCGGGCGCCGCGTCGCCGGATTGTTCTCGATCACCGCGCGGCTGGGCAAATTCTCGTCCGCGCGCGCCGATTACGACACGCGCGATAACCGCGCGCGGCTCAGCTATCAGACGCTCAACGGCCAGGGCGTCGGCAGCTACAATCTGACCGCCGATGTCGAGCGCAGCGATTTCGGTTCGGGCGCGAGCGTCAACGCCAATTACTTCACCAACCGCGCCGAACTGGGCTTCAGCCATTTCGGCACGTTCGACCGCGATTTCGGCAATTCGCGCCAGCAGCGCACCTCGATCCGCGCGGCGACCTCGATCGCCTTTGCCGATGGCGCGGTGTCGATCGGTCGGCCGATCTATGACAGTTTCGCCATCGTCAAACCGCACCCCGCGCTGAAGGGCACGAACATCGTGCTCGATCCCGGCATCAACGGCTCGACGGCCGCGACGGGCACCCTGCGCGCGGCCACGCACCCCAGCTTGAGTGCCTATGCCGAACGCACCGTGGCGATCGACGCGCCAAACGCGCCGCCGGGCATCGACCTCGGCCAGGGCAGTTTCCGCGTCTTCCCGTCCTATCGCTCGGGCTACAAGATCACGATCGGCTCGGCCTACACCATCACCGCGCTGGGCAACCTGCTGGACGTCAATGGCCAGCCGGTCGCGCTGGTGACGGGCACGGCCGTCGAACTGGCGCACCCCGAGCGCGCCCCGCTGACCGTGTTCACCAATCGCGATGGCCGCTTCGGCCTGCCAGGGCTCGCGCCCGGCAAATGGCGCATCACGATGCTCGACGACAATGCGTCGGTGTTCGAATTCGAAATCGGCAAGACCGCGCCCGGCGTGGTGCAACTTGGCAAACTTCCTGCGGTAAGGGGACGGTGATGAAGACGCTGCGCGCCATGATTGCCGGTCTCGCCGGCCTTGCTGCGGCGAGCGGCGCTCATGCCGCGGGCCGCTGCGCGGTCCAAAGCCAGACGGGCGGCACGGCCTCGGCGAATTATGATCCGTTCAGCGCGAGCCCGGCCACGGTGACCATCAACGGCGTCCAGTTCATTCGCGTGCGCGGCACCAACAATGAAATCACGACGCAAATCACCTTCTACCTCAAGGCGCGCACCACCGGGTTCGACGGCGCGACATTGCAGGTGCTGTCGGGCAGCGGCAGCGGGGGTTCGGGCGAAGGATATAACAGCAACATTCTGGTGGGCGCGAACCAGGCCGGGCCGTCACTCAACAACAATTCGCCGCCGCCCGCCGGTACCTTCAAATGGACCTTCGGGGGGGGCACCGGCACCAACGCCTTCACGCTCAACACGCGCATGACCTTGCCCGCCGGGATCGATACCGCCGCGTCGGCCCAGCTGGTGTTCGATCTTTACTACAGCTGCGTCGCGCGCGATCTGGCCGGAACGCAAATGTTTACCGACACCGGCACGATCCCCGGCGCGATCGGCCTCAATGTGACGGTGCTCAACGCGCTGCAGGCCTATTTCAACGGTCAGGCTTCGGCCAACACGCTGTCGTTCGATTTCGGTGAGGTCGGCACCACGACCACCGCGACGATCACCTCGGCCCCCGTCACCTACACGCGCAGCGGCTTCGTCAACGTCCGCAGTTCGGGCGCGTACAGCGTGGCGCTGACGTCGGACAATAATTTCCGGCTGACATTTCCGGGCGGCAATCCGGCGACCCCGGCGCAGTCGCTGACCTATTCGGCGACCCTACTCGGCCAGACCCGCAGCGGCACCTCGGGGAGCGGCGCCGCCGTGGCGCCGATCACGCGCCAATGCCTCCGCGCGGGCGTCCCGGCGCCGGGTACCCAGTTGCCGCTCGCGGTCACGCTGACCGAAGGCGGCACCACCAAGACTCCGGCGCCAGTCTATTCGGATCGGCTGGTGATCACCGTGACGCCGATCGTCTCGACGGCGGTCACCAGCTGCCCATGACGCGGGCGGGGACTTACTTCCCCGCCAGTTCCTGCACCAAAATCTTGATGTGCTGGACGCCATCGTCGAGCGCCGCCACCGGCAAGCGCTCGTCCTTGCCATGCGCTCGCAGGTCGACCGGAACGCGCACCCAGCCGCCCGATATGCCATACACCGGCACGCCCGCGACGCGGAACGGCCGCGCATCCGACGCACCCGTCGACATTTCGGGATAGACCGGCGTCCCCGGATGCAGCGTCGTCACGGCCTTGGTGAAGGCCGCGGTCACATCGGGGCGCAGCGGCGAGGCGAGCGAGGCCACATAATCGTCGTTGCGCGTTACTTTGACCTCGGGATCGGCGACCACCTTGGTCAGCTCGGCCTGGATCGCATTGGGATCGACACCCGGGAAGATGCGGCAGTTGATCATCGCCGTCGCCAGCTGCGGCAAGGCGTTGTCGGCATGTCCGCCGAACAGCCGCGTCGGCACGCAGCGCGTGCGGGTCAGCCCGACATAGGTCTCGTCGACCTCGACCACGTCTGCCGCCGTGCCGTCGCCCGCCAGCCATTTGCCGATCGCCGTGCGCATCTCGGGGCGCGGGTCGATCTTGGCGAGCGCGGTGAAGTATGCGCGTGAGGTTTCGTTGAGCTGGGGTTCGAAGCGGTAGGCTTCGATCTTGTCCAGCGCGTGCGCCAGTTGATAAATCGCATTGTCCTTGCGCGGCTTGGACGAATGCCCGCCGCGGTTGCGCACCGTCAGCGTGTAACCGGCAAAGGTCTTTTCCGCGGTCTGGATCTGCGCGCCCAGCGGCTTGTCGTCCACCGTGAAGCCGATGCCGCCGCCATCGGCGTTGAGGCCGAGCTCGGGATTGCCCATTTGGGCCAGCCATTCCTTGGCGCCCTTGTTCGCGCCGATCCCGTTGGTTTCCTCATCGCCCGTGAAATAGACAACCAGGTCGCGCTTGGGCTTCCAGCCGCTCGCCTTCAGGTCGATCAACGCCTGGGTGATGGCGGTGATGCCGTCCTTCATGTCGATCGTGCCGCGGCCGTAATAATAGCCATCCTTCTCGGTCAGCACGAACGGGTCGGTCGTTGAATCCTCGCGCTTGGCTTCGACCACATCCATGTGACCCATCAGCAGCAGCGGCTTGGCCTTGGGCTTGCCCGCCGCGCGCCAGATGACCATCAGCGCGGCGGTATCGTCCTTCTGTGTCCCGTCGAGATTGGTCGTCGCATAGGGCAGCACGCGCACGTCCGCCGCGGGGAAGCCCGCCTTGCGATATTCTTCGGCCAGATAATTGGCCATTTCGGGCACTTTGCCGCGGCCGAGCACGGTCGGCGTGTTGACGATATGCTCGAACATCGCGTGCGTCGCGTCGTGGCGCGCGGGGCTCAGTGGGGACGCGGCTGCGCCAGTGGCCACCAATGCGGTGGCGGCAAGCAACATGACTTTCATGGAATTCGTTCCTCCCTCGACGGGCGACGCTAGCGCGGGCGCACGGGCAAGGCTAGGCCGCTGATATGACGACCAACATCCTTCTCACCGGCGCCTCGCGCGGGATCGGCGCGGCGATCGCGAAGCGCTTGGACGCCGAGGACGTGCGGCTGCTCGCGCTGTCGAGCAAGGATGGCGACCTTGATGATCCGGCGACGCCAAAGCGGCTATGGGATCGCGCACTGGCCGAACTCGGCTCGGTCGACGTGCTGATCAATAACGCGGGTATTTTCGACGCCACGCCGCTCGATCTGCCCGATGACGAATGGCTGGCAGGCTGGGAGCGCACGATGCGGGTGAACCTCACCGCTTCTGCTCAGCTCTGCCGTTTCGCCGTCCAACATTTCCTGACGCGCGGCGGCGGCCGCATCGTCAACATCGCCAGCCGCGCCGCCTATCGGGGGGATTCGCCCGCGCACTGGCATTATGCCGCATCGAAGGCTGGCATGGTCGCGATGACCAAGACGATCGCGCGTGGGTATGCCGGGGATGGTGTTTTAGCCCTCACAATCTGCCCCGGTTTCACCATGACGGGCATGGCCGAGGATTATCTGGCGAGCCGTGGCGGCGACAAGCTGCTGGCGGACATTCCCCTCGGGAAAGTGGCCGATCCCGCCGAGGTCGCCGAAGTCGCCGCCTTCGCCGCGCTCCACGCCCCGCCGTCGATGACCGGCGCGGTGCTCGACATCAACGGCGCGAGCTATGTCCGCTGAGACCTGGAAACTGACGCTGCCGTGCACGCGCGCGGAAGCGGAAGTCCTCGCCGAAGCGGACTTGTCGCACCTCGATCCGGCGCCGGTGCTCAACGTGAGCGAGCCGGACGAGAGCAAGCCCGACCAATGGCAGGTCGACGCTTATTTCGAAGGCCGTCCGCCGCGCATCGCTCTCCGCCGGGTTCACGAACTGGTGCCGAGCGCACGCAAGATCGAGCCCAAGGCGGTGCCCGTCGCCGATGAGGATTGGGTGTCGCTGAGCCAGAGCGGCTTCGATCCGCTGGAGGCCGGTCGCTTCCGCGTCCGCACGCCGGAACAGGATGTCCGCCCTGGCGATTTCATCATTCCCGCGGGGCTGGCCTTCGGTACCGGCCAGCACGCGACGACGCGCGGTTGCCTCGAAACGCTCGACCGGCTGAAGCGCGAGGGCAAGGTCTTTCGCAATCATATCGATGTCGGCACCGGCACCGGTCTGCTCGCCTTCGCGGCCATGCGCCTCTGGCCGGCGGCGCAGGCAACCGCTTCGGATATCGATCCGATCTCGATCCAGGTGGTGCGTGAAAACATGGCGCTGAACGGTGTGCGCGGGCTCGACCTGATGGTCGCCGATGGCGTCGCGCACCGCGAAATCCAAGCCCGCGCGCCTTACGATCTCGTCGTTGCCAACATCCTCGCCGGCCCGCTGATCGCGATGGCGCCGCGTCTCGCCGCGGTGCTGGCTGCGCGCGGCACCCTGCTCCTTGCCGGTCTGCTCGACACACAGGCTGCGGCGGTGGCGCAAGCCTATCGCCGCGAACGCCTGCGTCTCGTCCGTTCGTCCGGTGGCGAATGGCCAGTGCTGGAGTTGCGGCGGCGCTAAATACGCGACCGCAACAGCGCCCTTCGTTGCGCGAACAATCCCACCGCCAGCAAACCGACCGCGAAGGCGACGACCGTCGACAGGATCGCCATTTGCCCCGGGATCGCCGCGAAGACGCCGTGCATCGCGTCCCCCACAAACAAAGCGATATAGCCGCCGAGCGATACGGCTAGCACGGGCACCGCCCATCGGCGGCGCAGGATCAGCCCGACGCACCCGATCAGGCCGCCGCCGCTGCCGACAGCAAAGGCGATCGTCATCCACAGCGGCAATCCGTAATAAAGGTCGGCAGCGGCGGCGGACATCCCGCGCATCGTCAGGCTCGACCGCGTGCGAAATGCAAAGTCGACCCATTGGGTCAGGCCGAAGATGTTCCATGCTGCGCCCAGCGCGGCGATGATGTTGAGCCAAAGCGCGGCTCGCGCCGGGGTAGCGGACAGGCTGGTCATAAATTGCTCCTCTTGGTCGTCACACAGGCATGTGCGGCGGCCTCTGCGGATTTCGACACGGAAGATCTTCAGGTGCGGTCGCGAAAGCCGCCATCGAGCAAAAAGCGGCGAACGCCGGGATCGCGGCTCAGCCCCGCGGCGGTCTTTGCGGCCGCCCATGCCCCGGCTTCGTCGCCCGCCAGCCAGCGGATACGCGCGCGGGCTGCCCATGCGGGTTGATAGTCTGACGCTCCGTCGATCGCGTCGATCTGGCGCAGGCCCATTTCGGGCGCGCCGTCCTCGGCCCATGCCACCGCGCGGGCGACCAGTACACCGGTGGTGGGTGCAAAGCCGGCCAGCGCATCGTACAAGCGGACAAGCGGGCCGTTGAACCGCTCACCGGTCATCCGCTGATGGGCATGAAGCGACTGGATGGCTGCTTCGGTCTGGAAACGTCCTGGCGCGGCCGCCTCTGCCGCCGACCGCAGCAACGCCTCGGCCTCGGCGATGAAAGCACCCGACCACAAGGCGGTATCCTGGGCGAACAGCGGAACGAACCCGCCATCGCTGGCGAGCCGCGCATCCCGCCGTGCTTCGCAATGCAGCATCAGCGCCAGCAGTCCCATGACTTCGGCATTGCCGGGCAGCAGCCGCGTCAGCAGCCGGGCCAGCCAGATCGCCTCTCCGGCCAGCCCGTCGAGCTTGCTGTCGGCGCCGGTCAGATCGCCCCAGGCCGTGCCGTAAGCGGCATAGATTGCCGACAGGACATTGCCGACGCGTTCGCTCAGCATTGCGGGTTCGGGAACCGTGAAGGCGATGCCGGCGTCGCGGATCTTGCGCTTCGCTCGCACGAGGCGCTGGCTCATCGTCGCGCTCGACACCAGATAATTGGCGGCGATGCGGGCGGCATCGAGCCCGAGCACGGTCTGCAACATCAACGGCGCTTGCGCTTCCGGGTCGATCGCGGGGTGCGTGCAGACGAACATCAGGGCGAGGCGTTCATCGCCGAAATCGCTGGCCTGACGGTCGGTCCGTTCCTCGTGCAGCAATTCGAGCAGGCTGGTGGCGTTCGCGGCGGTCGCGCGCCGTCCTGCGGCATGGCCCAGACTTCGGCGGGCGACGGTGAGCAGCCAGCCGACCGGGTTGTCCGGTGCGCCGTCGCGCGGCCATTGCGTCAACGCGGCGGTAAACGCATCGGCCAGCGCATCCTCGGCAGCCGCAATGTCGCCTGCTCGGGCGGCGAGAATAGCGAGAAGCTTGCCGTAGGACTGGCGCGCCGCCTGTTCCGCTTCGATCAGCGTGTGACGGCGCGCCGCGTCCATCAGCCGGCGGGCGGCGGCAGAACCGGACGAATTTCGACTGAACCGCCAGTCACGCACGGCGCGCGCGACGCCCATTCGAGCGCGTCGTCGAGCCCATCGGCGTCGAGAATGACATAGCCGCCGAGCATTTCCTTCGTATCGGCGAACGGCCCGTCGGCGACGTGGCGCTGGCCGTTGGCGACGCGCAACGTCGTGCTCACCGCGGGCGGTTGCAGTCCGTTACCGCTGACCATCACCCCGGCCTGCGCCAGGGCGCCCATATAGGCGGTCCATCCGCCCCAATAGGCCTGGCTCTGCGCCGGATCGTCACGCTTGGCGAGTTCATCGGCCGTTTCGCGAAATAACAGCATATAATGCATCGCACGCATCCCTACATTGGATCGGCCCGCCGCAACATCGCGGACGGGCAAGCGGTACGACCGCTCGTCTCAATGTGCGGCGGGTGTCCGCGATTCAGACGGCTCAATCCGCAAATAGCAGAACCGGTGTCTCGATCAGCTTCTTGAGCGCCTGCACGAAGCTGGCCGCGTCATGCCCGTCGACGACGCGGTGGTCGCAACTGATCGACAGGTTCATCAGCTTGGCCCGTCGAATATCGTCGCCGTCGAACACCGGGCGCTCGACGATCTTGTTCGGGCCGATGATCGCAACTTCCGGGCGGTTGATCACCGGCGTGGTGGCGATCCCGCCGAGCGGACCGAGGGAAGTGATCGTCAGCGTGCCGCCCGACATTTCCTCGGACTTGGCCTTGCCCGTGCGCGCGGCCTCGGCGAGGCGGCTGATCTCGCTGGCCAGTTGCCACACGTTCATGCTCTCGGCGCTGCGGATGACGGGAACCATCAGGCCCGCGTCGGTCTGGGCCGCCATGCCCAGGTTTACGGTGCCCGAACGGTGCACCACGCCCGCTTCGTCGTCATAGCGCGCGTTGATCATCGGGAATTGCGGCAGCGTGCGGCAGATCGCGGTAATCAACAGCGGCAGCATCGTCAGCTTGGGCCGGCTGCCGCGATTGGCGTTTAAATCAGCGCGGAGGTCCTCGAGCTTGGTGACCTCGATTTCTTCGACATAGGTGAAGTGCGGGATGTGGCGCTTGGCCGCCTGCATGTTCTCGGCGATGCGGCGGCGCATGCCGATGACCTTGACGTCCTCGTCCTTGCCGCGCGTGGGTGTCGCATAACCCTGACCGCCCGAATAACGCAGAAACGCGTCGAGATCG
>DATJIN010000018.1:0-17111 GCA_035493275.1 Sphingomonas sp. | reverse complement strand
TCGACGCGGTCAAGCTCGACACCAAGCGCACGCTGACGCTGACCCAGTTCGTTGATTATGACGAGATCGCGCCGATCTATTTCGAAAAGCCATATTATGTCGTTCCCGCCGACGATCTGGCAGAGGAGGCGTTCATCGTTCTGCGCGAATCGCTGCGCCAGGCGAAGAAGGTCGGTCTCGGCCAAATCACCATTCGCGGCCGCGAATATATTGTCAGCGTGAAGCCGTGTGGGCGCGGAATCATCATGGAGACGATCCGATATGCCGACGAGGTCAACAAGGCCGACAGCTATTTCCGCGACATTCCCAACGACAAGCCCGACCCCGATCTGCTCGACCTGGCAGGCACGCTGATCGACAAGAAATCGGGTTCGTTCGATCCGAACCAGTTCACCGACCATTATGTTGCCGCGCTCAAGGAGCTGGTGGAACGCAAACTCAAATCGAAGGGGCACCTCGTCACTCCGGAGGACGAGAACGACAAGCCGTCGCGCGGCAGCAACGTCATCGATCTGATGGCTGCGCTCAAGCGTAGTGTGAGCAGCGATGAAGAGGATGCGGCGCCGAAGAAATCGGCGGCGAAAAAGGCGCCTGCCAAGAAGGCCGCTCCGCGCAAGCGCGCCGCCTGACATGGCGCGCGATCCGCTCGCCAAGTACAATTCGAAGCGCGATTTCGGGCAAACCGCCGAACCCGCGGGCAAGGTTGGTCGCACCGCGGGCCACAGCTTCATGGTCCAGAAACATGATGCGACGCGACTGCATTACGACTTCCGTCTCGAAATGGACGGCGTGCTCAAAAGCTGGGCGGTGACGCGCGGGCCGTCGCTCAACCCCGATGACAAGCGGCTGTCGGTGCGGACCGAGGACCATCCGCTCAGCTACGCGACGTTCGAGGGGACGATCCCCAAAGGACAATATGGCGGCGGTACCGTCATGCTGTGGGATCGCGGCAGATGGATCCCGCATCCGGGCAAGGATCCGCGCAAGACGATCGAGGAAGGCCATCTCCATTTCACGCTTGAGGGCGAGCGGATGAAGGGCGAGTGGCTGATGATCCGCCTCAAGCCGCGCGGGAAGGAGAAGAACGAGAACTGGCTGCTGCGGAAGATTCAGGACGACTTCGCCGGGGGCAGCGACGATCTGGTCGAACGCTATCTTACCAGCGTGAAGACCGGGCGGACGATGGACGAGATTGCGGGCGGGAAGAAGGCGGCCGAGGCGCCTTCCACCAAACCGAAGCCCAAGGCCGGTGGCAGGCTGCCCGCGTTTCAGAAGCCGCAATTGGCCACGCTGGTCGATGCAGTGCCCAGCGGGTCGAGCTGGCTGCACGAGATGAAATATGACGGCTATCGCGCGCTGGTGGCGGTGGCCGGGGGGCGGGCCAAGGTGTTTACGCGCAACGGGCTCGACTGGAGCGACAAGTTTCCGAGCATCGTCGCGGCGGCGGAAGCGCTGGAGGTCGGCTCAGCCCTGATCGATGGCGAGATCGTGGCGCTGGACGATCAGGGACGCCCCACCTTTTCGGGACTGCAGGCGGCGATCAAGGATGGCGGCGCGAACCTCGTGATGTTCGCGTTCGACCTGCTGAGCCTTGACGGCCAGGATCTGACGAAGCGCGGCAATCTCGAGCGCAAGGACGCGCTGCGCGCGATCCTGCCCGATGGGGGCAACCTGCGCTTTGCCGACCATGTCATCGGCAAGGGCGAAAAGCTGTTCGAAGCGATGTGCCAAGCGGGCGTCGAAGGGATCGTGTCGAAGCTCGCCAACGCGCCGTACAGCGGCAAGCGGACGACCGCATGGCAGAAGGTCAAATGCACGCGGCGGCAGGAGTTCGTCATCATCGGCTGGACCGAGAGCGACACGCGCACGCGGGCGTTCTCGTCACTGCTCCTCGGGCTGCATGAGGATGGCAAGCTGCGCTACGCGGGCAAGGTCGGCACCGGGTTCGATAGCGCGCTGCTCAGCGACATCGGATCAAAGCTGAAGAAACTCGAACGCAAGACCGCGCCGACCGATGTTCCCCGCGCGGCGGCGCGGCGCGCGCATTGGGTTGAGCCGAAACTGGTCGCCGAAGTCGGCTTTGCCGAGTTCACCGCCGACAATGTCATCCGCCATGCCAGCTTTGCCGGGCTGCGCGAGGACAAGGCGGCGAAGGACGTCGTGCCCGAAAAGCCGGCCAAGGCGGCCGCCGCGCCCACCTATCGCATCACCAATCCCGACCGCGTGATCGACGCCGATTCGGGGATCACCAAGGGTGAGCTCGCCGCCTATTACGAGGCGGTCGCGCCGATCCTGTTGCCGGTGCTGAGCCACCGCCCGGTCAGCCTGGTGCGCTGTCCGCAGGGACGGGCGAAGCACTGCTTCTTCCAGAAGCACGATGCCGGGTCATTCGGCGAGCATGTCCATCACGTCCCGATCAAGGAGAAGGACGGGCATTCGGAAGACTATCTGTGGCTCGACGATGCGGAAGGGGTGCTCAATTGCGTCCAGATGGGGACGATCGAGTTCCACGGCTGGGGTTCGCGGATCGAGGATGTCGAGACGCCCGACCGGATGATCTTCGACCTCGACCCCGATGAGGGGCTGGACTTCGAAGCGGTGCGGAAGGCGGCGTTCGACATCTCTGGGACGCTGGCGGACCTGGGACTCGTCAGTTTCCCGATGCTGTCGGGCGGCAAGGGCGTCCACGTTCTGGTGCCGCTGACGCCCAAGGCCAAATGGCCCGCGGTCAAGGATTTCACGCACCGCTTCGCTCAGGCGCTCGAGGCGCAGGAGCCCGAGCGGTTCGTCGCCAACATGGCCAAGGCCAAGCGCGTCGGCCGCATCTTCGTCGACTATCTCCGCAACCAGCGCGGGAGCACGGCAGTGCTGCCCTATGTCGCGCGTGCCCGCTCAGGCGTTCCGGTGGCGGCGCCGGTCAGCTGGGAGGAACTGCGAACGATCGACAAGCCGTCGCATTTCTCGATCCGCTACGCCGACGAACTGCTCGAGCGGGCGAGCTCCCCCAACCTCGCGGGCTGGGGGGTCGCAGAGCAGGTACTGCCAGACTTTTAGCGCTTACGTTGACTTACGTTGACGCCGGCGCTCGTCGTTACTTCCCGCCCCCGGCGATCCAGGCATCGATCTTCTTCTCCAAAATCGGCAGCGGCAACGCGCCGGTATCGAGGCATTGCGCATGGAATTTGCGCGGATCGAACCTGGCACCGAGCGCCGCCTGCGCCTTGGCCTTCAGGCGCAAAAAGGTGAGCTGGCCAAGCTTGTAGCCGAGCGCCTGCCCCGGGATGGCGATGTAGCGTTCGACCTCGGCGGTGGCGTCGGTCAGCGACATCGACGAATTGTCACGCATGTATTTGATCGCCTGATCGCGCGTCCAACCCTTGGCATGCAGACCCGAATCCACGACCAGCCGCATCGCCCGGAGCATTTCATCATTGAGTCCGCCGAACCGCTGGTACGGATCGGTCTCCATCCCGAATGCGGGGTAGAGCGTCTCGGCATAGAGCGCCCAGCCTTCGACGAACGCGGTGTTGCCGCCATAGCGCATGAAATTGGGCAGCTGCGCGTTTTCCTGCGCCAGGGAAATCTGGAAGTGATGCCCCGGGATCGCTTCGTGGAGATACAGTGTCTCGAACCCCCAGGTGAAGCGCGCGGGGAGGTCGTAGGCGTTGTAATAGAACACGCCCGGCCGCGAGCCGTCGACCGTGCCTTCGTTGTAGCTGCCGGCCGCGTCGGTCTTTTCGCGGTACGGCGGCACCGGCCGGATTTCGAGCGGCGATTTGGGAATGACCGAGAACTGTTCGCGGACGCGCGCATCGACGGTCTTGCCGATGGCCAGGAAGCGGTCGCGCATGTCCTCGCGGCTCTTGGGGGTGAAGCGCGGATCGCTGTTGAGGAAGGCGAAGAAGGCGTGGAGATCGCCCTGGAAGCCGGTCTTAACGCGGATCGCCTCCATCTCCCGAGTGATCCGCGCGACTTCGCTGAGCCCCAGATTGTGGACGTAGTCGGCGGTCAGCGGCAGCGTCGTGTTGCGCTCGATCAGAAAGGCATAGAGCCGGTCACCGCCGGGCATGCCCGACAGGCCGACGCTGTCGCGGGACACCGGCAGATATTCATCGCGCAGAAAATCGCGCAGACGGGTGTAAGCGGGGAAGATGCCGTTCGCGACGACCGCGCGCGTCTCCGCAGTCAACCGGGCTTGGTCGGCGGTGGAAATGCCGTCGGGGAATTTCTTGACCGGCCCCATGAACGCGGACTCGTCGACCCCGCCTTTCAGGATCAGGTCAAGCTGATCGATCATGTTCTTCACAACCAACTTGGGCTGGACGACGCCCGACTTCATCCCTTCGCGAAAGCGCGCGATGGCGAGATCGAACTGCGCCGGCGCCTGTTTGTGGCGGGCGATATTGGCTTCGTAATCGGCGACGGTCTTGAACGGCGCACCGCCCTGGCCCGAGGCGAAATCGGCATAGAAGGTGTGCGCGCCGAAGAAATGGTTGAGCGGGCGGACATCGATGAGCTGGCGCATCGCCGGGGTGTTGCCGCGGACGTCGAGGTCGCGCTGCTGAATGAACACGTCGAGCGCGAGATTGTCGGTTGCATCGAGGCCCGCGCGGTTGAACGCCTTGGCCGCGGCCAGTTCCTTCTTGGCCTGTTGCCAGTCGCGTTCCGCCTTGGCGTCGGAGAAGAAGTCGCCGAGCTGGTTGGCGTAACGTAGATCGCCGCGCGATGTCGCACTGAGCGGGTTGGCCTTGAGCTGCGCTTCGTCGCTGGCGTGGAAGAACGCGAACAGGCGGTCATGCGCGGTCTGCTTTTTGGCGGCGACGGCTTTGGGCGCGGCGAGAGCGGCGCTCGACACCGAAGCGGCGAGCAGGGCGAGGGGAGCGAAGGCGCGGATTTTCATGGCGCAGGAAGCACCACAGGATTTCCTATTTTGGAAGCGGTTTTTTGCGCGTAGCCGGTCCGCGTGACCGAAGACGAGTTCATCGCCCTGCTGCGGCCGCTGGCCGGAGACGGCGCGCGCGAATTGCGTGACGACGCGGCGGTCCTGACGCTGCCGAAGAATGGCGATCTGGTGCTGACGCACGATGTGATCGTCGAGGGGGTGCATTTCCGCAGCGAGGACGCGGCCGAAGATGTCGCATGGAAGCTGGTGGCGGTGAACCTGTCCGATCTGGCGGCCAAAGGCGCGACACCGCTGGGCGTGCTGCTCGGTTATCCCCTAAGTGACGATGGCTGGGACCGGGGGTTCGCGGCCGGCCTGGTCGCCGTCCTGGGAACGTTCGATTGCCCGCTGCTGGGCGGCGACACCGTCAAGGCGGCGGGCCCGCGCAGCCTGTCGCTGACCGCGATCGGCAGCGCCGACAACGCGCCGTCGCGCTCGGGCGCCCGGCCCGGCGATGAGCTGTGGGTCACCGGCACCATCGGTCTGGCGGGACAAGGCTTGCGCGGCGAAGGCGGCGCCGCAGCGCGCTCTGCCTATCTCCGCCCGCAGCCGCGGCTGACCGAGGGCCGCGCGCTGGCACCTCTGGTGACCGCCATGATGGATGTATCCGACGGGCTGCTGATCGACGCGCAGCGGATGGCCGCGGCTTCGGGGGTGCAGATCGGCCTTGCGCTGGACGCCGTGCCGGTGGCCGGGGACGCGATGGCGGCGGTGACAGCCGGCGACGATTACGAATTGCTGTTCACGCTGTCGCCCGGCGCGCCTTGCCCTGTCGCCGCCACACGGATCGGCAGCGTTTGCGCGGGCCAGGGTCTTGTTCTGACCAGCAGCGGCGCCCCCGTCCCCTTGCCCGCCCGCCTCGGCTATCGCCACGGCTAAGCTTGCCTTCGCCGGGGTGCGCGGCCATAGCCCCGCGCAAACCGGCGGCAGAAGCCGTCCACAAGGGGCCGAAAGCACATGAATCTTGTGATTTTCGCGATCGTCTGCGGGCTGATCGCTGTTCTCTACGGTATTTTCACGTCACGGCAGGTGCTCTCTGCATCGGCCGGCAATGCGACGATGCAGGACATCGCCGGCGCGATCCAGGAAGGCGCGCAGGCCTATCTCGGGCGCCAGTACCGCGCGATCGCCATCGTCGGCGTGGTCGTCGCCGCCTTGGTCGGCTATTTCCTCGGCCTGACCTCGGCGACCGGGTTCATCCTCGGCGCCGTGCTCTCGGGCGCGACCGGCTTTATCGGCATGAACATCTCGGTCCGGGCCAACGTCCGCACCGCGGAGGCCGCGTCGAAGGGGCTGCAAGAGGGCCTGACCATGGCGTTCCGCGCCGGCGCGATCACCGGCATGCTGGTGGCGGGCCTCGCGCTCCTCGCGATCGCCGTCTTCTTCTACTATCTCGTGTTCATGGCCGGCCACACCGTCGGCGGTGAAGACCGCACGGTGGTCAACGGGCTTGTCGCCCTCGCCTTCGGCGCCTCGCTGATCTCGATCTTCGCGCGCCTTGGCGGCGGCATCTTCACCAAGGCGGCGGACGTCGGCGCGGACCTCGTCGGCAAGGTCGAGGCTGGAATCCCCGAGGACGATCCCCGCAACCCGGCGGTCATCGCCGATAACGTCGGCGACAATGTCGGCGACTGCGCGGGCATGGCCGCGGACCTGTTCGAAACCTATGTCGTGACCATCGGCGCGACGATGGTGCTGATCGCCTTGCTCGTGAAGAATGCGGGCGACGCATTGTTGCCGCTGATGTCGCTCCCGCTGCTGATCGGCGGCGTCTGCGTCATCACCTCGATCATCGGCACCTATTTCGTAAAGCTTGGCAAGGGCGGCTCGATCATGGGCGCGATGTACAAGGGCTTCCTGGTCACCGCGATCCTCTCGATCCCGGCGATCTACGGCGTAACGCAGTACGCGCTGGGCGACATGAACGCGGTGATGGGCGGCAATCTGGACGGCACCGGCGGCTTCACGCCGATGGCGCTCTTCGAATGCGGCCTGGTCGGCCTCGCCGTCACCGGCCTGATCGTGTGGATCACCGAATATTACACCGGCACCAATTACCGCCCGGTGCGCTCGATCGCCAAGGCTTCGGAGACGGGCCACGGCACCAACGTCATCCAGGGCCTGGCGATCAGCCTCGAATCGACCGCGCTGCCGACGCTGGTGATCGTCACCGGCATCATCGTCGCGTTCAAGCTGGCGGGCCTGATCGGCATCGCCTTTGCCGCGACCGCGATGTTGGCGCTGGCGGGCATGGTCGTCGCGCTCGACGCTTACGGCCCGGTCACCGACAATGCCGGCGGCATCGCCGAAATGGCGGGGCTGGACGACAGCGTGCGTGAAAAGACCGACGCGCTCGACGCGGTGGGCAACACCACCAAGGCGGTGACCAAGGGCTATGCAATCGGTTCCGCGGGCCTCGCCGCGCTGGTACTGTTCGCGGCGTACACCACCGATTTGCGCGAATTCTTCCCGGAATTGTCGGTGAATTTCAGCCTCGAGAACCCGTATGTCATCGTCGGGCTGCTGCTGGGCGCGCTCCTGCCGTATCTGTTCGGTGCGATGGGCATGACCGCCGTGGGCCGTGCGGCGGGTGACGTGGTCAAGGACGTTCGCGCCCAGTTCGCCGAGAACCCCGGCATCATGGACCGCACCTCGCGGCCGAACTACGCCCGCACCGTCGACTTGGTGACCAAGGCGGCGATCAAGGAAATGATCATTCCGTCGCTCCTCCCGGTGCTCGCGCCGGTCGTGGTGTATTTCGTGATCACCGCGGTGGCGGGTCAGGCTGAAGGCTTTGCCGCGCTGGGCGCTCTCCTCCTCGGCGTCATCGTCGGCGGGCTGTTCGTCGCCATCTCGATGACCTCGGGCGGCGGCGCATGGGACAACGCCAAGAAGTATATCGAAGACGGAAATCACGGCGGCAAAGGCTCGGAAGCGCACAAGGCGGCCGTGACCGGCGATACCGTGGGCGATCCGTACAAGGACACCGCCGGCCCGGCGGTGAACCCCATGATCAAGATCACCAACATCGTCGCGCTGCTGCTGCTCGCGGCGCTGGCGGCGGGTCACACCGCGCTCTGATCTTGCGAATAAGGGACTGGGCGGATTAGGCTGGCGCTAACAAGGGGTTAGCCGATGCCGTCCAGTCTCGCGCGCCGTCTGGCGCTGCTGTTTCTTTTTGCGTTCGCCGCGCCGCTTCATGCCGGGCCGGCCAGACCGCCGCTGATCCCGGCGGCGGACTTTGCAGCCGACCCGTTGCTCCGCGCGCCGCAACTATCGCCCGACGGCAAACACGTCTTCGGCACGATGGTGCTGAACAACAAGCAGGAACTCGCCGTCCTCGATCTGGCGACTGGCCAGCTCCAGCCGTTCCACCTGCCCGACAAGATGGATTTCCGATGGGCCCGCTGGGCGGGCAATGACCGGTTGCTGGTCAGCCTGCTGGTTCAGGCCAAATATTTCGGCGTGCCGATCTCAAGCTCGCGGATGGTCGCGCTACGGCTCGGCCAGCCGGGCGCCACGTATCTTGGCGTGCCGCAACAGGGGCCGCGCGGCGACGATCTGCTCTATGTCGATCCCGCCGGCAGCTACGTCCTGCTCGCGCAACAAGCGTCGGTCTATGATTATCCGTCAGTGTATCGCTTCAGCCTCGATGGCGGAAAGCCGGTCAAGGTCGTGCCGCAAAAGACCTATGTATGGGATTGGCACGCCGATTCTATGGGCGTCGTTCGCGCCGGGCTGGGCTATAACGGCCAGACCGCGATGATGTTTTACCGCCCCGACGCGACCTCGGAGTTCCGGCGCGTCGACAAGATCCATCTGGGCGACGACAAGGACGCCGATCAACTGCTTGACCAGTTGCGGATCAGCCCCGGTAGCGACGTTGGTTACGTGCTGACCGGCAAGAAAGACGGCCGGATCGCGCTGTACCGCTACAACTACGCCACGCGGACGCTCGGCGACCAGGTGTTCGCCGCCCCCGCCAATGACGTGACCGGGTTCGACCTGAGCGCCGATTGGAAGACCGTCGAAGCGGTGTACTGGGCTGACGATCGTGAGCGGGTCAACTGGCTCGAGCCCAATTTGAAGGCTCACCAGCTTGCGCTCGATAAGGCGACGGCGGGGAAACAGGCGACGATCGTTTCGCGTTCGCGCGACAGTAGCCGGATGATCGTTTACCTCGGCGCGAGCAACAATCCGGGTAACTACTATCTTTACGACATTACCACGGGAGTCATGTCGCGGATTGCCGCATTCGCGCCAAAAATACCCCGCAACGCGCTCGCGGAGACGCAGTCGGTGAACTACGCCGCGCGCGACGGCACGAACATTCCCGGCTACCTGACGCTCCCTATGGGTCGACCCGCCAAGGACCTCCCGCTGATCATCATGCCGCATGGCGGCCCCTACGGTATCCGCGATACGTTGAGCTACGACACCCACGTCCAGTTTCTCGTCAATCGCGGCTATGCGGTGCTCCAGCCCAATTACCGCGGATCGGGCGGCTATGGTCAGGGCTTTTACGAAAAGGGAGAGGGCCAATGGGGCCGCGCCATGCAGGACGACCTCGACGATGGCATGGACTGGCTGGTCAAACAGGGCATTGCCGATCCTAAGCGGGTCTGCATCGTCGGTCTGTCCTATGGTGGCTATGCCGCTCTATGGGGCGCGACGCGTAATCCCGAACGCTATCGCTGCGGCGTCAGCTTCGCGGGCATTTCGGACGTTCGCCGCCAGCTGGCTTACTCATCGGACTTTTTCTACAACAAGAAATACCGCGCCGACTGGCGCAGGATCGTCAAGGGCGAGGAAGCGTTCGACTTGGCCTCGATCTCGCCACTGCAGCAGCTCGGGCGGCTCAAGGTTCCGGTGCTGGTGGTCCATGGCAGCGACGACAAGGTCGTGCCGCCCAGCCAGTCGTCCGATTACGTCGCGGCGCTGAAAAAGGCCGGCAAGCCGTATGACTATTATAGTTACGACAAGGAAAAGCACGGACCCACTACCGCAGCAAACCTCGCCGACTGGCTGACGCGGCTCGAGGCGTTTCTTACCAGGAATAACCCCGCATGACCGTCACTCTCTTGCGGTCGCCCAAGCCGATCCCCACTTCACTAGTAACGAACGCGCGTCTCCGCTAAGGGGGCGCGCGTTTGTTGTTGCGACTTACAACTTTCAAGGATTTGAATGGCTAAAGAAGAACTGCTCGAGATGCGCGGGATGGTGATGGAACTCCTCCCCAATGCGATGTTTCGCATCAAGCTCGAGAATGATCATGAAGTGCTCGGCCACACTGCCGGCAAGATGCGCAAGAACCGCATCCGCGTCCTCACCGGCGACGAAGTGCTGGTCGAAATGACGCCGTACGACCTGACCAAGGGCCGCATTACCTACCGCTTCATGCCGGGTCGTGCCGGCCCCGGACCGCAAGGCCGCTAAGCGTCCCTGCCCGGCCTGCGTGACAGGCCGATGTCGAGATGCGCGCCCGCATCGGCGCGCCACACTTCGCCCGTGATCGCACGCATCGCCGGATCGAGCAGCGCAACGACAGGGCCCGCAATATCGGCGGCGGTCGCCGCGAGGGCCATCGGGGTGCGGGCGGCGACTTGCGCCGCGATCTTTGCCGCGCCGTCCGTGCCATATTGGCGTTCGAACCATTCGGTTCCGACAAAGCCCGGCGCCACGGCATTGATGCGGATGTCTGGCGCCAAAACCCGCGCCAGGCTCTGCGTCATCGTGATCAGCGCGCCTTTCGAGGCGGCGTAGGCAACCGATGAGCCGATGCCGTGGATTCCGGCGACCGACGCGATGTTGACCACCGACGCCATCGGCGAGGCGGCCAACCCATCGCGGCAGGCGCGGATCATCTGAAACGCGGCGACGGTGTTCAACCGGTAGATGTCGATAAAGTCATCGGCATCGAGGCCGTCCAGATCCTCGTGCGCGACATGCTTGGTCCGCCCGGCATTGTTGACCAGGAAATCGAGCTGCCCGAATTGATCGAGCGCCGCCGCCGCCAGCGCGCGGCATTGCGCGTCATCGGCGATGTCCGCCTGGACAGCGACGCCGCCATGCTTCGCGGCGACGGCCTCGGCAGCGTCGCGGCTGTGCGCATAGTTGACCACCGAACGGACGCCGCGACTGGCGAGTAGCGCGACGGTCGCCGCGCCGATGCCTGTGCCGCCACCGGTGACGATGGCGACGGCGCCGTTCATTTGGTCGGTCATGCAGGCTCTCCTCTTCGGGAAAGCCAAGAAGAAGCGGGGCGCAGGGTCAACCCCTACGCCCCGCCATAGTCATTTAACGCCCGACGCGACGAACCGCGCTCTTGTGGGTGCCGACGCCCTTGGGACGCTGCGGGCGAAAGCGGCGCTGTTCGCCGTCACCGCTGGCGGCGCGCGGGCCGTCGTGACGACGACCCTGACCGCCGCCGTGCCCGCGCGGCGCATCGCGCGTTGCGACGGGCGTGGGCAGCTTCGCCGCTTCGTCGGCAAAGTTTTCGGGGAGCGGCACGGGCTGCAGCTTGACGCCGGTCAGCTTTTCGATGCCGCGCAGATACGCCTTTTCCTCGCCATCGACGAACGCGACGGCGATACCCGTCGCGCCCGCGCGCGCGGTGCGGCCGATGCGGTGGACATATTGTTCGGCGACGTTGGGCAGTTCGTAATTGAACACGTGGCTGACGCCCGACACGTCGATACCGCGCGCGGCGATATCGGTCGCGACGAGGATCGGCGTATCACCCCGGCGGAACGAGGCCAGCGCCGCTTCGCGTGCATTCTGGCTCTTGTTGCCGTGGATCGCCGCCGAACGGATGCCCGCGGCGGTGAGGTTCTTCACCACCTTGTCAGCGCCATGCTTGGTACGCGTGAAAACCAGGGCGCGCTCGATCGGCTCCTTCTTGAGGACGATCGACAGCAACGCCTGCTTTTCCTTCGCCGAAACGAAGGTGACATATTGATCGACGCGCTCGGCGGTCGAGGCCACCGGGGTGACCGAAACCTTGACCGGATCGCTGAGGAACCGGTCACCCAGTTCGGCGATCGTCTTGGGCATAGTTGCGGAGAAGAACAGCGACTGACGCACCTTGGGCAGCATCTGGTCGATGCGCTTCAGGGCATGGATAAAGCCCAAGTCGAGCATCTGGTCGGCTTCGTCGAGGACGAAGATCTCGACGTCACGCAGCGACAGCGCGCGCTGATCGATCAAATCGAGCAGGCGTCCGGGCGTTGCGACAACAATGTCGAGACCGTGCGCGCACGCCTTGATCTGGCGCCCGATCGGCACGCCGCCGAACACTACGCCGGTGCGCAGGTTCGTGCCGCGGCCATAATCTTCGAACGACTTGGCGATCTGCGAGGCGAGTTCGCGCGTCGGCGACAGCACCAGCATACGGCAGGTGCCGGGCTTGCGCGGCTTCGGGTTGGCGGCGAGGCGCATCAGGCTGGGCAGCGCGAACGCCGCCGTCTTGCCGGTGCCGGTCTGGGCGATACCGCACAGGTCGCGGCCTTGGAGCAGCGCCGGAATGGCCTGCGCCTGGATCGGCGTGGGGGTGTCGTAATTCTTGGCGGCAAGCGCGGCGAGGATCGGAGCCGAAAGCCCCAAATCTTTAAAACTGGTCATTAAAAACTACTCGTCAAATGCGAGCGGCGCGCACGGCAAAAGCCCTGCGCGATGCAAGCGGGTTTCTAGACAACCCGCGTGAAAGGGAAGCCGTTTGGCTAAAGCGTCTCTGGACCGTGCCCGGCTCTGAAAGAGCGATTCACGCTGGCCGATCCGCATCGCAAACGATGCTGCGCTGCAACGGATATGCACCGATCGGCCGTCTTTTGCAAGGGAAGCGCATTAACCTGGGTGTCGATGCTGGTGATTGACCCTGGGGAGCACCACGCCCACATGAGGAGAATGCTGATCGAAACCGAAACGACGCCCAACCCGGCGACGCTCAAATTCATGCCCGGCAAACCGGTGATGCCATCAGGCACGCGCGACTTCGCGACGCCCGAAGAAGCCGAGGCGTCGCCGCTCGCCGAAGCGTTGTTCGATCTGGGCGATGTCACCGGCGTGTTCTTTGGATATAATTTCATTTCGGTGACCGCGGCGCCGGGCGTCGATTGGGCCGCACTCAAGCCCGATGTGCTCGAGATCCTGCTCGATCATTTTACCGCCGGCATGCCGCTGTTCCGCCCGGCGAGCGCGGCGGCGATCAGCGTCCCCGCCGATGTCCCGACCGACGATCCGGCGGATGCGGACATCATCGACCAGATCAAGGATTTGATCGAGACGCGCGTCCGCCCCGCGGTCGCCAATGATGGTGGCGACATCATCTATCGTGGGTTCGACAAGGGTAAGGTCTATCTGCAGATGCAGGGCGCCTGCTCGGGCTGCCCGTCATCGACGATGACGTTGAAGAACGGGATTGAATCCCTCCTCAAGCACTATGTTCCCGAAGTGACCGAAGTGCGCGCGATATGACCGGAAAGCTCGGCGACGACGCGCTCGACCAGCTGTTCCGCAAAGCCCGGACTTACAACGGCTACACCAACGATCCGGTCAGCCGCGAACAGATGGACGCCATCTGGGAGCTGATGAAGATGGGACCGACTTCGGCTAACATGCTCCCCGCGCGGCTGGTGTGGTGCGCAAGCGATGATGCCAAGGCGCGGCTCGCCAAGCATGCGGGCGGCACGAACGGCCCGAAGATTTTGCAGGCCCCGGTCACGGTGATCATCGGCATGGACATGGAATTTTACGAACTGCTCCCCGAGCTGTTTCCGCCCGCCGACGCCAAATCGTGGTTCGTCGGCAAGCCGGCCCTGATCGAGGTGTCGGCGATCCGCAATTCGTCGCTGCAGGGCGCCTATTTCATCATGGCGGCGCGCGCGCTCGGGCTCGATACCGGGCCGATGTCCGGGTTCGACAATGCCGGCGTCGATGCCGAGTTCTTTGGCGGCACCGCCGTGCGCAGCAATTTCATCTCGACGCTCGGCGTCGGCGATCCGGCGACGATTTTCGAGCGCTTGCCGCGTCCGTCGTTCGAACGCTTCAACACCATCCTTTGAGGGCTCGTTGCGGCGGCTGGTGATCGAGACCGCGGGTCCGGCCGCCAGCGTTGCGCTGTTCGACGGCGAGACTGTGGTCGCGTCGCAGTGCGAGGAAGCGGCGCGGGGTACCGCCGAACGGCTGATGGCCATGATCGATGCGCTCAAACCGAGCGAGATCGGCGAAATCCTCGTCGATGTCGGGCCAGGCAGTTTTACCGGCCTGCGCGTCGGCCTGGCGGCGGCGGTCGGGCTGGGGATCGGCTGGGGCGTGCCGGTGCGCGGCTACAGCGCCACCGCCCTGGTCGCGGCACGATCGCTGAGCGAAGGCGCGGCGGGAGAATTGCTCGCGGTCAACGAGGGCGGCCACGGCCAGTATTTCGTCCAATCATTTGCCGCCGACCCGTTACGCGCGGAGGGGGTCGCGGCATCGCTGCGTCCGGATGACATTGCAGCCGACGGACGGACGATCGTCGGCAATGGGGCGCGGAGCTTCGGCGGTGTGACGGTCGAGCTCGAGGCCCGTTTTGCCTTGCTGCTGCCGCCCGCCCTGCGCGGCCTGCCGCCGGTGCCGATTTACGGCCGCGCGCCCGACGCGAAACCTGTCCAGAGCCGGGTCGAGGGGCCGAAGGCATGACCGCGCTCACGATCGGCGACGCCAAGCCGGACGAGGTCGGCGAGGTGGTCGAACTCATGCGCCGCGCATTCGACCCTCGCTTTGGCGAGGCCTGGAACCTGTCCCAACTTGCCGGGGTGCTGGCGATGCCGGGCGCGCGCTTGAGGGTGGCGCGGCGGCGCGGGCGGTTGCTCGGCTTCGCGCTGGTTCGCACCGTTCTCGACGAAAGCGAACTGATGCTGATCGCGGTCGAACCCACCGCGCGGCGCGCCGGGGTCGGCGCTGCGCTGATGGCCGACATGCACGACGCCGCGTCCCAGGCGGGCATCCGCCAGCTTCATCTGGAAGTGCGCCGCGGCAATGAAGCAATCGCGCTTTATCAAGCACATGGCTTTGCCAAGGTTGGCGAGCGGCCGCATTACTATCGCGGACCCGCCGGCGAAGTGTTCGATGCGGAAACCTATGTCTTGAATCTGCGCTCCCAAGAATAGCTTGGCAATTGCGCCAATGCGGAGATAAGCGAGTTTGGCCACACAGTTTTCGACCTGCCTAATTCCAAGGACTCTCCATGACCGACGCCAATGAAATGAACGAAACGCTGATCACGCTGACCGCCGACATCGTCGCCGCGCATGTCAGCAACAACAGCGTGGCGGTCAACGATCTGCCGACGCTGATCAGCAATGTGCATGGCGCGCTGGCCGGCCTGAACAGCGGCAGTGTCGCCGTCGCCGAACCCGCCGCCGAAAAGCGCCAGCCCGCCGTTTCGGTCCGTTCGTCGGTCAAGAACGACCATGTCGTCTGCCTGTACGATGGCAAGAAGATGAAGATGCTCAAGCGTCACTTGATGACCGACCACGGCGTCACGCCCGCGCAATATCGCGAAGAGTTCGGCCTGCCCGCGACCTACCCCATGGTCGCGCCGGCCTATGCCGAGCAGCGCCGCACGCTCGCCAAGTCGATTGGCCTCGGCACCAAGCGCAAGCGCGGCACGAAGTAACCGCCTTTTCGGGGATGCCCGACTAGGTTAGGCATCCCCCATGCACCGCCCGATCGATATCGAAGCCCTGTGCGCGGAAAAGGGTCTGCGGATTACCGACCAGCGCCGCGTTATTGCGCGGGTCCTCGGTGAGTCGGACGATCACCCCGATGTCGAGGCGCTGCACGAGCGCGCCTCGGCGATCGATCCGGGGATCTCGATCGCGACGGTCTATCGCACCGTCCGCCTGTTCGAAGAGGCGGGCATCCTCGAACGCCATGAATTCGGCGACGGCCGCTCGCGCTATGAGGCGGCGGCGGAAGCGCATCACGATCACCTGATCGACGTGGAAAGCGGCAAGATCGTCGAGTTCGTCGATCCCGAGCTTGAGGCGTTGCAGAAAATGATCGCGGAAAAGCTCGGCTACCGCCTCGTCGATCACCGCATGGAGCTGTACGGCGTCGCCCTCGACCGCAAGGCTTGAGGCTGCCGCGGGGCGGCCGCCGCCGATCGGCGCGCTGGGCTGGCTGCGGATCGCCCTGCGCGGCGTGATGCTCATCGCGGGGCTGCTGATCTTCGTTCCAATCCACCTGCTATTGCGGCTCGTTCGGATCGGCTCGTCGATGCCGCGGCTGTATCTAGCCTACGCGACCTGGGTGGCGGGCGCGCGGGTGCGCACGGTCGGCAAGCCGCTGCGCCGCGACGTCGTGTTCCTCGCCAACCATGTCAGCTGGATCGATATTCCGGCGATCGCCGGCTGTACCGGCAGCGCCTTCGTGTCCAAGGCCGAGCTGCGCGACGCGCCGGTGGTCGGTTGGCTGTCGACACTCAACCGCACGGTGTTCGTCGCGCGCGAAGACCGGATGGGCGTCGCCGAACAAATCGAGCGGCTGCGTGAGGCGCTCGCCGAAACCTGGGCGGTAACGATTTTTCCCGAATCGACGGTCAATGACGGCCGTTCGCTGCTGCCCTTCAAGCCGTCGCTGCTGGCGGTACTCGATCCACCGCCGCCGGGTTTGGTGGTCCAGCCGGTGCTGCTCGATTTTGGCGCGGATTCCTTCGATATTGCGTGGATCGGGGAGGAAACGGGCGTCAACAACGCGCTGCGCGTGCTGGCGCGGTCCGGCAGCTTCCCGCTCGCCATTCACTTCCTCGAGCCGTTCGACCCCGCCGCGCTCGACGGGCGTAAGGCGATCACCGCGCGCGCAAGGGCGGCGATCGAGGACGCACTTGCCAAGGTCATGGGCGGCCCGGTGCCGGTTTACGCCGGGCACGCCCAATGGACGAACTAGGCCATCATCCGACGGGCACGGCTTCCGGGCTGCTCCACGTCCAGGCCGCAATCTTCCAGTCGGCGCCTTGCTCGACCAGCGCGAAGGTCATCGACCCGGTTTCGCGCATCGTCTTGCCCTTCTGTTTGAAGGTGTAGGTCGACGGGAAGATGACATAGGCGTGATCGCCCGTCACGCTTTCGCGGGTGACCGCGCCGATCGCGACCTGGCCGTCGGTCTTGCCCGACGCGGCCTCGGATTTGCC
>DATJIN010000017.1:0-26429 GCA_035493275.1 Sphingomonas sp. | reverse complement strand
GCGCGGCTGGTGTTCGATCCGCTGCACCTCGACGCCTGTTTCAACTGGACAACCTGCAGCGACCTCAAAATCCGCCAGGCCGTCATCCTCTATGACGACAAGGGCGCAATCCTGCGCGACGATCTGAAAGGGCAGCGCCCCGCCTGCCCCATTCTGGCGCCCAATGGCTGCGATGCGCTGACGACCTACCGGCCGGGCGACAATGGCGCGCTGTTTTCGCCGCAGGGCGGGATGCGCATCTCTGCGCGCGACCTCGCGAAAATCGGCCAGATGATCCTGCGGAACGACGGCAGCTTTCTCAAACCCGAAACGCTCGCCTTGCTTGAGATCGGCGAACCCGGCACCGCATTTGTCACCGGCGAAACCGAACACGGTTTTTATTGCCAATACGGTCTCGCCTGGCAGTCGCTGCCGAGCGCGCATGATGGCTGCCGCGACAACCTGTTCCGCGATGGCCGTCAATGGCAGGGGCATGCGGGTGAGGCTTATGGCGTACGCTCGGGCCTGTGGCTGAGCGGCGGCAGGGGGGTTGCGTTCTTCGCCACGGCAGTGCCTGACGGGCAAAAGGGCAGGTATTCCGCATTCAGCGCCGCCGAAGAGCGGCTCGCAAGGGGACAATGAACATGAAGCGCCTGCTGATCCTGACCACTGCCCTAACGCTCGGCGCCGCGCCGCCGGCCTATGACACGGTGATTAAGGGCGGGACGATCTACGACGGATCGGGCGGCGCGCCATTTGTCGGCGACGTCGCCATCAAGGGCGACCGCATCGTCGCGGTCGGCCGCGTTCGCGGCGGCGGCAGTAAGGTCGTGGACGCGCGCGGCCTCGCGGTTGCGCCGGGGTTCATCAACTTGCTCAGCTGGGCGAACGAAAGCCTGATCGCCGACGGGCGGGGAATGAGCGACACGATGCAGGGCGTGACGCTGGAGGTAATGGGCGAAGGATCGTCGATGGGCCCGCTGAGCCCCGCGATGAAAGCCCTCGAAGCCAAGCGTCAGGGCGACATCAAATACCCGATCGGCTGGACGACCTTGCGCGAATATCAGGACTGGTTGGTCAAGCGGGGGGTCACACCCAACATCGCCAGCTTCGTCGGCGCCGGCACAGTCCGCACGCATGAACTGGGCGAGGACGATGTCGATCCGACGCCCGAGCAGCTAAAGCGGATGCAGGCGCTGGTGCGGCAGGCGATGAACGATGGCGCGATGGGTGTCGGCTCCAGCCTGATCTACGCGCCCGACAATTTTGCCGAGACACCTGAATTGATCGCGCTGATGCAGGCCGCGGCACCTTGCGGCGGGATGTACATCAGCCACATCCGCAACGAAGGTCCGAAGCTGCTCGAAGCGATCGACGAACTGGTCGAGATCGCCCGCGCGTCGGGCGCCCGCGCCGAAATCTACCATTTCAAACAGGCCGGGCGCGGCAATTGGGACAAGCTCGACGCGGCCATCGCCCGCGTCGAGGCGGCGCGGGCGAAAGGCCTCAAGATCACCGCCGATATGTACACTTATCCGGCGAGCTCGACCGGCTTCGACGCGGCGATGCCGTTGTGGATTCAGGCCGGCGGGATCGAACGCTGGGTTGAACGCCTCAAACAGCCCGAATTGCGCAAGCGCGCGCTCGACGAAATGCGCGCGCCCAGCGCAGGCGAGAATACCAGCCTCGTCGTCAACGAGCCCGACAAGGTGATCCTCCTCGCGTTCAAGACAGCGGCGCTGCGACCGCTGGTCGGTAAAACGCTGGGTGAGGTCGCGCGCGACCGCAGCCAGCGTCCCGAAGAAGTCATGGCAGACCTGATCGTCGCCGACGGCACGCGGATCCAGGTCGCCTACATGACGATGAGCGAAGCCAATGTCGCGCGCGAAACCGCGCTGCCCTGGATGTCGTTCGGCTCCGACGCGGCGAGCCAGGCGGCCGAGGGCGTGTTCCTCCTCTCCAGCACTCATCCGCGCGCGTACGGCAATTTTTCGCGCGTCCTCGGCAAATACGCGCGCGATGAGCGGACCACGAGCCTCGCAGACGCGGTGCGGCGGCTTAGCAGCTATCCCGCCGCCAATCTCGGCATCAAGGATCGCGGCAGCCTGAAATCCGGCAACTTCGCCGACCTCGCGATCTTCGACCCCAGGACCGTCGGCGACGCCGCGACCTTTGCCAAACCGCAGCAATATGCGGTCGGGATGCGCCATGTCTTTGTCAACGGCGTGCAGGTGTTGAGGGACGGTGCGCATACCGGTGCCAAACCCGGCCGCGTGGTCGTCGGCCCTGGTTACAATCGCTGCCCGGTTGCCAAGGCGGGCTGAGACCGCGAAAGGCGCGGGGTCATGACTGATCTCCGCGACGCAGCCCAAAGTTCCAAAGCCTGGCCCTTCGAAGAGGCCAAGAAGGTCCTCAAGCGCCATCCGAACGGCAAACCCGGCGGCGCGCCTGCGATCTTTGAGACCGGCTACGGTCCCTCGGGCCTGCCGCATATTGGCACGTTCAACGAGGTACTGCGCACGACAATGGTGCGGCGCGCGTATGAAACGCTGACCGGCCAGTCGACGCGGCTGATCGCGTTTAGCGACGATATGGACGGGCTGCGCAAGGTGCCGGACAACGTTCCCAACCAAGCAATGCTGACCGAACATCTCGGCAAGCCGCTGTCGGCGATCCCCGATCCGTTCGGCACGCATGAGAGCTTTGCCGCGCATAACAATGCGATGCTGCGCGATTTCCTCGATCGTTTTAAGTTCGATTACGACTTCGTGTCTTCAACCGAGCGCTACAAATCCGGTGCGTTTGACGATGCGCTCAAAAACGTCCTGCGCCACTACGACGCGATCATGGGCGTGATGCTGCCGACGCTGCGCGAGGAGCGCCGCAAGACCTATTCGCCGGTGCTGCCGGTCTCCGCCAGGAGCGGCGTGGTACTGCAGGTGCCGGTGACTGTGCTCGACGCGGACAATGGCGTCGTCAGCTATGAGGATGAGGGTGAGACGGTCGAGGCATCGATTCTCGGCGGCGGCGCGAAACTGCAGTGGAAAGTCGACTGGGCGATGCGCTGGGTCGCGCTGGGCGTCGACTACGAGATGTACGGCAAGGATCTGACCGACAGCGGCGTGCAATCGGGCAAGATCGCGCAGATCCTCGGCGGGCGGAAGCCCGAGGGAATGATCTACGAAATGATGCTCGACGAGCATGGCGAGAAGATTTCGAAATCGAAGGGCAATGGGCTGACCCTCGAAGAATGGCTGGCCTATGGCACGCAGGAGAGCCTCGCGCTGTTCGCCTATCGCGAGCCCAAATCGGCCAAGCAGCTCCACCCCGGCGTGATCGCCCCAGCGGTCGACGACTATTACAAGTTCGTCACGAGCTACCCGGCGCAGAAGGTCGAGCAGCAACTCGGCAACCCCGCACACCACATCCACAACGGCGCGGTACCGGACAGCGTACCGCCGGTGACATTCGGGTTGCTCCTCAACCTCGCCGGCGTTCTTGGCCCCGAGGCGACGCCAGACGGTATGCGCGCCTATCTCGCCAATTATGTCGAAGGCGAGATCACGCCCGAACTTGAGGCGCTGATTGGTCATGCGCTGGCCTACAACCGCGATTTCGTCGCGCCGACGCTCAAGCGCCGCAAGCCCAAGGGGGTCGAGATCGCCGCGCTCGAACGGCTCGACCGCGAACTAGCCGAAGCAAAGAATGCCGATGCCGGCGCGATCCAGAACATCGTCTATGCGATCGGCAACGAAGGCGGCTTCGAAAACCTGCGCGACTGGTTCCGCGCACTGTACGAAACCCTGCTCGGCTCCTCGCAGGGTCCGCGCATGGGCAGCTTCATCGCGCTTTACGGGATCGACAACACCCGCAAGCTGATCGCCGAGGCGCTTGCCTAAAACCCCTCGGGGTGATCCGCGAGGAACTTGACCTCGTCCTTGGTGCTTTCCCGCCCCAGCGCCTTATTGCGTCTCGGATAACGTCCGAATTTGACGATCACCGCGTGGTGCCGGCGCGCATAATCGAGCGCCTCGGCGTCCTCCAACGCCGCGAACAGCGCGACCGATTGGTCGGCCGCCGCCAAATCCTCGGCATGTTCGAACGGCAGATAGACAAATTGCCGTTCGAGCGCGGACAGCGCCATGTCCCAGCCCTTCACGACCATCTGCCACGCCAGCGTCAGCGCTGCGGAATCCTGCGCGAAGGCACGCGGATCGTCGCGGAACAGATTACGGCTGAACTGGTCGAGCACGATGATCGCACCGAGCATTGATCGTGCGTCGGCGGTCCATTCCTCGGGCACCGCTTGCGACAGGCTGCGATGCAGCGAGCCGAACCGTCGCGCAATCGCCGCATCGAGCGCTGCGTCACGGGCAAAGCGCTTTTCCGGCGGCGTCTCGTGCAGCCAGAAATCGATGACCGCTTCGGCCTCGGTCATTTGCGCATGAAGCGGATCGGCGTCCTGTCCTTGGTGGTCACGGTATAACCGCTCTCCGTCCAGCGCCACGACGTTACCGGCGCCCCCGCCTGATCGGTAAAATCGAGCCCGCCATCGACGCCGACGGCCCAGCCGCGATACTCGTCGCCAAAGCTGTTGAAATAGGCCCAGGCGATCCGCTTCGACGCCGCATCCCAGCGATAGATCGTCTCGCCGCGATAAGGCGGTGTCCCCGGCACCTCATGCTTATCGCGCAACAATTTACCGTCGAACATCGGCGCGTAGCAGTGCGTATCCGGGTCACCTTTGGGCGATTTGCCGATCCAACAATGCCCGGCCAGGCGCTCGAATGCGACGAGCTCGGGCCGCAACGCCACCGCGGCGAGGATAGCGAGCGCGATCATGACGCCAGCCTAACGCTGATAGGACGGGATCGACAAGCCGCGCGCAATCGCCAGTGCGCGCAAGGCGAACCCCGCCGCCACCGCTATGACGAAAGCGAGGTCGCGCCCCACGCCCGCCACGTCGAGCGCCACAAAACTCGCCGCCGAAAGCACCGCCGCCGTCACGTAAATCTCCGGCTTGAGCAGGATCGACGGCTGCCCTGCCAGCAGGTCGCGGATGATCCCGCCGACGCAAGCGGTGATCACACCCATCATCATCGCTGGCAGCGCCGGCACGCCCGCCGCAAGCGCTTTCGCCGCGCCGAACGTGGCATAGACCGCGAGGCCGACGGCATCGAACCAGTCGAGCGCGCGCCCGCGCCACCACCGCGCCGGCGTTGCCCACACCACCAGTGCACTCGCCAAGCACATGGCCGGCACGCGCCAGTCGTGGACCCAAAACACGGGCACGCCGATGAGCAGATCGCGCACCGTGCCGCCACCGACGCCGGTTACCAGCGCGAAGAAACTGAAGGTCACCAAGGTCTGCCGCGCCCGCGCCGCCGCAAGCGCACCTGAGGCGGCGAACACGGCAATGCCGAACAGGTCGAGCCACGGCAGAAAGGTCGTGAGGAGAGCGGCCGGCGGGTTCATCGACACGCCCTTAATCCGCTCTACAGCGCCTGCCCAGCAGCCCAACCACTGGCCCAGGCCCATTGGAAATTATAGCCGCCCAGCCAGCCGGTCACATCTACTGCTTCGCCAATGACATGCAGGCCCGGCAAATGTTTGGCGGACAAGTCCTTTTGCGACAGGCCGTCGGTGGCGACGCCCCCGATGGTCACCTCCGCCTTGGCGAAGCCCTCGGTGCCGTTGGGGCGGAAGAGCCAGCGGCGCAATTTGTCGTCCTGCTCGGCGAGTGCCGCGTCGCGTTGCTGGCCAAGAGCGACATTGGTGCCCAGACGTTCGGTCAGCGCCTCGGCCAGCCGGTCGGGCAGCGCCGACGAAAGCGCGCGGCGTAAGGTCGTGTTGGGCTGTGCGCGCTTGAGACCGACCAGCCAGTTCGCGTCGCAGCCGGGCAGAAAATCGATCGCGATGTCCTGCCCGTGCCGCCAATAGGACGAAATCTGCAGGATTGCGGGGCCGGACAGGCCGCGGTGTGTGAACAGGGCCGCTTCGGCAAAGGCGGTCTTGCCTGCGCTGGCGATAACGGGCGTGGCGACGCCCGAAAGTTCGCGAAACAGCGCTTCGTCGCCGGGCAGCGTCAGCGGAACCAGCGCGGGGCGTGGCTCGACCACCTTCAACCCGAATTGCCGTGCGAGATCGTATGCGAACCCAGTCGCGCCGAGTTTGGGGATTGACGGCCCGCCTGTGGCAATGACCAGCTTGGGCGCAGCGTAGGTACCGCCGTCAGTGGTCACGCGGAACAGTCCGTCGGCATGCTCGACGGTGCCGATCGTCTCACCCGGCCGCAGCAAGACGCCGTCTGGGCATTCATCCAACAACATCCGCACGATCTGCTTGGCCGATCCGTCGCAGAACAATTGCCCCAGGGTCTTTTCATGCCAGGCGATCCCGTAGCGATCGACCAGCGCCACGAAATCCGCGGCGGTGTAGCGGCTCAGCGCCGACCGCGCGAAATGCGGGTTGGCGGACAGATAACGGTCATGCCCCGCCTCGATGTTGGTGAAATTGCACCGCCCGCCCCCCGAAATCAGGATTTTCCGTCCCGGCTCGGTGTTGTGATCGATGATTGCCACATGCCGGCCGCGCTGGCCGGCAACGGCCGCACACATCAGCCCAGCACCCCCTGCACCGAGGATGATTGCATCGTGGGTCTGGGGAGAAGTCACGAGCGGCCTCTGCCACGAGCCTTCCCCCGCTTGAAGCCGTAAAGGCGCTACCCGTCTCTCAGGATGAACGTCCAGGAGTAGCGACCGACGCCGTCCGCCCGCGCCGGCAGTCCCGCGGCGATCACCGCGGGCGGGTCAATGCATGACGAAAGCAGTTGGTCAGTCGCGTTGGTGCGCGGTTCGTCGGGGAAATACATCTGGGTCACCAATCGGTTGATCCGCCCGGCGACATCGAAATGGAGATGAGGCGTCCGATAGCCGCGTCGACCGCCGTTATACCCACCCGGCTTGACCGTCAGGAAACGAAAATGCCCGCCTGCGTCGGTCGCAATCCGGGCATAGCCATCGAATGCGGGATCGAGTGGGGCCGCGTTGTCATCGCTGGGATGGCGATAGCGGCCGGCGGCATTGGCCTGCCACAATTCCACCTGAGCACCCGCGACCGGCATCCCCTGCCGATTGAGGATGCGGCCAGTCAACTCAATGACCTGGCCCTTGGCCCCGGCGGCCCGGCCCGCCACGCGCGTCAGATCGGCATCATGATCCAATGGCTTGATGACCGGATAGAACGGACCGGTGACCTCAGCCGGCGTCGGTGACAAGAGGCTTGCGGCCAGACTGCGGCTTGCGAACGCCGTCGCCGTCAGCCCGACAAATGCTCGTCGTGTCGCTTCCATCCCACTCTCCTGAATGAGTTCCCCTTCATGCGTGCGACCCGGGTCGAAATCTGCGCCGTCGTGCTGATTCTTGTGCAGCCGTGCCGTTCCGACCTCAACCCAGCTTTGTTATCATGCGGGACGGACGGCCAAAACAGATTTTGGCGGTTCACCCATTAAATATGGATCGGCTTGCCGGTCACCGCCATCGCCGCTTCCTTGATCGCTTCGGCATGCGTCGGGTGGGCGTGGCAGGTCAGCGCGATATCTTCGGACGTCGCGCCGAATTCCATCGCCAGCGCGGCCTCCGCGATCATCGTGCCGGCGAGGCTGGCGATGACCCACACACCGAGCACGCGGTCGGTATTCGCGTCTGCGATGATCTTCACGAAGCCGTCGGTGTCGCGGTTAGTCTTGGCGCGGCTGTTGGCCATCATCGGGAACTTGCCGACCTTGATCTCGCCGCGTTCCTTCGCCGCTTCCTCGGTCAGGCCGACGCCGGCAATTTCGGGCATGGTGTAGACGACGCTCGGGATCACGTCATGGTTCACGATGCCGGTATGGCCGGCGATGTTGTCGGCGCACGCGACGCCTTCGTCCTCGGCCTTGTGCGCCAGCATCGGGCCGGGGGCGACGTCACCGATGGCCCACACGCCGGGGACGGCGGTGCGGAAATCATGGTCGATTTCGATTTGCCCGCGCTGGTTGGTCTTGAGCCCGATCGCGTCGAGGCCAAGTCCTTCGGCGTTGGGACGGCGCCCGATCGCCACGAGCACGGCATCGGCCTCCAGCGTTTCGGCCGCGCCGCCCGCCGCGGGTTCGAGCGTCAGCGTCGCCTTGCCGCCCTTAACGGTCGCGCCAGTCACCTTGGTCGAGAGCTTGTACTCAAAGCCCTGCTTTTTGAAAAGCTTAGCCGCCTCCTTGCGGACTTCGCCGTCCATCCCCGGTAGGATCTGGTCGAGGAATTCGACGACCGTCACCTTCGCCCCGAGCCGCCGCCATACGCTGCCCAGTTCGAGCCCGATCACGCCCCCGCCGATGACAACGAGATGCTCGGGGACCTTCGGCAGCGCCAACGCGCCGGTTGAATCGACAATCACCTGCTGATCGACTTCGACACCAGGCAACGGCGTAACCGACGAGCCGGTGGCAATGATAATGTCCTTCGCGGTGACCGAATTTCCCGAAACATCGATAGTGTTCGGGCCGGTGAATTTGCCCTGCCCCTTGAGCCAGGTGACCTTGTTCTTTTTGAACAGGAATTCGATGCCGCCGGTCAGTTCCTTGACCGCCTTGCTCTTTTCCGCATGCATCTGCTCGAGATTGAGTTTCACCCCCGAAAATTCGACGCCGAATTTGGTCAGGTGGCCGCTGCCCGCTTCCTCGAATAGTTCCGACGCGTGGAGCAGCGCCTTGGACGGGATGCAGCCGACATTGAGGCAGGTGCCGCCGAGCGTCTCGCGGCTCTCGACACACGCCGTCCGCAGGCCGAGCTGCGCCGCGCGGATCGCGGCGACATAGCCGCCCGGGCCGGCGCCGATCACGATCACGTCATAGTCGAATTCAGCCATGTCTTACTCCACCTGCACACCGGGCGCCGCGACATAAACCCATGCCCGCCGCCCCGATTCCAGCGTTACGCGCACTCGCGCATAATCCGCCGCTTCATAGTCGTCCGCTGCGGCCAGCTCGCCGCTGCTTATTTCAAAGACCACACCCGCAATTTGGTGCGCCGGATCACCCGAAGCAACCAAGGCAGGGTGGTGCGTCTCCCCGCTTTTCTGCACCACCTCCGGGTCGCTGATCGCGATCCGGCCGACACGAAACCCGCTCAACTTATCGGGCGTGCCATCCAGCAACCGTCCGAACTGTTCCTGCTGCACATCCGCATACTGCAACGTGCCGTAGGAAAAGAGCGGTTCCACGGCTTTACAGGTCGATCAGCAGCCGCGTCGGATCCTCGATCGCTTCCTTGATCGTCTTGAGGAAGGTCACCGCCTCGCGCCCGTCGATCAGGCGGTGGTCATAGCTTAGCGCCAAATACATCATCGGGCGGATCACGATCTGCCCATCGCGGACCACCGGCCGGTCCTCGATGCGGTGCAGCCCGAGCACCGCCGACTGCGGCGGGTTGATGATCGGCGTCGACATGAGCCCGCCGAACACGCCGCCATTGGAAATCGTGAAGGTGCCGCCCTTCATGTCATCCATCGTCAGCGTGCCGTCCTTGGCCTTCTTGCCATAGGCGGCGATCGCCTTTTCGATGTCGGCGAAGCTCATCGTATCGACATTGCGGACGACGGGGACGACCAGGCCGTTGGGCGCCGAAACCGCGACCGAGACGTCCATGTAATCGAAATAGACGATTTCATCGCCCTGGATCTGCGCGTTGACGCTGGGGATGGTCTTCGCCGCGAGCACCGCCGCCTTGGTAAAGAAGCTCATCAGCCCGAGGCGTACGCCATGCTTCTTTTCGAACGCATCCTTGAAGCGGGCGCGGGCGTGCATGACCTCAGTCATGTCGCAATCGTTAAAGGTGGTCAGCAGCGCCGCCGTGTTCTGCGCGTCCTTCAACCGCTTGGCGACGGTCTGGCGTAGGCGCGTCATGCGCACGCGCTCTTCGCGGCGGTCGCCGGTCGGGGCGGCGGAAGCGGCGCCTGGAGTCGCAGCGGGAGCGGCTTCAGCCGCCTGTCCGGGCGCGCCCAGCACATCCTCCCTCGTCAGCCGGCCGTCCTTGCCGGTGCCCTTGATCGTCGTCGGGTCGACGCCTTTTTCGAGCACCAGCTTGCGCACCGCAGGTGACAGCGTGGGCGCTACGCCGGACTTGTCCTCACTGGCAGCAACCGGCGTCACCGGCGGCGACTGGCGGACGTCTTCGACCTTGGCCGGAGCCGCGACAGGCGCGCCTGAGCCGGCCTCGATCGACCCGATCACCGCGCCGACTGCGACGGTATCGCCAACCTGCACGCCATGCGCGCCCATCACGCCGGCCACCGGCGCGGCCACTTCGACGGACACCTTGTCAGTCTCGAGGCTCGCCACGGGTTCGTCGGCGGCAACCGCATCGCCTGGCTGTTTGAGCCATTCGCCGAGCGTCGCTTCGGTGATCGATTCACCCAGCACCGGGACCTTGATTTCGGTGGACATAGTCAGTTCCTCTTAGGCCGACGCTTTGCCGACAGCCGGTTTCTGGGTCTCGCGCACCCGGCGGATTTCCTCGCGGACGCTGTGGCCGAGTGCGTCGGCGACGAGCGCCGCCTGCTCCGCCTGGTGCCGCTTCATCAGGCCCGTCGCGGGCGAGGCAGCCGCCTTGCGCCCGGCATAGCGCGCGCGCAGTCCCGCCTTGCCCGCGTCCGCCAGCGCGTCCTCGATAAACGGCTCGACAAAGAACCACGCGCCATTGTTCGTCGGCTCTTCCTGCGCCCAGACGACCTCCTTCAAATTGGTCATCTTCGCGAGGCGCGCCGCCAGCGGTTCGGAGGGGAACGGGTAGATCTGCTCCACCCGGACGATCGAGGTCTTGCCGTCATCGTCCGCATCGCGCGCGTCGAACAGGTCGTAGGCGACCTTGCCAGTGCACAACACCAGCCGTTCGACCTTCGCATCGGCCAGTTCGCGCGGATCGCTGAGAATGCGGCGGAAGTGGCTGCCGTCGAGGAAATCTGCCGCCGCCGACACAGCGCGCTTATGCCGCAGCAGCGATTTGGGGGTCATGATGATCAGCGGCTTGCGGAACGGCCGGTGCATCTGGCGCCGCAACAGGTGGAAATAGTTCGCCGGCGTCGTGCAGTTGGCGACCTGGATATTGTCCTCCGCGCACAGCTGCAGATAGCGTTCGAGGCGCGCAGACGAATGTTCCGGCCCCTGCCCTTCATATCCGTGCGGCAGGAGCATGGTCAGGCCGTTGGCGCGGAGCCACTTGGCCTCGCCACTGGCGATGAACTGGTCGATCATCACCTGCGCGCCGTTGGCAAAGTCGCCGAACTGGCCTTCCCACAGCACTAGCGCCTTGGGGTCCGCCGAGGCAAAGCCATATTCGAAGCCAAGCACGCCGAATTCGCTCAGCGTTGAGTCCAGTACCTCGAAGCGCCCGTGCGGCAGCGTGCAGAGCGGAATATATTTACGCTCGTCATTCTGATCGACCCACACCGCATGCCGCTGGCTGAACGTGCCGCGGCCCGAATCCTGGCCCGACAGGCGGACCTGATAGCCCTCGGTGAGCAGCGACCCGAACGCCAGCGCCTCGCCCGTCGCCCAGTCGAAATTCTCGCCGCTGGTGAACATCGCCGCCTTGGCGTCGATCACGCGCTTCAGCGTCGGGTGGATCGCCAGATCGTCCGGCACGGTCGTCAGCGTACGGCCCAGCGCGTCGAACAGCTTCTTGCCGATGCCCGTCTCGACATTGCGCCGCGCGGTTTCGGGATCGGCGGGCTTGGACAGCCCCGACCAGCGGCCGCCGAACCAATCGGCCTCGTTGGCCTTGTAGCTCGCGCCGGCGGTGAACTCGTCTTCCAGCATCGCGACGAAACTGTCAGTCTTGGCTTTCACCCACGCCTCGTCGATCACGCCCTCGCCTTCGAGTTTCGACGCGAACACTTCGCTGACCGGCGGGTGCTGCTTGATGGTCTTGTACATCAGCGGCTGGGTGAACATGGGCTCGTCGCCCTCATTGTGGCCGAACCGGCGATAGCACCACATGTCGATGACGATGTCCCGGTGGAAGCGCTGGCGGAATTCGATCGCCATCTTGCAGGCAAACGTCACCGCCTCGGGATCGTCGCCGTTCACATGGAACACGGGCGCCTGGACGCCCTTTGCCACGTCGGTCGGGTAAGGCGAGGAGCGCGCGAATTGCGGGCTCGTCGTAAAACCGATCTGGTTATTAATGACGAAATGGATACAACCACCTGTGTTATAGCCGCGCACGCCCGAGAAGCCGAGGCATTCCCAGACGATGCCCTGCCCGGCGAACGCCGCGTCGCCGTGGAGCAGCACCGGCAGCACCTGCTTATGCTCTTCGAGATCATTGCGATCAGTCTGGATCGCGCGCGTCTTGCCGAGCACCACCGGGTCCGCCGCCTCAAGGTGCGACGGATTCGGCACCAACGACATGTGGACCTTGATCCCGTCGAACTCACGATCGGTGGAGGTGCCCAGATGGTACTTCACGTCGCCGGAACCACCGACATCGTCCGGATTGGCCGAGCCGCCCGAAAATTCGTGGAAGATCACGCGGTACGGCTTGCCCATGACGTTCGCGAGCATGTTGAGCCGGCCGCGGTGGGCCATGCCGTAGACGATCTCGCGCACGCCGAATTGGCCGCCATACTTGATGACGGCTTCCATCGCCGGGATCATCGCCTCGCCGCCGTCGAGCCCGAACCGCTTGGTGCCGACATATTTGCGGCCGAGGAATTTCTCCCACTGCTCGGCTTCGATCACCTTCGCCAGGATCGCCTGCTTGCCCTCAGGGCTGAAGGTGATGGCCGCGTCCTTGCCCTCCATCCGCTCCTGCAGGAACCTTCGCTCCTCGACATCGGCGATGTGCATATATTCGAGGCCGACATTGCCGCAGTAATTGCGGCGCAGGATTTCGAGAATCTCGCGGAATGACGCACGGTCGAGGCCGAGCGCGCCGTTGAGCCACACCTTTCGGTCCAGATCGGCTTCGGAGACGTCGAAGAAATCGGATTTCAGATCGTCGGGCAGGGTCCGGTTGCTGAGACCGAGCGGGTCGAGATTGGCCGCGAGGTGACCGCGCACACGATACGTGCGGATGATGAGCATCGCCTTGATCGCGTCGGCCGCCGCCTGCTTGACCGCGCTTTCGTCGATCGGCGCGCCGGCCTTCGTCGCCGCCGCCTTGACCGCGACCTCCATCTGCGTCGGATCGAGCGCCGCCGTCAGGTCGTCGCTGTCGATCACCGGCCAATTGGGATTCGCCCAGCTGGGACCGGCTTCGTGCTCGGCGTTGAACTCGTTCGTTTCGTAACCCATGGACCCGCTCCTCGCGGTTTAGCCGTTCAGAACGGCCTTTAACGTCGTGCCCAGTTCGCTGGGCGAAGGCGACACGCGAATGCCCGCCGCCTCCATCGCCGCGATCTTGCTCTCGGCGTCACCCTTGCCGCCGGACACGATCGCGCCGGCATGGCCCATGCGGCGGCCCGGAGGCGCCGTCCGCCCGGCGATGAAGCCAGCCATCGGTTTCTTCCGGCCGCGCTTTGCCTCGTCGATTAGGAACTGCGCCGCCTGCTCCTCTGCGTCGCCGCCGATTTCGCCGATCATGATGATCGATTGGGTCGCCTCGTCGGCCAGGAACAGTTCCAGCACATCAATGAAGTTGGTGCCGTTGACCGGATCGCCGCCGATACCGACCGCGGTAGTCTGGCCGAGGCCTTCATTGGTCGTCTGGAACACCGCTTCATAGGTCAGCGTGCCCGAACGCGACACGACACCGACCGAACCCTTGGAAAAGATGTTCCCGGGCATGATCCCGATCTTGCATTCGCCGGGGGTCAGCACGCCGGGACAGTTCGGCCCGATCAGGCGCGACTTGCTGCCGGACAGCGCGCGCTTGACCTTGACCATGTCGAGCACCGGAATGCCTTCGGTGATGCACACGATCAGCGGCACTTCGGCGTCAATCGCTTCAAGAATCGAGTCCGCGGCGAACGGCGGCGGCACGTACACGACGCTGGCATCGGCGCCGGTCGCGGCGACAGCTTCGTGCACCGTATTGAACATCGGCAGGCCAATATGGGTCTGGCCACCCTTACCCGGCGTCACACCCGCAACCATCTGCGTGCCGTACGCCAGCGCCGCTTCGGTGTGGAACGTGCCGGTCGCGCCGGTCATGCCCTGCGTGATGACCTTGGTGTTCTTGTTGACGAGGATGCTCATTTATTTTTCTGCCTTTGAAATTGGCGATCTTCTGATTGATCGGCTCGTCCGCCAATCGCGGGTTTCGGCCTCGCTCATGGTGGACATTTGAAATGAAATATATTGGTCGGGCAGCTGACGTATGTGGAGCTTCTTGTGCTCTTCAGGGATAGGGAACTCGATAGAGGCCCGGCTCGGATCGCCAATCATGTCATGCTTCTGCTGGGCGGTAAAATTGACCTTGAGAATCTTCTCCCAGGTCGGAAACAGCGGCATGTCCCGCGCGATGATGAGGCACATTTTGGAATAATAATAGCCGCCCGGCTTTGCATCCGCCGTGACCAGATAAACCGGTCGCGACAGGTTAAGCCGATAGATTTTGTCTTCCGCTTTGGCACCGGAGAAATACCAACGAATCTTGCCGTCCACCTCCGTGCGGGTAATCTTGGTGACTTCGCCAACCTTGAAGGTCGCTGACCCGCTCAAACAGGCAGCGCGGAACGTGTCGATCACGAACTGCTGTTCGGCGACCGGCATTTCTGTCACCCAAGGCGGCAGATCGACCATTTAGGCAAGCGAGCCGTCGATGCCCTTACACGCGTCGAGCAGTTCCTTGACCGCGTCCACGCTGACCTGAAGGTTGCCCTTGGCTTCCGCGTCCAGCTCGATCTCGACAATCTCTTCCACGCCATTCGCGCCGATGATCACCGGTACGCCGACATACAGGCCGTCGAGGCCGTATTTGCCTTCGACGAACGCGGCGCAGGGCAGCAGGCGCTTCTGGTCGCCAAGATAGGCTTCGGCCATTGCGATGCCGCTGGTCGCCGGGGCGTAATAAGCCGAGCCGGTCTTGAGCAGCGCAACGATCTCGCCGCCGCCGCCACGCGTGCGCTTGACGATCTCGTCGATCTTGGCCTGGCTTGATTTGCCCATCTTGATCAGGTCGGGAACCGGGATGCCCGCGACCGTCGAATACTGGACCACCGGGACCATCGTATCGCCATGGCCGCCGAGCACAAACGTCGTGACGTCCTTGGCCGAGACGTTGAATTCTTCCGCCAGGAAATGACTGAAGCGCGCCGAGTCCAGCACGCCGGCCATGCCGACGACCTTGTTGTGCGGCAGGCCCGAAAATTCACGCAGCGCCCACACCATCGCGTCGAGCGGGTTGGTGATGCAGATGACGAACGCGTCGGGGGCATTGTTCTTGATGCCCTCGCCGACCGCTTTCATCACCTTGAGGTTGATGCCGAGCAAATCGTCGCGGCTCATGCCCGGCTTGCGGGCGACACCGGCGGTAACGATGATGACGTCCGCGCCCGCAATGTCGGCGTAATCATTCGAGCCGGTGATCTTCGCGTCGAACCCTTCAACCGCAGCGCATTGGCTCAGGTCGAGCGCCTTGCCCTGCGGCACGCCTTCAACGACGTCGAACAAGACGATGTCGCCCAGTCCCTTGAGTGCTGCGAGATGGGCGAGCGTGCCGCCGATATTGCCCGCGCCGATCAGCGCAATCTTCTTGCGTGCCATGAACGAAATCGTCCCCGCTTCTGGTGAGAAACGGTGGCGGCATAGGCGCGAATCGCGACAGCAGCAACCTAAGCGGAAAAACTATCTTTGCGAATTGTTCGCAGTATCAAATAGCCTCTATCCGCAGCGACAAGCTGCCCTGCGGCGGGGCGCCTTCGAGGCTCACCGACCGGTCCACAATCCCCGGCGACATGCGCGACGACAGCAATGTTTCGCCGCTGCTCAGCACCCTGCGCTCTCCGTCCACCACCAGCGTCGCGCCGACCAGCTCGGCCGAGGGCGCGGCGTAGACGCGATAGCCTGTGCCGGAGTTGCAAAACTCGTGCAGCCGCCCCTGATTGAGATTGACGCGGCACACCAGCGGTACCGTCCCGCGGATGGCGATCGTGTAGCTCGCCTCGCCGCGGCCGGTTGATGGCACCATCGCGGCCAGGGCGAACAACGCGGCGAGGATCGGACGCGACATGAGGCTCGCATACGGGCGAGGCGGTCAACGCCCGGTTGCGCGCCGTGGTTAACGGTTAAGCATCCACGTTTTCAGGTCGCAGCACCCTCGATCGGCCCAGCCGAAACGCGTAACGGTCGCGCCATCACCCGGCGGACCATTGGTTCAAAGAACTCGAGCGGCAGCGTGTCGTAATAAGGATCGAACGCCGCCTGATCGTACTTCGCGCAGAACTCGGCACAGGCATCGAAATAGGGATGTCCGGTGAACGCGTCGCGCGCGTTCTTGTCCATCCCAAGGAAGTGGAAATAATAATAGCCCTGAAAGGCGCCATGCTGTTGGCAAATCCAGTGCTCTTCGGGCGTAACGAACGGCTTGACGATCGCTGCCCCAACGTCGGGATGGTTATAGCTGCCGAGCGTATCACCGATGTCGTGGAGCAGCGCCATGACCACATAGGTTTCGCCGCGCCCGTCGCGGTGCGCCCGCGTTGCCGTTTGGAGGCAATGCTGCAGCCGGTCGATCGGAAAGCCGCCATAATCGCCGTCGAGCAGTTTGAGGTGCTCGAGAACGCGGTCCGCGACGCCGCCGGCGAACTGCATGAAATGCTGGGCGATCAGCGCCCAGTCTTCCTGCGTGCCTTCCTCGAAATTACGGAATTTGGCGCGTTGCTGCGGCGCTTCGTAATCGGCCATGGCCCGTCTCCTTGGGCTAGATGCTTACGCCGATTGGAACCGCGGGCCAAGCTCTGCTAGGTCGTCCGGCAATGGCTTCGCCACCGACACCCAAAACCTTTTTCGAGGATAAGGATCGCGCGTTCTGGATGCTCCAGGGCGCGGGCTGGACGGGCTATCTGCTGTTGCGTGCCGCACAGGGCGTTGCCAACGGGATGAGCATCAGCTTCTTCATCCCCGTGCTGGTGTCGGCGGCGACCGGTTATTCGCTGACACTTGTGATGGCCGCGATCTACCGCTTCTTGATCCGCCAGCGTCCGATCCTCCTCTGGGCCGGCAGCGTCGTCACGCTAGCGATTGCGGTGGCGGCCTACTCGATCATCGACGCTTTCGTGTTTTCGCTGATCAACCGTGGCGGCGCGTTCGAAGGCGCTTTGCTGCTCGCTTCAGTCCTGCTCGATGGCTTGCTGCTCGCGGCGTGGTCGGCGCTCTATTTCGGGATCAATTTCTTCCTTATCGCCGAGGAGCAGCGGGTGCAGTTGGCGAAGCTGGAGGGACAAGCGTCGTCGGCGCAACTGGCGATGCTTCGTTACCAGCTGAACCCGCACTTCCTGTTCAACACGCTCAATTCGATCTCGACGCTGGTGCTGCTCAAACAGACCGACCGCGCCAATGCGATGCTCAGCCGCCTGAGTTCATTCCTGCGCTACACCTTGGTCAACGAACCCGAAGCGCAGGTTAGCCTCGCGCAGGAGTTCGAGACGCTCAAACTCTATCTCGAGATCGAAAAGATGCGGTTCGAGGAACGCCTTCGCGCCACCTTCAACCTCGATCCGGCCGCATCGCAGGCACACATCCCTTCCCTGTTGCTCCAGCCATTGATCGAAAACGCGATCAAATATGCCGTGACGCCGCAGGAAGAGGGGGCGGAAATCGCAGTTGATGCACGGCTCGTCGGGGAACGGGTACGGATCGCCGTGTCCGACACCGGCCCCGGCTTGAACGATGCGGGGGTCCGGCCCAGCTTCTCCACCGGCGTCGGCCTGCCCAACATTCGTGACCGTTTGGGCCAAGCCTTCGGGGAGGATCAGAGCATCGACATGGCGAACCGTCCGGAAGGCGGATTCATCGTGACGATCGACATCCCCCTCGTGACCGACGCGCAGTTGCAAGAGGCCGCATGACCATACGAACCATTCTCGTCGACGATGAAAAACTGGCCATCCAGGGCCTCGAACACCGCCTCGCCGCGTTCGACGATGTCGATATCGTCGCAACCTGCACCAATGGCCGCGAGGCGATCCGCCAGATCAAGACCGAAAAACCCGATCTTGTGTTCCTCGACATCCAAATGCCGGGGTTCGACGGTTTTTCCGTCGTCCAGGGCCTGATGGACATCGAACCGCCGCTGTTCGTGTTCGTCACTGCTTATTCGGATCACGCGCTGCGCGCGTTTGAGGCCGATGCGACCGACTATCTGATGAAGCCGGTCGAGGAAGCCCGCTTGGCCGATACGCTCGAACGCGTCCGCGCGCGTCTCGCGGAGAAGAAGGGCGCGGTCGAAGCAGAACGCCTGATGGAAGTTCTCACCGAGCACGCACCCGAGGCGGCCGAGGAACTGGGCACCGCCACCGACGACTCGCCCTCCGCCGACCGCTATGAAAAGGTCATCAACATCAAGGATCGCAACCAGATCTTCCGCGTCGAGGTGGACACAATTGAACGCGTCGAAGCGGCGGGCGATTACATGTGCATCTATACCGCGGAAAACTCGCTGATCCTGCGCGAGACGATGAAGGATCTGGAGCGGCGGCTCGATCCGCGCCGCTTCCAGCGCATCCACCGCTCGCAAATCGTCAATCTTGATCATGTGAAGCAGGTAAAGCCGCACACCAACGGCGAATGCTTCCTGCTGCTCGATTCGGGCGCGCAGGTTAAGGTTAGCCGCAGCTATCGTGAGGTCGTCGCGCGCTTCGTGCATTGACCTCCGTCCGGATGGTCAACGCGATGTTAGGAATACTGCGTCATAGCGACGCGGATGGCCGAAACTGCCAACGACAATGTACCGCTCATTCGGCTGCTCGGCCTTGGCCGAGGCGCGAATGCCTTGCCCGAAAAGCTGGTCCGCGCCCAGCTGATGGCGGCGCGCGAACCTTACCCTTTGACCTTTGTCAGCACGATCATGATCGGCGCACTGGTTTCGGTGACGGCACCACGATCCGATCTCGTCTGGCTGCCGGCGCTGATGCTGTTCGCGGTTTCAATTTGGTCGCTGGTCCGTTGGTATTTCCAGCGCAAAAGTGATTGGCTGGTCACCGACTCACGCGACACCGTGGTGACGCTGGCGATCCTATCCTTCATCACGGCGGCTTCGTGGGGACTGATGTTCTATGCGGCGCTGATCGACAACAGCGATAATGGCCGCATCCTGCTAACCTGTGCCATCACCGGGGTCATGTCGGTCGGCGCGCTCACTGTCGCGACCCTGCCCCTGGCCAGCGTCGCTTTCTTGTGCGGCGCGATGATCGTTGTCATCCCGACGATCCACCTCGTCCATTTGCCCAACGCCGTCTTCGCCATGCTCAGCGTGTTTTTTTTGCTGCTGGCCCGATCGATCGTGTCACAGGCGCGGCTGTTCATCGCTCACTATCACGCGGGCGAGAACCTCGTCGTCGCAGCACGTGACCGGCAATCCGCCGAAGAAGCGGCGCGTCATCAACGCGAACGCGCGGAACTGGCCGAAAGCCGAGCCCGGCAGACCGAGCGCGAACAGGCGATTGAGGGGCGCCGGGATGAAATGGTCATCCTTGCGCAACGCTTCGAGGCGTCGGTCGGCGAAGCGGTAAGCACATTGGCCTTAGCGGCAGAAGCGACGCGGCGCACGGCCGATGCCCTCGCCGCCACCAGTGCGGCACAGGCCGACGACATCGACGCGATTGCCGGCGCCGCCGCGCGGACCAGCGGTGCGGCCGAGAGCATGCATGAGACCGCCGGCACGCTGTCGGCGATCGCGGCCGAAGTGGCCGCGCGCGTGGCGCAGCAAGTCGAACTCACCGTCGACGCGACGTCCGAAGCGCGCAGCAGCGAACGCGTGATCGCGGAACTCACCGACGATGCCGCGCAAGTCGGTCAGGTCGTGGCGATGATCAATGCAATTGCCGACCAGACCAATCTACTCGCACTCAACGCCACGATCGAAGCCGCCCGCGCCGGCGAGGCCGGGCGCGGGTTCGCGATCGTCGCGCATGAGGTCAAGTCGCTGGCCGGACAGACGCGCGACGCCACCAAGAATGTGGAGCTGCGCATCGCGACGATGCAGCAAAAGGTCGCGGCGGTGGCGCAAGTAATGGGCGGGATCCTCGAGCGCGTCGAAACCGTGTCCGACGTTGCCGCCAATATCCGCAGCGCCGCCGACGATCAGAGCCGTGTCGCAGTGTCGATCACCGCCAGCGCGCAGGGCACGGCGTCTGACAGCGCGCACTTGCATACCGGCGTCGCCAGCGTCGCCCGAGCATCCGAAAAGGGCAAACGCGTCGCCGCCGAGATGGCCGATGCGACCGCAACCATCGCCGCGCAGGTCGACTCGCTGGCCGCCCGCACCAAATCCTTTCTGGCCGAACTTCGCGCGGCTTAAACCAAACCCAGCAGCGCGAGCAGCTTGACGTCCATCACCAGGCCTGCGGTGCGCTTGTTGTCGGTAAATTCGGAAATTTCCGATTGAGCGACCCGGTGCAGCGTAATCCCTTCTTCGGGCGGTTCGCCGCTGTCGCGGAGGCCGGTGGCGCGGACGAGTTCGAAGGTTTCGCTGACCATGCCGGGTGAGGACGCGTAGCAGCCGAGGTGCTCGATGCCTTCGGCAATCCAGCCGGTTTCCTCGCGCAATTCCTTAATCGCCGCCGCCTGGATGCTCTCGCCCGTCGTTTCGTCGCCGACCAGCCCGGCCGGCAGTTCGATCGTGCGACGCCCCAGCGGGACGCGGAATTGCTCGACGAGGAGGACGTGACCGTCATCGACCGCGAGAATGACCACAGCACCAATATCGCGTGCCCGCGCCGCCCACTCCCATTGCCCGTCACGCTTGGCGACGATGTATTTGCCCTGCCAGACAATCTCGCCTCGAGATTGCTCGACGCTCATAGCTCGATCAGGCGGTCGGGCAGTTCGTTGACGTCGCCTTGGAGCCGCGGCAGGCCTTCGCGCAGGATTGCGCCGACCTGCGTCACCGCCGCCGCCATGCCCTCGGCGACGCGGCCTTGGCCGACTTCGCCGACGAGCGCGGCCATCGCTTCGCCCCAGCGCTCCTCAGGCACCCTTGCATGGATCGCATCGTCGGCGACGATTTCGGCCATGCGTTCGCGCAACGAGAGGTAGATCAGGATACCCGTACGGCCAGTCGTGCGCGCCTCGGCACCGACCTTGAACAGGTCGACCGCACGGCGGCGGACGCGGCGGCGCTTGGTCGCTTTGGGGACCAGCCAGACGCGGAGCGGCATCCAGGCGAGGATCAACCGCGTCCCGAGATATTTCAGCGCCAGCGCGATCATCACCACGAACAGCAGGGTCCGCGTGTCGGGAATGTCCCAACCGCCCGTCGCGGCGACGATCAGTCGCTCGTAAAAGGCCGGAAAGCTCGCATAGACCGCGAGCGCCAGGAACATGACCAGCACCGCGTATTGGATCGCGGCGTCGTGATATTTGTCCGACTGTTCGGCGACGATGGTGACGATTTCACCCGAGGTTTCGCCCTCGGCCGCGCGCACCGCATCCGAGACGAGCTGCCGTCCGGCCTCGTCCACGCCTACCATGAGCCCGACGCTCCACCGCCGCCGAAGCCGCCGCCGCCACCGCCGGAAAAGCCGCCGCCACCCCAGCCGCCGCTGGACCCGCCGTCGCCGCCGCCAAAGCCGCCCCAGCTGCCGCCATCGCGGTCGCGGCCGCTGTTCAGCGCACCATTGATCGCGCTCCACAGGATGACATTGCCGAGGCCCGAACCGCCCCGGTAACGCCGCCCGCCAGCGATGCGTCCGATCAACGGGAAGACGAAGCCGAACAGGATCACCAACACGATGAAGATGAAATTGATCGGCACACCGCCCCCGCCTGAGCGCCGTTCGTGCGTGCGGTTGAATTCCTGCACCGCCGCGTCGAGCCGCGCCTGCGCCTCCTCGGGCGAGGCGCGCAACTGCGCGATGATCCGATCGGCGCCCGCCGTTACCGCACCGTCAATGTCGCCCGACTTCAATCGCGGCATCATCGACTGGTTGATGATCACCGATGACAGTGCGTCGGTCATGATCGGTTCAAGCCCGCGCCCGACCTCGATGCGCGGCCCCCGCTGCCCCTGCGGATTGTTGGGCGCGAGGAACAAGATTACGCCGTTGTCGACATCCTTGAGCCCCACGCCCCAGGCACGCCCGAGTTTGTAGCCGTAATCCTCGAGCGGATAGCCCTGCATGTCGGCGATCGTCGCGACGACGACTTGCCGTTTGGTATCCTTCTGCAACGCCTGCAGCTTCGCTGTCAGGTCCGCCTCGGTCTGCGGCGACAAAACATTCGCGTCATCGACGACTAACCCGGTGAACTTCGGGAAATTTTGCGCCGTCGCCGCCGTGGCCAGCAGGGCCAGCCAGGCGGCGAGCAGCGCCCGCCAGAATGTCACGGCGTTAGAAGCTCACTTTCGGGGCGGCTTCCGAACCCGGTGTCGTCGCCTGGAACGGCACCATCGGCTTGGCGCCGTAGAAGATCTTGGCGCCGATCGCGTCGGGGAAGGTGCGGATGCGCGTATTATATTGCTGCACCGCCGTGTTGTAGTCGTTGCGGGCGATCGTGACACGATTTTCGGTGCCCTCCAGCTGGCTCATCAGCGTCGTGTAGTTCGCCTGGCTCTTCAGTTCCGGATAAGCTTCCTGGAGGCGTTGCAGCGAAAGCGTCAGGCCGTTCTGCGCCTGCTGGTACGCTTGCATCTTGGCCGGATCGGTCAGTTCGTCACCCGATACCTTGATCTGATTGGCCGAGGCGCGGGCGTTGGTCACCTGGACCAGAATATCTTTTTCCTGCGCGCCCGCGCCCTTCACCGTGGCGACGAGGTTGGGAATCAGATCGGCACGGCGCTGATACTGGTTCTGGACGTCGGCCCAGCGCGCCTTGGCGTTTTCTTCCGCCGTTGGAACCGAGTTCACGCCGCACCCGGCGAGCGCCAGCGGCGCGAGGACAGCGGCGATACGAAGCTTGGTCATGCGAAGCGAACTCCATCTGTTATGCGCGGCTAATACACTGCCCCCGCGCGGGGTTGCAATCGCAATCGTGGGGAGCATGATGCCATGATACAAGTGGAGCGCCCCGCCATGTCGATCGTGACCGAGTTCAAGGCCTTCGTAAATCGCGGCAATGTGCTCGACCTCGCGGTCGGGGTGATCATCGGCGCGGCGTTCGGCAAGATCGTGACCGCGCTGACCGACGATTTCATCACGCCGATCCTCAGCCTGCTGACCGGCGGGTTCGATTTCGCGAACATGTTCGTGCCGCTGAAGGCGATGCCCGAAGGCGCGCCGCACACTCTGGCGGCAGCGAAGGCCGCGGGCGTGCCGGTGTTCGCTTGGGGACATTTTATCACCGAAGTGATCAATTTCCTGATCCTCGCCTGGATCATCTTTCTAATCGTCAAGGCGGCGAACCGCGTGCTCAAGCGCACCGACGAGGATGCCACACCGGCGGATGTCGTGCTGCTCAGGGAAATCCGCGACGAGTTGAAGGCACGCCCGAACGTCTAGGCGACGAGCAGATCCTCGGCGGTCGCATCCGCCAGGCTGGTGCCGTCGAGGATCGTCGCCGTCTTGTCGCGCACGCGCAGCATTGCGCGGCGGATGGCGCACGTTGCCTCGTCGCGGCAGTCCTCGCAGCGGCGATACGCGGTGCGGCTGACGCACGGGACCAGAGCGAGCGGCCCTTCGATCTGGCGGATGATGTCGCCGAACGAGATCAGATGCGCGGGGCGCGCCAGATGAAATCCGCCCGCCTTGCCGCGTGTCGATACAACGAATCCCGCCTGGCGCATTTCGCCGAGAATGATTTCGAGGAATTTGCGCGGGATGTCGGCCTCAGCCGCGATACGGCTCATCGGCACGGGCGCCGCGCCCGCCTTCTCGCCAGCGAGCAGCAGCATCGCGCGTAAGGCGTAGCGGGAGCGTTGCGTCAACATCCACCAATTCCATAGCGATTTGGACCTGAACGGCAAATTGCCGCAAAGACATAAATATATGGACAAGATCACCATCCGCCGGCCCGACGACTGGCATGTTCACTTGCGCGACGGCGCGGCCTTGCAGTCGGTCGCGGTTTTCACCGCCACGCAGTTCGGACGGGCGATCGTCATGCCGAACCTCACCCCGCCGCTGACCACGGTCGAAGCGGTCGACGCTTATCGCGCGCGGATCATGGCGGCGCTGCCCGCCGGATCGGCATTCGAGCCGCTCATGACGCTCTATTTGACCGACGGGATGCCGCCCGAAACGATCCGCGCGGGCAAATCATCCGGCACTGTGACGGCTGCCAAACTCTATCCCGCGCATGCGACGACCAATTCGGCGCACGGCGTCACCGCGATCGACCAAATCATGCCCGCGCTGGAGGCAATGGCGGACGTCGGCATGCCGCTGTGCGTCCACGGGGAAGTCACCGACCGCGAGGTGGATATTTTCGATCGTGAGGCGGTGTTCATAGATCGCACGCTGGCTCCGCTGGTTGCCCGGCTGCCTGCGTTGAAAGTGATTTTCGAACACATCACGACACGACAGGCTGTGGATTTCGTTCAGTCGTCAGGACCCAATATCGCTGCGACGATCACTCCGCAGCATCTTCACCTCAACCGCAACGCGATCTTCGACGGCGGCTTGCGCCCGCACGCCTATTGCCTGCCGGTGCTGAAAGGCGAGGAGCACCGCCGCGCCGTCCGCGCCGCCGCGGTATCGGGCAGCGCCAAATTCTTCCTCGGCACGGACAGTGCGCCGCATCTGCGCGGTGCCAAGGAATCGAGCTGCGGCTGCGCGGGTATTTTCAATGCGCCCTTCGCGCTCGAAAGCTATTTGCAGGTGTTCGACGAGGACGGCGCACTCGACCGGTTCGAAGGCTTTGCCAGCGAACATGGCGCGCGCTTTTACGGTCTGCCGCTCAACGAAAGCTCGGTTACCCTCGAACGCGCCGAAACCTTAGTGCCCGGCGAAGTGAACGGCTATGTCCCATTCCACGCTGGCGAGGCTCTGAACTGGCGCGTTAAAAGGGAAGAATCCGGCTCTTCTCGCTGAACTTCATATAGCCGACATTGGCGCCGAGCCGCATGCCGACGCCCGCGCGGACGGGGATCAGCACGATGCTGCCACGCCGTAAATAGGTCGCCGAGAAACCGCCGACGAAATACGCACGCCCCTCGACCTGCGGGAAGCGGCGATACAGTTCCTGCGTGTCGTCGAGATTGTAGACGAGCGTAAACACCTTGGTCGCGTCGCCGCCGAGGTCGAAACCGATCGACGGCCCGGTCCAATATACCGGCCGCTGACCCTCGATCTTGTGAGTCATTGTACCCGAGCCGTAGCGCAGGCCGATGCCCACGGCACCGGACGCCTCACGCCCCGCGATATAGGCGCTCGGCTCGCCCTGATCCTTGAGGATCTTTTCGATCATCGCCGCAAGCCCCTCGGCGCCGCGGCCGAACACGCCCTCGGCTGCGCCGATCACGTCGTTTTTCTGGTAAGTCGCGGGTTTGGTACCGGGCGCGGGGGGCAGCGCCTGCCCCTGAGGGTTCGTCGATGGCACTTCGCTCGCTGGCGGTGGAGGTGGTGGCGCCGCATCGGTCTGATTGACCGCATAGCCGCGCTCGCCTGGTTGCAGCGCCGTATCGCTCTGCGCCGCCTTGTCGGGGTCGACCGTCTGCATCTGCGCGGGGGCAACCGTCCCCCACACCAGCAGCACCGCCGCGATTGCCTGCCCAAACTTACGCATCACCCAAGCCCTCCCAATGCGGCCACCAAAGCGCAAGCCACCTGTCGCTACACTGAATCAGGGAGATTGCAGGCGCGCAACCCCCTCGTTATAGGCCGCCCTCTGCCAGGCGCGCGTGGAGACGTGGGTGAGTGGCTGAAACCAACGCTTTGCTAAAGCGTCGTACCCGTTAAACGGTACCGAGAGTTCGAATCTCTCCGTCTCCGCCAGCCAGTCCGCAATTATGTCGACAAGATCGTGGGCTGCTCTGATTTCGGCGCAGTTCCGCGGGGTTCCGCGTTCGGAACGTAGCGTGGAGAGCGCTTGATACCACCATGCAACCGCTGCGCGCCTCGCCGTTCTCTGCGGCGAGACGCGGCAGTACGCTTTGCCTACGCAACCGCGAATTCCCTGCTCAGCAGGGATTCTGCAGGGAAATTTCCCATGTCCCGCGCCTCAAACGGGACCACGCAATGGATAAGGCGGTGCCCAAGCCGATACAAATTCGTCCTTTGCGCTGGAAATGAAGCAGGGAATTCGCCGCGTTATGCAGGGACGGGTGTTGGTGGTTCGCCTTTTGATCTGCTAGGTTGCGACCGGAGTTGATCTCATGGCCCAT
>DATJIN010000016.1:0-2766 GCA_035493275.1 Sphingomonas sp. | reverse complement strand
CTCGCCCGAGGTGCGGATCAGCAGGTCGACCGGGGGCAGTCCTGCGGTATCTAGATTGGCGGCGATCGCGGCTTCGTCGATTTCGCCCTGTTCTGCGGCCTTGCGCGCTGCACGGACCAATTCGTTATGCGCCCCATAATTGAGCGCCACGCACAGCGTCTGACCCGTATTGCCCGCCGTCCGCGCCAGCGCGCCGTCGATCATTTCGACGACGTCGGGCGTGAAGGCGCTGTGATCGCCGATCACGCGCAGGCGGACGTTCGCCTCGGCAAGTTCGTCGAGGTCGCTACGGATGAAGTGCTTGAGCAGGCCCATCAGGTCGCTCACTTCCTCCGCCGGGCGCCGCCAGTTTTCGGAGGAAAAGGCGTAGAGGCTGAGCACCTCCAGCCCGAGGTCACGGCTGGCGCGGGTCACCGCGCGGACGGCTTCGATACCCTTGCGATGCCCGGCCGCACGGGGAAGAAAGCGCTTCTTCGCCCAGCGGCCATTGCCGTCCATGATGATCGCGACGTGGCGTGGCAGCTTGTCCCCGCCCGCCCGCACCACTCCCGCAAGGGCGGGTGACGCGGTCACTTGCCCAGGATTTCCTTTTCCTTGGCGGCGGCGGTGCTGTCGATGTCGGCGATCGTGGCGTCGGTCAGCTTCTGGACATCGGCTTCGTGGCGCTTGCGTTCGTCTTCGCCGATTTCGTTCTTCTTTTCGTCGGTCTTGAGCGCGTCCATCCCGTCGCGGCGGACGTTGCGCACGGCCACGCGCGCCTTTTCGGCATATTGGCCGACCAGTTTGGCGAGTTCCTTGCGGCGCTCCTCGGTCAGGTCGGGGATCGGCAGGCGGATGCTGGTGCCGTCGGTGATCGGGTTGAGGCCGAGACCTGCCGAGCGGATCGCCTTTTCGACGGGGCCGATGTTCGACTTGTCCCAAACCTGCACCGACAGCAGGCGCGGCTCGGGCGCCGACACCGTCGCCACCTGGTTGAGCGGCATGTGCGACCCGTAAACCTCGACCGTGATCGGATCGAGCAGATTCACCGAGGCGCGCCCGGTGCGCAGCCCGACCAGATCGTGCTTCAACGCGTCGACCGCGCCCGCCATACGGCGTTCGAGATCCGATTTCTGATAAGCCGGCATAACCTCTTCCTATGTTTTATGCAGAAACGACCGTCGCGGTCCCTTCACCCGCGAGCACACGGGCCAGATTGCCCTGTTCGCGAATGTTGAACACGATGATCGGAATATTGTTGTCGCGGCACAAGGCAACCGCGCTCGCGTCCATCACTTTGAGATTGCCTGCGAGAACCGTGTCGTAACTCACGTGATCGTAACGCTTTGCGTTTGGATCGGTCTTGGGATCGGCAGTATAGACACCGTCGACCGAAGTTCCCTTGAGCAGCGCATCGCACTTCATCTCGGCGGCGCGCAACGCGGCCCCGCTGTCGGTGGTGAAGAACGGCGAACCGACGCCTGCGGCGAAGATGACGACGCGGCCCTTTTCCAAATGGCGCTCGGCACGGCGGCGGATGAACGGCTCGCAGACACTGGCCATCGGGATGGCCGACTGCACGCGGGTTTCGACGCCGATCTGTTCGAGCGCGTTCTGCACCGCCAGCGCGTTCATCACCGTGGCAAGCATGCCCATATAATCGGCACTGGCGCGCTCGAAACCGCGCGCTGCCGCCGCCATACCGCGAAAGATGTTACCGCCGCCGACGACGACGCACAGTTCGAAACCCTTGGCCTTGGCGTCGGCGATTTCCTGCGCGACGCGTCCGGTCATCGCCGGATCGATCGAGAGACCGCCGCCCTCGCCCATCAGCACCTCACCCGACAATTTCAGGAGGATACGTTTAAGGGGTGGTCGGGACATGGCCGGTCGATAGTCCTTAAGATCGTTGAAAGAAAGCGGGGCACCGGTCCCACCGGCACCCCATCTTTCAACCCGTTAAGCGCCCTGAGGCACGCCCGAAGCGGCCGCGACTTCTGCCGCGAAGTCGCTGACTTCCTTTTCGATGCCTTCGCCCAGCTGGAAGCGGACATAATCGGTCAGCGCGATGCTGCCGCCCGCGTTCTTCGCTTCCGCCGCGATGACGTCGGCGATCTTGGTCTTGCTGTCCATGACGAACAGCTGGCTCATCAGCGCGTTTTCCTTGCGGAACTTCGCGAGTGCGCCTTCGACCATCTTGGCGACGATCTCAGCCGGTTTACCGCTGGTCGAGGCCTTTTCCTCAGCGATGGCGCGCTCACGCGATACCAAGGCTTCGTCGAGGCCTTCCTCATGCAGCGCGAGCGGCGACGCGGCGGCGATGTGCATCGCCAGCTGCTTGCCGAGCGCTTCCATCTTGCCCGTATCGGCATCGCCTTCGAGCGCGACGAGCACGCCGATCTTGCCGAGGCCCGGTGCCGCGGCATTGTGCACGTAAGGCACCACGACGCCCTTGTTCACCGACACCGTCTGCACGCGGCGCAACGACTGGTTTTCACCGATCGTTGCGATGTTCGCGGTCAGCGCGTCCTGCACCGTGCCACCGTTCAGGGGGGCAGCGGCAAGCGCCTCGACGCTGTCGCCGGCGGTCAGCGCGAGCTGCGTCACGTCATGGACGAAGCTCTGGAACTGGTCGTTCTTGGCGACGAAATCGGTTTCCGAATTGACCTCGACCGCGGCCCCCTTGGTGCCGCTGACGGCGACGCCAACCAGGCCTTCCGACGCGGTGCGCCCGGCCTTCTTGGCGGCGGTCGCCAGGCCCTTGGTGCGCAGCCAGTCGATCGCGGC
>DATJIN010000015.1:0-30121 GCA_035493275.1 Sphingomonas sp. | reverse complement strand
TCGATGTCGTGATAGCCGTCCGCGCGCTTGCGACGGACGTGCAGCGCCAGATTGATTTTGGCGTAGGCGGTTTCGCGCACGCCGCCCTCACATGTTGGGATAGTTCGGCCCGCCGCCGCCTTCCGGCACGACCCAGTTGATGTTCTGCGTCGGGTCCTTGATGTCGCAGGTCTTGCAGTGGACGCAGTTCTGGGCGTTGATCTGCAGGCGCTGGCCGCTCGGGTCGACCGCATCCTCGACATATTCGTAGACGCCCGCGGGGCAATAACGCTGTTCCGGCCCGGCATAGAGCGGCAGGTTGATCGCCGTAGGGACGTCCGCGTCCTTCAGCGTCAGATGGATCGGCTGATCCTCCTCGTGATTGGTGTTCGACAGGAACACCGAACTGAGCTTGTCGAAGCTGAGTACCCCGTCGGGCTTGGGATACTTGATCGGCTGTTTGAGATCACGGCGCCACAGGCTCTTGTGGTCAGCATGGTGCTTCATCGTGATCGGCAGGCCGATCTTGAGCGTGCGCATCCACATGTCCATGCCGCCGAGGATCGTGCCGAGCGTACCGCCGAATTTGGCGACCGCGGGCTCGGCATTCTTCACCAGCTTCAGTTCCTTGGCGATCCACGACGACCGTAATTCGGGTTCGTAACCCTCCAGCACGTCGCTCTTGCGGCCGCCCGACAATGCCTTCGCCGCATGTTCAGCAGCGATCATGCCGCTTTTCATCGCAGTGTGACTGCCTTTGATGCGCGGGACGTTCACAAAGCCCGCGCTGCAGCCGATGAGCGCGCCGCCCGGGAAGGCGAGTTTCGGCACCGACTGCCAGCCGCCTTCATTAATCGCGCGTGCGCCGTACGAAATGCGGCGGCCGCCCTTCAGGATCGCCGCGATTTCGGGGTGATGCTTCCAGCGCTGGAATTCCTCGAACGGGGACATCCACGGGTTCGAATAATCGAGCGCGACGACAAAGCCGAGCGCCACCTGGTTGTTCGCCTGATGATAGATGAAGCCGCCGCCCCACGCGTCGTCGAGCGGCCAGCCCTGCGTATGGATCACGCGGCCCGGATGATGCTTGGCGGGATCAATGTCCCACAATTCTTTCAGTCCAATTCCATAGACTTGCGGTTCGCAGTTCTTCTCCAGTTCGAAGATGCGCTTGAGCTCTTTGGTGAGGTGCCCACGCGCGCCTTCGGCGAAGAAGGTGTAGCCGGCATGGAGTTCGAGGCCCGGCTGGTAATCGGGCTTGTGCGTACCGTCGCGCGCTACGCCCATGTCGCCGGTGGCGACGCCCTTCACCGAACCGTCCTCGTGGAACAGGATTTCCGCTGCTGCGAACCCCGGGAAAATCTCGACGCCCAGACCTTCGGCCTGTTCCGCGAGCCAGCGGCAGAGATTGCCTAGCGAGCCGGTATAATTGCCTTCGTTGTGCATGAAGGGCGGCATGAAGATTTCGGGCAGGTCGTACTGCTTCTTCTCGGTCAGCACCCAGTGATGGTTTTCGTCGACCGGCACATCGGCGAGCGAGCAGCCCATGTTGCGCCATTCGGGCAAAAGTTCGTTGAGCGCCTTGGGATCGACCACTGCTCCCGAGAGGATGTGCGCGCCGATTTCGGACCCTTTTTCGAGCACGCAGACGCTCGCATCGGGCGCGACCTGCTTGAAACGGATCGCTGCGGCGAGGCCGGCGGGGCCTCCGCCGACGATCACCAGATCATAGGGCATCGATTCGCGTTCGCTCACGGTCTTCTTCCTTGCGCTTCGGCGCGGCTCGTCCCGCCACGCCAACGGCTTGTCCGGCTCTGGCTTGGCCACCGATTGACCGGTGCGTCAACCTCGCGATTGTCGCGACCGTGGGGCTTGGAACCATCACTGCCGAAATCGACAGCAGCTACGCCTGGTGGCGGCTTGCGGGTGTCGAAGAGTGGACGGGCGAAATCCCGGCGATCTGGTTTGACGAGCCGGCGCTTCCGCGCGCAACCAAACCACGCGCCGATGCCGTGCGCGAAGAGGCCGCCCCCGCGCCTGTGGCAATCCCCGAAACCCTCGACACGCTGACTGACTGGTTCTTGGCGAGCGACGTCTTCGCGAGTGTCGGCCCGCGCACGCGGCGGCTGGCGCCGTCGGGGCCGGTCGGCGGAACGATGATCGTCGTCGACATGCCCGAGCTCGTCGATGTCGACGCCGGGCGGCTGTTCGCCGGGCCGCTCGAGGCACAGGTCGATGCGGTGCTGAAGGCGGTGGGACTGACCCGCGATGAAGTTTACCTCGCGACGATGCTCCCCGGACGGACGCCCGACGGGCGATTTCCAGCCAATCTGCTTCCCGTTGCGACAGAGGCACTGCGCCAGCATATCCGGCTGGTCCAGCCAGCCAAAATCTGGGCGATGGGCGACGTCGCGGCGCAGGCGCTGTTCGCGACGCGCGTCAGCCCCAAGCGGCGCGAACTGCTCGATTTCGAGGATATTCCCGCCATCGCGACGATCCATCCGCGCCTGTTGCTCGACGATCCCGATCGCGAGCGGCGCAAAGGCATGTGGCCGCTGATGCAACTGCTGTTTCCGAAGGATCCGGCGTGAAACTGCGTTATATGTTATCGCTGCTGTGCGCGTGTTCGGCGCCGGTTTTGGCGCAGACGCCGGCTTTGGCGCCGCAGCTCCTGCCGCAGCAGCGCGCCGATTACGGCGTGGTTTTTGCCGCGATCGAGGCGAGCGATTGGGCTGGTGCGACCGCGAAGCTCGACGCGATGGGTCTGGGTCCGCTTCATGCCGAGGCTCGCGCCCTGATCCTGACTGCCAAGAACTCGCCCAAGGCGGAAGCGGATCAACTGGCTGCAGCGGCGTTTGCCGCGCGCGATCTGCCCGAAGGCGCGGCGCTCGTCCGGCTGGCAACGGCACGCGGTGCAGCTGCGGTGCCGCAATTGCCCGAAGTACGCGACTTGCGCTGGCTCGGCGCGGCACCTCGCCGTGGACGCACAGCAACGGTCGGCGGCGATGCGGTCGCCTCCAGCCTCGGCCCGCAATTGCTGCAACTCATCAAGGACGACCGCCCGGCGGACGCCGAAGCGCTGATCAACGGTCGCGAGGGGGAATTCTCAGCCGAACCGCTGACCGAATGGCGTCAGCGCGTCGCCTGGTCCTATTACCTTACCGGCGACGACGCCGCTGCGCGCGCGCTCGCCGCCAAGGCGCGCACCGGCTATGGCGAGTGGGCTGCGCAGGCCGATTGGGTCGAAGGTCTGGCGGCGTGGCGTCAGAAGGATTTTGGCGCGGCCCTGGCCGGGTTCGACGCGGTGGCGCGGCGCGCTTCGGACAGCGAGATGGTTGCCGCCGGACATTTCTGGGCAGCGCGTGCGGCGATGGCGGCGGGGCGGCCCGAGCAGATTCAGCCGCACCAGCGCGCGGCGGCAGCCTTAGGCGAGACGTTCTATGGCATGCTTGCGCAGGCGGCGCTGGGCCTGGTGCCCAAGGGCGATGATGACGGGTCGGCGCAGTTCGCCACCGTCGCAGCGCGTCCGGCAGTCGCCGCGGCGATCGCCTTGAGCGAGATTGGCGAGAGTGAACGCGCCGACAATCTGTTGCGCTGGCAGGCGCGCATCGGCCTTCCCGCCGAGCACGCGGCGCTGACGCTGATCGCCGGCAAGCTTGGCCTGCCAGCGACGCAGCTATGGCTGGCGCATAACGGGCCGGTCGGTGCGCGCACGACAATCGAGGGCCGCTATCCGCTGCCCGAAAACTGGGCGCCCGAAGGCGGCTGGCGCGTCGACCGTGCGCTCGTTTTTGCCCATGCCCTTCAGGAATCGAATTTCCGCGCCGACGCTGTGAGCAAGGCAGGCGCGCGCGGGCTGATGCAGGTGTTGCCGACCACTGCCGCGCTCATCCAACGGACCACCGGGCTGACCGTATCGGGCGGACTCAACACGCCCGCCGCCAATATGGCTTTTGGTCAGAAGTATATCGAGCAACTTGCTGATATGTCTGCGACTGGTGGTGCACTACCCAAGGTGATCGCCGCCTATAATTGCGGGCCGGCGCCCGTCGCGCGGTGGAACGTCAACGCAGCGGCGCAGGGCGATCCGCTGCTTTACATTGAGAGCATCCCCTATTGGGAAACGCGCGGCTATGTCGCGACCGTGCTGCGCAATTACTGGATGTATCAGCAGCAATCGGGCGCCGCGACGGTCAGCCGCGATGCCCTGCTCCAGGGCGTGTGGCCCAAACTGCCGCGCGCGGAGACACAAGTCGCTTCGCGTTGACGATGTTCCCATATTGTTCTAGTTTCTTATGCATGTCCGAAGCGCGCGCGCATCGCGGGGCGACCCGCAACGATGTCCCCCAGCGCTTCAATCTCGCCGCCCGCGAAACCGATGGCGACTGGCTCGACGAGCGTGACAATTTGGACGGCGCACCGCTGCCGTTGCGCACGACGGTGACCGTCGAAAGGCCACGCACGATCATCACGCACAACAAATCGCCGGACATCCCGTTCGATCGCTCGATCAACGCCTATCGGGGGTGCGAACACGGGTGCATCTATTGCTTCGCCCGACCGACGCATGCGTTTCACGATCTGTCGCCGGGGATTGATTTCGAAACGAAGCTCTTCGCCAAGCCTGACGCTCCCGCCCTGCTCCGCGCGGAACTGGCCAAGCGTGGCTATGTCTGCGCACCGATTGCAATGGGGACCAACACCGATCCCTACCAGCCAATCGAGCGCGAGTGGCGCATCACGCGCGACTGCGTGCAGATCCTCCACGATTGCGATCACCCGCTGATGATCACCACCAAGTCGGACCGTGTAACGCGCGATATCGACCTGCTCGGACCTATGGCGGCGAAGCGGCTGACCAGCGTGATGGTTTCGGTGACGTCGCTGACGCCCAAGATTGCCATGACGATGGAACCGCGCGCCCCGGCCCCGCGCCGGCGCCTCGCGGCGATCGAGGCGCTGAGCAAGGCGGGCGTGCCGGTGCAATTGTCGATCAGCCCGATTGTTCCCGGCATAACCGATGGCGAGATTGAGGCGATCGTCGCGGCGGGCGCGGCGGCCGGGGCGCGGCGCGTGTCCTTCATTCCGGTGCGCCTGCCTTACGAGGTCGCGCCGCTGTTCCGCGCCTGGCTCGACGAACACTTCCCCGAGCGCGCCGGCAAGGTGATGTCGATCATAAATTCAATTCGCGGCGGACGCGACAATGATCCGCGCTTCGGCGAGCGGATGCGCGGCCAAGGGGCGTGGTACGATCTCATCCGCACGCGCGTGAAGCTGGCGGCGAAGAAGCACGGGCTCGACCAGCGTATGGAGCCGCTGCGGACCGACCTGTTTCGACCTCCGGCGGGTGCACAGGGAGTGTTGTTTTAAGGGAGAAGGCGATGATTAACGGATCATGTTGTTGCGGTGCGGTCGCGATCGAACTCAGCGAACCGCCTTCGATGATGGCGACCTGTCATTGCAGCCGATGCCGCAAGGTTGGGGCAAGCGTGTTTGTGTTCGTCGAGCGGACCACGCTGCGGCTTTCGCGCGGGGCAGACAATATCGAATGCTACGCGCCGGACGCTCCTTACAAATACCGGCGATGCTTGTGCCGCACCTGCGGAACGGCGCTGGGGGAAATTCTGAGCGATCAACTGAGCTTCCCATCGCTGCCAACTTGCTCGATGATGATCCGGGCATCCGCAACCGCTTCCACGAATTCGTGAGCGAGAAGCCGGACTGGTACGATATGTGTGACGCCGCAACGCAGTTCGCGGCACATCCGTCACACGGTTGAAAATCAGCGCGCCACCGCGAAGGCGCCGCGATAGGCCGGTTTGACCTGCGCGATGATCGCCGGCGTCACCGGCAGTGTGACGTCATACGTCCCCTCGGCATAGGCGCCCGCCTCGTACGGCCCGATCAGAATGCCGATGCGGTCGAACGCGCGGCCGCTGCGCGAACCGAGGATCAGCGTGCTGTTGAGCGGGTCAATACACTCGCCGAACATGTCGTTGCGACTGACCTTTGTCCCACGCTTCTCCTCGCGCTGTTTGTCGAGAGCGCGACAAAAGTCTGTACGGATCGTACGTGAAAGCCCCGATGAACTCACGAACAATGCCACTGGCTTGACCCGCTGCCGCGCCGTCTTGTCGTACAATAGGCCGTCGAAGAATGCCGAACCATGCGCGCCGTTGGAGAACGCGTAGCCCGCCAGCGACAGGCTCAGGAAACGCGGTGTCTCGGTCACGACTTTCCACTCGCGCGTCGCAGCCCATCCGTTGAACGGGTAATTGCCCTTCTTTGACGCCGCGCGCTCGCGCGCGACCTCGCGGTCGAATTTTGCCTTCGCCGCACGCGCGTCGGCGGCAAACCAGCGTTTGAGTGGCGGGAACGCGTTGGCGCGTGCGGGGGTGCGGTAGAAATAATCGAGTTGCGGTGCGGCCATCGCCGGCGCCGTCAGAAACACCGCAGCCATTGCGACTCTTGCGAACACCCTTGCCATACCCGCTCCATCGCTTAGCCACAGTAGAATGTTCGATCCTGCCGCACTGTTCCAGCCCGATAGAGGCCAGGCGGCCACCCCCCTCCACATCGTCGACAAGGCCGGGCTCGAAGCCTGGTTGGTTGGCCAGCCCGCGCCAGTCCGGGCGATCCTGCAGGCCACCGGTTTCAAGGCGCAGCCGGACAGCGTCGCGTATGTGCCGCACGATGGTGCGATGATCGCCGTGGCGGGCGTCGGCGAAGCGGCAACCCTGCGCGCCTGGTCGCTGGCCCGCGCGGCGGACACGCTGCCGGAAGGGACTTATCGGCTCGTTAGTGGCACGCCGGGCGACGCCGCGCTCGGCTGGCTGCTCGCCCAGTATAAATTCGACCGGTACAAGAAGGACGATACCGCCAAGGGTCCTCGCATCCTGCTGACAAGTGATCCCGCGCGGATCGACGCGGTGATCAGTGAGGCGCAGGCGGTCGCGCTCGTCCGCGACATGGTCAACACACCCGCGCAGGACATGGGTCCGGCTGAAATCGCCGCCGAGGCCGACAAACTCGCCAAGGCGCATGGCGCGACGTTGACCGTCACCGAGGGCGCCGAACTCGAGCGCGGTTATCCGATGGTTCACGCCGTGGGCCGCGCGGCCGCGCGCAGCCACTCGCCAAGGATGATTGAGCTCGAATGGGGCGATCCGGCGCATCCGCGTGTCGCGATCGTCGGCAAGGGGGTGGCCTTCGATTCGGGCGGGCTCGACATCAAGCCGGCTTCGGGCATGCGGCTGATGAAGAAAGATATGGGCGGCGCGGCACATGCCATCGCCCTCGCCGGGCTGATGATGCGCGCGCGGTTAAAGGTGCGGCTGCACATGATCGTGCCCGCCGTCGAAAATGCGATCGCCGGCAACGCCTTCCGCCCTGGCGATGTTCTGAGCAGCCGCAAGGGGTTAAGCGTCGAGATTACCAATACGGACGCCGAAGGACGGCTGATCCTGGGCGATGCACTGGCTCGGGCGTGTGATACGATCCCTGCCCTGCTCGTCGATTTCGCCACCCTGACCGGCGCAGCCCGTGTCGCTCTGGGCCCGGATTTGCCCGCGACCTTCGTTAATAACGACGAATTGGCCACGGATGCGCTGGCCGCGGGTCTCGCCAGCGATGACCCGCTGTGGCGGCTGCCGCTGCATGACGGCTATGATGATATGCTCAAATCGGACGTCGCCGATCTCAACAACGCGCCCGACGGCGGTTTTGCCGGGTCGGTCACGGCGGCCCTGTTTTTGCGGCGCTTCGTCGCGGCCGACGTGCCGTGGATTCACCTCGACACCTTCGCATGGATGCCTGCCGCCAAGCCCGGACGGCCGCGCGGCGGCGAGGCGCTCGGGCTGCGCGCGATCTGGCACCTCTTGCGGCACCGCTTCGCTTAGGTCGTTTCCGCACCGCAACCGTTCGCTGTCTCCTTCGTTAACAACGCCAAGGAGACCGTAACCGTGGCGCAATATCCGTTGACCACCTGGATGCAGACGCTGGTCGATTATGTGCGCTCGGGTGAGCCCGATTTGACCAACCGCCAGATGGCGCTGCTCCTCCTCGTCCACCTGACTAACGGGCCGCACACGGTGCGTGGCCTGGCACGCGGACTGGGCGTGTCCAAACCCGTCGTGACGCGTGCCTTGAACCGGCTGGGCGCCTTGGGCTATCTGCGCCGCCAGCGTGACGAAAGCGATCGTCGCAATATTTTTGTTTTGCTGACGAGCGAAGGGGCAAAGTTTCTTGATCAATTCGGGCGCCTCATCGCCGCCGACCGCGGACAGCGCGCCGCCGCGTGAGCGGCTGAAGCTGAGCGGGCTTTCCGTGAAACTCGATCCGGCGACGCATGCCGTGCGCGGCGATGTGGCCGATATCGAACTCGCGCACGAAGTGTTCGCGCCGCATTATGCCCGCGCGCTGGCGTATCGCGTAACCAGCGCGACGCCCGTCCTTACCGACGCTGGCGACGGCGAAGTGCGGGCGCAATTGAGCGTCGGCGACATCTTCTGCGTGCTCGACATCAGCGGTGGCTATGCCTGGGGCAAGCTCGCCGATGGCACCCCCGGCTACGTGGTGATGACCGCCTTAAGTCAGTCGTGAGCCGATCATGACGCGCGTCTTCATCGACGGTGCGGCGGGGACGACCGGCCTCGAGATCGAGACGCGGTTAAGCGGGCGGCCCGAATTCGAGCTGCTGACCCTCGACGAGGCGAGCCGTAAGGATGCCGCCGCACGGCGCGCGGCGCTGCGCGAGGCCGACGTCGCCATCCTGTGCCTTCCTGACGATGCCGCGCGCGAAGCCGTGGCGTTGATTGGCGATGGCGGCACGCGCGTCATCGATGCTTCGAGCGCGCACCGTGTTGCCGATGGCTGGACTTATGGCTTTCCCGAGCTCGGCTTTGATGTCGCCAATGCCACGCATGTGTCGAACCCCGGCTGTTACCCGACCGGCTTTCTCGCGCTGGTCGCGCCGCTGGTACGCGCCGGGCTACTGCCGTCGGACTGGCCCTACACGGTCAACGCCGTCAGCGGCTATTCGGGCGGCGGCAAGGCGTTGATCGAACGGTTCGCCAGCGAAGGCGACATCGCGTTCCGCACTTATGCTCTCGATCTGACGCACAAGCACCGGCCCGAAATGAAGTGGCACGCGGGGTTGAAGCATGGCGTCATCTTCGCGCCGTCGGTCGTACCAGCCTATCGCGGGATGATCGTCGAGGTGCCGCTGCATCTTGGTGCAATGCCAGGTGCGCCGACCGCCAACGCGCTGCGTGAGGCGCTGCGGGCGTTCTACTCCCGCTCGCAGGTCGTGACGGTGCGCGATGAAACGCCGGCCGAACTGCTGTTACGCGCCGACCAGCCACCCTGGGATGGCATGGACTTGCACGTGTGCGGCAACGCCGAAGGCTATCACGTGCGGCTGATCGCGGTGCTCGACAATCTCGGCAAGGGCGCGAGCGGTGCCGCGGTACAGAGCCTAAACCTGATGTGCGGCCTGCCCGAAACTGCGGGCCTCAGCCTTTAGGCGCTGACAGGAGGCCGGAGCTGTGCCCAGGGCGCGGCCTCTTCCAGCTCATAGGCCAGTTCGAGCAGCGTCCGCTCGTCGCCGTATTTGGCACCGAACTGGACCCCGACGGGCAATCCGTCCGCCAAGCCGCCTGGCACGCTCATGGCGGGCGCACCGGTGACGTTGAACGGTTGCGTCCAGCCCACATAGGCATTGAGGCGGTCCGAGAGTTCGGGGATCGCGACAGTGCCCGCCACGAAGCCGAGCGGCACCGGTGGACTGCCGAGTACAGGCGACATCACCAAATCCTGATCGGCGAACCACGCTTCATGCGCCCCGCCGAGATTGGACAAGGTAGCCGTGGCGGCTTCAAGCGCGCCCGGCGGCGCATCCTTGATGGCCGCCGCCATCGCGAGGCTGAAGGGTTCGTAATCCTCGGGTCCGACCGCGCGGCCGAGCTTGGCGCTCGCCTCGCCGAGCAGCTTTGCCGCGCCCGAAGACCAGATCGTCAGGAAATGCTCGCCGATCGCGCGAAATGCCTCGGGCCAGCGCGTTTCGACGATGGTGTGGCCGAGGCCGCGCAGGATTTCCGCCATGCCTTCGATCTTGGCAGCGACAGACGGATCGGGGTCGCGTCCACCGACGCCGGGCAAAACCATGCCGATGCGCAAACGGCGTGTGTGCGGGGCCGTGACATTGCCGACTTTTGGGAGCCCGTCGCCCTCAACCGCCGCGAGCAGCGCCGCGCTGTCGCGCACACTGCGCGACACGCAAAGTTGAACGGACAAATCGATGCTGAACGGCCCGGGCGTCGTTGCGGCGGTGCGTCCGCGCGAGGGCTTGAGCCCAAACAGGCCGCAGCACGAAGCCGGAATGCGGATAGACCCGCCACCGTCGCTGGCGTGCGCGAACGGGACAACATGCGCGGCGGTGGCCGAGGCCGCCCCGCCTGACGACCCTCCTGAAGAACGGCTGGTATCCCACGGATTTCGCGTCGGCGCGAAACCGGTCGGCTCGGTCGTCGGCAGAAATCCATGCTCCGGCGTCGAGCTCTTGCCGATGGGGATCAGGCCCGCGGCAAGCAGCGCATCGACGAAGCGCGTCTGCTGGTCCGCTACACCGAAGCCGGCGGTGTGGCGCGAACCCATCCGCGTCGGCAGGCCGCGATAGTCGTCCAAATCCTTGATCAGAAATGGCACGCCCGCAAGCGGCGCATCGCTTCCGGCCCGCTTGGCCAGATCGCGCGCGCGCTCGTAATCGGGCGTCACCATGAAGCCGAGTTTGGGATCCAGCGCCTCGGCCCGCGCGATCGCGGCATCGACAGCCTCCAGCGCAGTGATTTCGCCCGATTTGACCGCCGCAGCGGTGCCCAGGGCGTCGCGATCGGCGAGGTTCATGCCTTCATCTCCCGTGCGATCGCCTTCTCAGCGGCAGCGCCATAAGGCGGCTTGAATCCGGCCAGCTTGGCGACGTCGATCTTCGGTTGGCGGTACACCGCGCGGGCGTGGCTGAAGGTCTTGAACCCGTCGCGGCCGTGATAACTGCCCATGCCGCTGGGCCCGACACCGCCGAACGGTAAGTCTTCCATGCTGACGTGAAAGATTACGTCATTGACCGTCACCCCGCCCGACACCGTGCTGTCGAGCACCCGCCGTTCCTCCGCCCCATCGCTGCCGAAATAGTAGAGGCCGAGCGGGCGATCGTGCGCGTTGACGTACGCCACCGCGTCTTCGGTCCGATTGTAGGTCTTAACCGGCAGCACAGGGCCGAAAATCTCCTCCTGCATGACCGTCATCTCGTCCGTCGGGTTGCGGACGATGGTCAGGGGCAGTTTGTTACTGTTGGTCGCGCCGAAATCCTCGCCTGCGGGATTTACCTCGATCAGCTCGGCGCCTTTGGCGGTGGCATCGTCGAGATAACCCTTCAGGCGATCCCTGTGCCGCGCATTGATAACGCTGGCGTAATCCTCATTGTCGAGCAGCTTGGGATAGAGGACCGACACAGCGGACTTGAGACCGTCGATCACCTCTGCTTCCTTATCCTCTGGAACCAAGAGATAATCTGGCGCCAGGCAAATCTGTCCCGCGTTCATCATCTTGCCCAGTACGACGCGTTCGGTCGCCGCTTTCACGTCTGCCGAACGGCCAATGATCGTCGGCGATTTACCGCCGAGTTCGAGGGTCACCGGCGTCAGATTGTCTGCGGCGGCGTGGAGGATGTGCTTGCCGATTCCGGTCGCGCCGGTGAAGATTAGATGGTCGAACGGCAATTTGGCGAACGCTTGTCCAACCTCGGGCCCGCCGCTGAACACCGCGACCTCATCGGGCGAGAAAAACTCGGCGATGGTCTCCTCGGTCAATTTGGCGACAGCGGGCGTATACTCGCTGGTCTTGATCATCGCGCGGTTACCGGCTGCGAGCGCGCCGATCAGCGGCCCGAAACTCAGTTGCACCGGGAAATTCCACGGCGCGATGACGCCGATGACGCCCTTGGGTTGATATTCGACCTGCGCCCGCGCGCCGAGCAGGCCGAGCGGGAAATCGAGCGGGCGCTTTTCGGGTTTCATCCAGGCCGACAAATGCTTCTTGGCGTGCTTGGCCGACCGGATCGTCGCGACGATATCCGTCAGGAGCGATTGGACGCGGCTGCGATGCCCGAAATCCTCGCTCAGCGCGGCGGCAAACGCCTCGCCATGTTTGCGCATCAGGGCGATGACCCGGTCGATCCGGTCGCGGCGGACCGCCTCGCTCACCGGCATTTCCGCGTCGAACGCGCCGCGCTGCGCTCGCAGCACTGCCGCCATATCTCCAGCCATCCCGCTCTCCTCTTTGCGCGGAAGAGTGCGCGATCAGTGCAGCGCCGTCCAGTAGATCGCGAGCAGCGCGGCGACCGCCAACAGCGTGCCAAACGGCAACTGCGTCGTCGCCGAAACCTCACGTCCGGCAACTAGCAGAATTACCGCTACGGCAAGGCCGACAAGGCTCGCGCTGAGGAGGACCATCGGCAAGACCATCCACCCGACCCAGGCTCCGATCGCGGCGAATAGTTTTGGGTCGCCCGCCCCCAATCCGGTGCGTCCGCGCGCCATTTTATAGGCCCATGCGATGAGCGCGAGCATGCTCCAGCCGAGAGCCGCACCGACGAGTCGTTCTTCAATCGAAGGCGAGAACGCCAGCGACGCGAGCAGCCCGAGCAGGCCGAGCGTGAGCGTCAAAGTGTTCGGTAACCAAAAATGGCGCCCATCGAGGACCGCGAGTGTCAGCAGGAGCAGTGAGGCCGCCGACACCCATATGGCGCGATCCCAGGGCAGCAGAGCGACGGCCAACGCCGTCAGCGCCGCCGAGGCCAGTTCAATCAGGGGATGCAGCGGATCGATCCGCGCGCCACAGCTTCGGCATCGCCCCCGTCCCCACGCATAGCTCAGCACCGGGACCAGTTCGCGCGCGCGCAATTCACGCCCGCAGCCGTCGCATACCGAACGCCCGCCAAGGCTGCGGCGCGCTGGCCAGCGCAGCACCAGAGTCGCCAGAAAACTACCGAAAATCGCGCCCGCTATGCCGGCGAGCAAGACGATCAGGGGAGCGTCTCCCCGGGCGACAGGCCCCATAGCCCGCCGCGCGCGACATAGCCGCGCTTGCCGCCGGTTTCGAACCGGCACCAGCGGCTGTCGCACTCGCTGATTGCACCAACCACGCCCTCGGCAACGCGCCACGTGACGTTGGCGGTGTCGGACGGGCGGTCGCGCATCTCGCGCGTACCGCCGATTACCAGCGCAGTGCGTTTGTCGGTCAGCATGTTGGATTGGATCCAGCCGCCATCGCCTTCGGGATCGGCAATCTTGCGCCAGTTGGGATAGGTCGCGATCACGCGTACGGGCAGCCCGCTGCGCTGATACAGCCAGATACCCGGAAAATTGCGGCCCGGCCCCGTGCGCGTCCGCGCTTTGCTGGGCACGATCGAGGCCCAGTAAGGCGGCGGCTTGATGCTGTCCGCGGCGGCCACGGGCGCAGCCAGTGACACCGCAACGAATACCCCCAGAACCCGCATTACGCCCCCGTCAGGATCCGATCGACCAACTGCTTCACACTGGGCACGAAACCGTTGGAATAAAAGGGGTCTTTCTTGAAGCGGAACGCCGAATGACCGGCGAACATCAGGTTTTCCTCCACGGGCCCGCCGTGCGCGATGTCCTGCAACGTTTTCTGAATGCAGAAACTGCGCGGATCGGCGAGATAGCCGGTCGACCAATCGTCATGGTCCTTCCACGCCGAAAAGCCGCAATGCGACAGGCAGCCCATGCAATCGGCTTGGTCCTTGCGGATCGTGACTTTTTCCTGCGGGGTCACGAAAACCAGGGTGTTATCGGGCGTTTTCAAGGCGTCGGTGTAACCCAGCCCATACCATTCGCGGGCATGCTGCAGGTCGCCCAGCGTCACCCAGAAATTCTTGCCCTTCACCCCAACGTCGAGCTGGTGGGTGTGATCGCCGACCTGTTCCATCGAATAGGCGATCTGGCGCTGTGATCGCGCCTCGAGATTGCGCAGAAACGGATTGCGTACCGCGCTCGAATAAAAGCCGGTTGGCGAGAAGCGGTGGAGCAGCACATCGCCCTCCTCCAGCGTCATCAGCCGGTCTTTCCACCCTTGCGGGATCGGGCTCTCCTGCGTCAGCAGCGGTCGCGTGCCGAACTGGAAAGCGACCTGGCCGAGTTCGGGATTGTCCAGCCAATGTTCCCATTCGTCGAGCCGCCATACGCCACCCGCCATGACGATCGGGGTTCCGTCGGGAATGCCGCCTTCGCGCATGACCTCGCGCAGCGCCTTAACGCGGGGATAGGGATCTTCGGGCTTCAGCGGATCTTCCGCATTGGACAGCCCATTATGGCCGCCCGCAAGCCACGGGTCTTCATAGACGACCGCCGACAGCAGTTCCGCCGCCTTCGAATACGCCCGTTTCCACAAAGCGCGAAACGCGCGGCCCGAACTGATGATCGGGAGGTAGGAAACGCCATGCTTTGAGGCGATTTCGCTCAACCGATAGGGCATACCCGCGCCGCAGGTCACGCCCGCGACCAGCCCCTTGGTGCGTTCGAGCACCTGATCGAGAATGGTCTGCGCGCCGCCCATTTCCCACAGCACGTTGATGTTGATCGCGCCCTTGCCGCCAGCGATGTCGAAGGCGCGTTTGACCTGCTCGACCGCGCCGTCGACCGCATATTTGATCAGTTCCTGGTGCCGTTCCGCGCGCGTGCGCGAGATGTACACCTGCGGGATGATCTTGCCTTCGGGATCATAGCTGTCGGCGTTGACCGCGCTGACCGTGCCGATGCCGCCCGCAGCGGCCCAGGCGCCCGCCGACGCGTGGTTGGTCGCCGACACGCCTTTGCCGCCTTCGATCAGCGGCCAGACTTCGCGGCCCTGATACAGAATCGGCTTCAAACCCTTGAACAATTCATCGCTCCCAAAACTCGTCTGGCCTTAGCGCGGGTGCCGCGATTCACCTAATATCGACGCCTGCCGCGTCACCATATATCTGCGTGTAACGCGCGATCATCGGCTTCGCATCATGCCGCATCACAGCTGTTTCGCGATTGGCGGCGCCGACCCGTTCACGCAGCTCACGATTGCCGGCAAGCCGCAGCAGCGCGTCGCGTAAACCTTCGGCATCGGCGTAGCCTGGGTTCTCGGACGGCAGGATGGTTCCTCTTGGCGCGACGATGGGCAGACCCGTCGCGAGCGCTTCAAGCAGCGTAAAGCGACCGATCCCGCCCGATGGCACCGCCAGCAGGTCGAACTGGCGCATCGCCTTTGCCATGTCGCGCACGCGGCCGGGCAGGACGAGGCGGGTGCCGAGTCCGGCCCGACGCGCCTCACCCGCCAGCGCGTTGGCATCAGGCCCGCCGCCGATCACCGCCAGCTTGGCGTTGGGGATCGCCGCAGCCGCGCGCACGAGCGCCACAAGCCCGAGCTTGGCACGCAACGGACTGATGCAACCGATGACGAAATCGCCCCGCTGGCGCTCGAGCCCAGCGAGCGCGGCGCCCGGCTTTCCAGGGGAAAACGCCGTGAGGTCGACGCCGTCCTCGATCTGGTCCGCGCGGATCACCCCAGCCGCGGCAGGAACGACGAGGCGACGAACCAGCCGGTCGTAGACCGAACCGCGCGCCTCGACTGCCTCGTGATGAACGATTGCGGGAAGCTTTTGGCGGAAGATGCGCTTGGCAACGAGCACGTCGAGCGCCGCCGGACCATAGGTCAGCGCGAGATCGGCGCCGGCCACGCCCTGCGCGATGCGGGTGAAGCGCGGCAGCGACACCTTCCCGTCAAGAGGCAGCGGTTCGCTCAATGCCGCAGCGCCCGGAACATCGAACGCCGGCAGGTTCGCGGCGTCATCAACAAAGTGCTTGAGTTCACGCGGCAGCCCGCGCGCGACCCGCGCGGCGCGTTCGAGCACCTCCGCGTCGGGCTCCGCGCCGAAAACGTGCAGCAGCTTCATCAGGCGGCGCGGGCGAGCAGTGCGTCGATCGCCTCGCGCGCCACAGCTTCGTCGAGCGTCGGCGCGTGACCGATCCCCGGCACGATGATCGCTTCGCCGCCCCCGCGCACGACCATTTCGGCCAACGTTGCAGGGGCGAGGATATCGGAGAGCTCGCCACGAAAATAAAGCGTCGGCACGCCGCGCACCGCTTCGAACAGCGGCCACAGATCGACACCCGCCTCACCGCCCGGCGCCTTCAAGGGCTCGGCGATGGCCATGTCATAGTCGAAGACGATCCGGCCCGACGATTTGAGCCGCGCGACGCGCTTGGCCATCGCGATCCAGTCGTCGAGCTTGTACTTCGGATAAGCGGCTGCGTTGATCTCGGCGATGCCGCGCGCGGCATGCAGCCAGGTCGGCCAGGATTGGTTTTTGCCGGTGTAGCCCTTGATGCGATCGAGGCCGGCGGCGTCGATCACCGGGCCGACATCGTTGAGAACCAGCGCCGCCAAGCGTTCGGGGCTGGCGCCGCCGAGGATCAGGGAGACGATCCCGCCGAGCGACGTGCCGATTGCGACGAAACGGTTGATACCCTTTTCAGCGAGCAGCAATTCGACGTCCGTGGCATAGACCGACGGCATGTAGGTCGCCGCATCCCTGGCGGACTCGCTCCCGCCGCGGCCGCGAAAATCGATGCAATAGACTTGCCGGGTGGCCGACAAATGCTCGGCAAGACCGGCATAATCGCGCCAGTTGCGCGTCAGGCCGGGCAAGCACAGCACCGGCGCCTTGTCCGTCGGCATGCCATAGAGGCGGTAATGCAGCCGGAGGCCGTCGGCGGATTGCCAGTAACCGTCGCTTGCCGCCTCGCTCATCCCGCCGCTATCGCCGCATGGTGCCTGCCGATCAACCGTTCATCCCCGCCCTCGCGATAGACGAGGTTGCCGATTTTCTCGCCGACCCGGTGAGCGCAGCGGAATTTCCCGAACACAGGTTGCGCTTTCGGAACGATCGTGCGGCAGGACAGGTCGGCCTGGACGAGCTGGGCGACGGCGCATGGATCGATCATTTCGGACGGTTCCAGCCCTTCGCCGGCAGCCTGCCCCAGCCATTGGCCCTCAGGTACCACGGCCACCAGTTCCGCGTGTACAACCCCGATATCGGCGACGGACGCGGGTTCCTGTTCGGCCAGTGCATCGATGCGTCCGGCCGGCTGATGGATTTCGGCACCAAGGGATCGGGCACGACGCCCTATAGCCGGTTCGGCGATGGGCGGCTGACCCTGAAAGGTGCTGTCCGCGAAATCCTCGCCACCGAAATGCTCGAGGCGCTGGGCGTCGAGACCTCGCGAACCTTGTCGGTGATCGAGACCGGTGAACGGTTGCACCGCGGCGACGAGCCCTCCCCGACCCGCTCCGCGGTGCTCGTGCGGCTGAGCCACGGCCATATCCGCATCGGCAGCTTTCAGCGCCTTGCCACGCTCGGGCTGGACGAAGAACTGCGTCGCCTGACCGCCTATTGCCTCAAGCATTTCTTTCACGAAGACGACGGGCCCGACGCGGCCCAGCGCCTGCTCGCCCACACCGTTCGCCGCACCGCGCGCCTCGCCGCAAGCTATATGGCGGCCGGGTTCGTTCACGGCGTGCTCAACACCGACAATATCAACATCACTGGCGAGAGCTTCGATTACGGCCCGTGGCGCTTCGCCCCCAGTTTCGACGCGGGCTTCACCGCGGCCTATTTCGACCAGGGCGGCCTCTACAGTTTCGGGCGGCAGGCTGAGGCCATTCACTGGAACCTGGTGCAACTCGCCATCGCGCTGCGTCCGATCAGCGATTCGGCTGCGCTGGCGGCCGCCATCGAACCGTTTGGCGAACTGTATATCGATGCCCTTGTGGATCGCTTCTTGTGGCGTCTTGGCGCCACATCGCAGGGCCGCGATGCTGATATTGCCCGCGTCCAGCAAATCGAACGCGAGCTGACGGACAGCGGTCAATCGATCGACCGCTATTTCTTCGAGCGGCGCGAGCGGCGCGATCATCCTTATTGGGCCGGCGAACCCTGCTCGCTGCTGATCGATGAAGTGGAGGCGCTGTGGGCGCCGATCGCCGAGGGGGACGACTGGGCCCCGCTCTACGCCAAGGTCGCGGATATCCGGGCTCTGGGCGAAGCGCTGACATCGGCCTAGGACGCGCGCGATGGCTCAACTGAAATCCTACGAACCGGCGACCGGCACGCTGCTCGCCACGCTCGAGATCGGCGATGTCGATACGGAAGTTGCGCGTGCTCGGGCCGCCCAGCGCGACTGGGCTTTCCAATCACCCACCTACCGCGCTGAAGCACTGCGCCGCTTCGCAAATGTCGTCCGCAATCGCCAGATCGTACTGGCCGACACCATTGCCCGCGAAACCGGCAAGCCGTTGTGGGAGGCGGAAACCGAGGTCGCCTCGGTCATCAACAAGGTCGAGATTTCGATTCGCGCCTATAACGAACGCACCCCGGCGACGCGGCAGGATGGCGACATGGGCCTGCGCCAAGTGCTCAGGCATCGTCCGCACGGGGTCATCGCCGTCCTCGGCCCGTATAATTTCCCGGCGCATCTGCCCAATGGCCATATCGTCCCGGCACTGCTTGCCGGGAACACCATCGTGTTCAAACCGTCCGAACAGACCCCGGCGACCGCAGTCATTCTCGTCGAATGCCTGCACGAGGCCGGCGTGCCGGAGGATGCGGTGCGGCTGCTGATCGGCGGTCCGGACGAAGGTCGCGCGTTAGCCGGGCATCCGGGCATCGACGGGCTGCTGTTTACGGGCTCGGCACGCACTGGCGTCGCGCTCAATCGTCAATTTGCCGAGGATCCGGGACGGATGCTGGCGCTCGAAATGGGCGGCAACAATCCGATCGTCGTGTGGGATGCGCCTGATCCCGACGCGGCGGCGGCGATCGTCGTTCAGTCGGCCTATCTTTCCGCCGGCCAGCGCTGCACCGCGGCGCGACGGCTGATCGTGCGCGACGGCGCCCACGAACCGCTGGTCGAGGCGATCCGCAAGCTCGTGGCGCGGATCATCGTCGATCATCCGCATGCCGAGCCAAAGCCGTTCATGGGGCCGGTGATCGACAACCGTGCGGCCGATGCGCTCGAGGACGCCGCCGTTGCGCTGGTGATGGCTGGCGGGCAGCCGCTGATCCACATGCAACGCCCGGATGGCAAACGGCCGTTTCTCACGCCCGGACTGCTCGACGTAACCAGCATTGCCGATCGTCCTGATGAAGAATTGTTCGGTCCGCTGCTCCAACTCGTCCGCGTGCCCGATTTTGATGCCGCTCTTGCCGAAGCCAACGCGACCCGGTTCGGTCTGAGCGCCTCGTTGATCGGCGGTTCGCCCGAGTTGTTCGACCAATTCTGGCAAAGCGTGCGCGCCGGTGTGATCAACTGGAACCGCCCGACCAACGGCGCTTCCTCCGCCGCGCCGTTCGGCGGTGTCGGCCTGTCGGGCAATCACCGCCCCAGCGCATATTACGCTGCCGATTATTGTGCCTATCCCGTCGCCTCGGTCGAAGAGGAGAATGCGCGGCTCGGCATCACGACGGGATTGCGCGATAGCTGAACTAAGCGGCGGCAAAGCATCGCTGACTTGAGACGCCTGCGCAACGGACGCATCTCCGTGGGATGGTCAGTCTTCTCGATCCCGAGGCGCGCGGGCGCGTCATCCTCGTCGGTGCCGGCCCCGGCGATCCCGGCCTGCTGACGGTCCGCGCGGTCGATGCGCTGCGCGCGGCCGATGTCATCGTTCATGACGGTTTGGTCGGCGAAGGCGTGTTTCAATACGTCCGCGACGACGCACAATTGATCTCGGTCGCGAAGAAGCGTGACCGCCACACCTTGCCTCAATCCGCGATCAACGCGCTGATCGTCGCCCATGTGAAGGCGGGCAGCATCGTCGTGCGATTGAAGGGCGGCGACCCGTTCATCTTCGGCCGCGGCGGTGAGGAGGTTGAGGCGGTGCGCGCCGCGAACCTGCCCGTCGAAGTGATCCCCGGCGTCTCGGCGGCGCTCGGCTGCGCAGCCGAGGCGATGCTCCCCCTCACCCATCGCGACTGGTCCAGCGCGGTCAGTTTCGTCGCCGGGACATGTCAGGGTTTACAGGAGCAAAGCTGGGCCGGCCTCGCCGGGCATGGCCGCACGCTCGTCATCTATATGGGCGTCACCTGCGCACGCGGCATCGCCGACAAATTGATGAGCGAGGGCGTCGATCCGGGGACGGCGGTGGCGGTGCTCGAACGCGGCACGCTCCCCGGCAGCCGCGCGATGCGAACCCTGCTCGCTGATCTCGGCGACCTGGTCGAACGCGAAAAGGTGCTCAGCCCCGCGATCCTCGTGGTTGGCGAAGTCGTCCGCCTGTCCGATGCCGAAAACAGGTTGCACACACTTGCCGCACGGGCGGAGGAGTTGGCGTGAAGCTACTGACCGGAAATGATTTGAAGACCGGAGCGGTGACGTGGTGGACCGGCCAGAACTGGTCAATCCACGTCGAGGACGCGGTCGATGTGGGCGATCATGGTGACGTTATCCTCGCCGCTGAAGAGGGCGCCCGGCGCGTCAACGCGTCCTACGCCGTCGATGCCATTGCCACCCCCGAAGGTCCGCGTCCGGCGCATATCAAGGACCGCGTCCGTGCTCTGGGTCCGACGGTGCGCCCTGACCTCACGCTGAAACCCGCCGATCCTGCGGCCGGCGATTGGGTGATCTGATGTACAAGTACGACGAATATGACCAGGCGATGGTCGATGCGCGCGTCGCCGAATATGCCGACCAGGTGCGCCGCCGCATCGCCGGTGAACTGAGCGAGGACCAGTTCAAACCACTGCGGCTGATGAACGGTCTCTACCTCCAGTTGCACGCCTATATGCTGCGCGTCGCCGTACCCTATGGCACGCTCGACAGCCGCCAAATGCGGATGCTGGGTCACATCGCGCGCAAATACGATCGTGGCTACGGCCATTTCACCACGCGTCAGAACATTCAGTACAACTGGATCAAGCTGGAGGACTCGCCTGCGATCCTCGCCGATCTGGCGACGGTTGAAATGCACGCGATCCAAACCAGCGGGAACTGCATCCGCAACATCTCGTCGGATCAATATGCCGGTGCTGCAGCGGACGAGGTCGCCGATCCGCGGCCTTGGGCCGAACTGCTGCGGCAGTGGTCGAGCTTCCACCCGGAATTCTCGGCCCTCCCCCGCAAGTTCAAGATTGCGGTCATCGCCAGCGACGAGGATCGCGCAGCAATGCGGCTGCACGATATCGGCATCCAGCTGGTCGAGCGTGGCGGCGAATTGGGCGCCAAAGTCTTTGTCGGCGGCGGGATGGGCCGGACGCCGATGATCGCGCCCGAAATTCGTGATTTCGTCGGCGCGGACGATTTGATTTCGTACGTCGAAGCGTGCCTGCGCGTGTACAATCGCTACGGCCGCCGCGACAACATCTACAAGGCGCGGATCAAGATCCTCGTCCACGAGCTCGGCGCCGACGAGTATCGCCGCCAAGTCGAGGAAGAGTTTGTCCATGTGAAGGCGCTGGGCATCGATCCGCCTGCCGCCGAACTGGCGCGCATCACCGCGATGTTCGGGGCGCCCGCCTTCGAGGCAGCGCCCGACGATGTCGATACGTCAGACCCGGATTTCCGGCTGTGGGTGCAGGCCAACGTCAAGCCGCACAAACAGCCGGGATATGCCATCGCCAATATCAGCCTGAAGCCGGTCGGCGGCATCCCCGGCGATGCTTCCGCCGACCAGATCGATGTGATGGCCGACCTTGCTGAGCGTTACAGCTTCGACGAGCTGCGCGTCACCCATGCGCAGAACATCACCCTGCCGCACGTCCGCAAATCCGATCTCTATGCGCTATGGCAGGCGCTAGACGCGGCAGAACTCGCCAGCGCCAATCTCGACCTGGCGTCAGACATCATCGCCTGTCCCGGCCTCGATTATTGCAGTCTCGCTAACGCGCGCTCGATTCCCGTCGCGCAAAAGATCGCTGTGCGCCTTGCTCCCAAGGAGCTCGAAATCGGTGAGCTCAAGATGAAGATCAGCGGCTGCATCAATGCTTGCGGCCATCATCATGCCGGGCACATCGGTATCCTCGGCGTCGATAAGAAGGGCGTGGAGAATTACCAGCTGCTCCTCGGCGGTTCGGGCGCGGAGGACGTCAGTCTTGGCAAGATCACCGGCCCCGGTTTCGACGAGGACGGCATTGTCGATGCAGTGGAACGAGTGACCGATAAGTATCTGCAATCGCGCGAAGAAGGCGAACGTTTTCTCGACACCTTTCGCCGCCTTGGCTTCGAACCCTTTAAGGAAGCGATCTATGGCTGAGCAGCCCGCCGTGACCCTGGACGCCTTTCTCGCCGGACAGACTGATGCGACCGCGGTGCGCCTCGAGGCGGGCGACGACGCCCGCGCGCTGATCCCGCACCTCGGCAAGCTCGAGACGATCGAGGTAGCGTTTCCCGGCTTCAAGGATGGCCGCGGCTATTCCTCGGCGCGCATTCTCCGGGAAGCCGGCTACACCGGCGAACTGCGCGCGCAGGGCGACGTGCTGGTCGATCAACTCGCTTTCATGAAGCGCTGCGGCTTCGACAGTTTCGCACCCGAAAAACCGCTCGACGAGACCGCCTCACACCCCTTCCCTCATGCCTATCAGGCGGCGGCGGACGGTATCGTGCCGATCTGGAAGCTGCGTCATGGGTGAAGCCTTGCGGAAGGCCGACACGATCGACACCACGCCCGCCTTCACCGCAGCCGATGCCGCCGCGCTCGAGGCTAAGTGGGCAGGCGTGGGCACCGTGGAGATGCTGCGCGGACTGTTCGCCGATCCGCCATGGAGCGATATTGCGCTGGTCAGCTCGTTCGGTTCGGAAAGCGCCGTGCTGCTTCACCTCGTCGCGCAGATCGACAAGACGGTGCCGCTGATCTTCATCAACACGCAAAAGATCTTTGGCGAGACGCTGGCCTATCGTGACGAGTTGTCCGAGCGCCTCGGCTTCGTCGACCTGCGTGTGTTTCGTCCCGATCCATACCGCCTCGCGCTCAAGGACCAGACCTCGCTGCGCTGGTCGTACGACCCGGATGGTTGCTGCGACCTGCGCAAGGTCGAGCCGCTGCGCCGCGCGCTGGCGCCGTTCGACGCGTGGATTTCCGGGCGGAAGTCGTTCCAGGGCAACACCCGCGACGCGCTGCCGTGTTTCGAGGAAGACGAGGGCCGATTGAAGCTCAACCCCTTGGCCGATTGGGACAAGGCGCGGCTCGATAGCTATTTCGAGGAGCACAAACTGCCGCGTCATCCGCTCGAAACCCAAGGCTATCCCTCGGTCGGTTGCGCGCCATGCACGTCGAAAGTGCTCCCCGGCGAAGACCCGCGCGCGGGGCGCTGGCGCGGCTGGGACAAGACCGAGTGCGGCATTCACACCGGGCCGCAGCCGGACGACCCGGTTTTCTAATTGCCCCGGTCGGGGTAATATTGATCCTCAGCCAGGTCGCTGAATTTGGTAATCTTCGCCTCGAAGGCAAGGTTGACCTTGCCGGTCGCACCGTGGCGCTGTTTGGAAACGATCAGCTCGCACTTCCCGAACACGCGTTCCATTTCCGCCGCCCATTTGGCGTGATCCTCGAAAACCTTCACGTCGTCGCTTTGGCCGGCCGCTTTGGGCTCGCGCGCGGCGACATAATATTCCTCGCGGTAAACGAACAGGACGATGTCGGCGTCCTGCTCGATCGAGCCCGATTCACGCAGATCGCTCAATTGGGGGCGTTTGTCTTCGCGCTGTTCCACCGCGCGGCTGAGCTGCGACAGCGCCATTACGGGCACGTTAAGTTCCTTCGCCAAGGTCTTGAGACCGCGAGAGATTTCAGAAATCTCCTGCACGCGGTTGTCACCGGCGTTGCGCCCGGAACCTTGCAGCAATTGCAGATAATCAACGATGATCAGGCCGATGCCGTGGCGCCGCTTGAGCCGCCGCGCGCGGGTACGCAGAGCGGCGATCGTCAGGCCGGCGGTGTCGTCGATGAACAACGGCAAGGTTTCGAGGTCCGCCGCCGCCCGCGCAAGATTGCGGAAATCGGACTGGCCGATCTTGCCCATTCGCAAGTCTTCGGAGCTGATTCCCGATTGCTCCGCCAGAATGCGGGTTGCCAGCTGATCGGCAGACATTTCGAGGCTGAAGAACGCCACCTTGGCGCCGACCGAGCGCTCGGGCTCGATCCCGTCTTCCTCGACATCGCGCACCCAGCGCCGCGCGGCGTTGAACGCGATGTTGGTGGCGAGCGAGGTCTTGCCCATGCCGGGCCGTCCGGCGAGGATCAGCAAGTCGGAATGATGCAACCCGCCGATCTTGGCATTGACGCTGTTCAGCCCCGTCGTAACGCCCGATAGCCCGCCACCGGCGTTGAGCGCCTTTTCGGCCATCTCGACCGCCGCCTTGGTCGCCTGGGCAAAGCTTTTGACAGAACCTTCGCTGCTGCCATCCTCGGCGACGCGATAGAGCTCGACTTCGGCCACTTCGATCTGCCCGCGCGGATCGACCTCTTCCGACGTGTCCATCGCCCGCTCGACCATCGTCCGCCCGACGCCAACGAGCGCGCGCAGCATGGCGAGATCGTAGACCTGGTTGGCGAAATCGCGCGCGCCGATCAGGGCCGCCGAATTGCCGGTCAGCTGGGCGAGATAGGCCGGCCCGCCCAACCCCTTCAGCGTCTCGTCGGCCTCGAACAGCGGGCGCAAAGTCACCGGATTGGCGACCATGTTGCGATCGAGCGTCCGCAAAATGGCGTCGTAAATCCGCCCATGGACCGGCTCGTAAAAGTGGTCGGCCGTCAATTTGCCCTGCACATCCTCGGCGATGCGGTTGTCGATCATCAACGCGCCGAGCAGCGCCGCCTCCGCCTCGACATTGTGCGGCAGGGCTTGGACGGGGGCATCAGCGGGAGAAGTTACGAGTCGGATCGGTTCGGCCATCCCGCTGCCATGCGCCCATCGGCGTTCGGCGACCATCCGTTGAATCATGCTGTACCCGTTATCCACAGCCCCCAAACGCGGGTTGATGCGTTGCACAAAAATGACCAAGTGGTTTCAGACGTGAACGACGCAACTGCCATCGATACGGACACCGCCATCGCGGTCAGCGCGCCCCGCCGCCCCTGGTGGCGCCTGCCGCTGATGTTCGGTGTGCCGCTGCTGATCATCGCGATCGGCTTGTTCTTCTGGCTGACCTCCGGACATACCGTCAGCACCGACAACGCACTCGTCGACGCGCCTGTCTCCAGTGTCGCGCCGGAAGTCACCGGACGGATCGTCGACGTCCGCGTCAAGGAAAATGACGTCGTGAAAGCAGGTCAGCTGCTCTTCACGATCGATCCTGCGCCGTTCCGCATTGCGGTGCTGCAGGCCGAAGCAGCACTTGCGACCGCGCGCGTCAATTACGCCCAGCTGCAAGGTCAGGCCCTCGCCCGCGGGGCCGATGTCGGCTCGAAACAAGCCGATGTTGCCGCCAATCATGCCGCCACCGATCTGGCCCGCGAGAACCTGAGCCGCCAAGCCTCACTGCTCAAGCGGGGGTTCACGACGCGGGCGGCGTACGATGCGGCGCAGGCAGCCTTTATCAAGGCGCGCGAGGATGAGGCAGCTTCGGGCGCGAACATCATGGCGGCACGTGCGCAGGCGCAGGCCGCCAATGCGATGCTTGGCACCGGCGGTGGCAGCGAACCGCCCGCCGTCGCCGCCGCGCGCGCGCAGCTGGAACGCGCGCGCCTGGATCTTGCCCGCACCGAAGTCCGTGCGCCAATGGCGGGCCGGATCACGCAGACCGACCGGCTCGAGCCCGGCAATCTGGCGCCGCAGCAACTGCCGATCATTTCGATCGTTGCCGACCGCGGCTATTGGATCGAGGCAAATTTCAAGGAGACCCAGCTGGCGAAAATCCGGCCGGGGCAATCCGCCGAAGTGGAAATCGATGCGGTACCCGGCCGCAAATTCGCTGCACATGTGACGAGTATCGGCGCGGGGACCGGCTCGCAATTCTCGCTGCTTCCGGCGCAGAATGCGACGGGCAATTGGGTCAAGGTCACGCAGCGCGTGCCCGTCCGCCTCGTGCTCGACGAAAAGCCCGATCGGCCACTCGTCGCGGGTTGGAGCGCCAATGTCACGGTGCGCGTCAAAGAGTGACGCCCGATCCCCGCCTCATTGCCATCGAGCTGGATCAGCAATCGATCGTCTGGCGTAGCGCCGACATCGAACAAGAGCGCCGCGTGGCGATATTCGATTTGCTCGAAGGCAATCACTTCGCCCCCTGCCATGTTTATCCGCAAGGCTATGCCGGGCCGTACAAGCTCAAGCTGGCGGTGACCGACGGCCGCCTGTGCTGGCACATCGCCAGCGAGGACGACCAACACCTCGAAACCATCGCGCTCGCGCTGGGCCGTTTTCAGCGTCCGATCCGCGAGTATTTCGCGATCTGCGATAGCTATTTTCAGGCCGTGAAGACGGCCTCGCCGCAGTCAATCGAGACCATCGACATGGCCCGCCGCGCGATCCACGACGACGCGTCGAAACTGCTCAAAGAACGGCTGGCGGGCAAGATTGACGTCGATTTCGACACGGCGCGGCGGCTGTTCACGTTGATCTGCGTGCTGCATATCCGCGGTTGAGATGACCGAGAAACTCTATCAGGCTGCGCGAACTGCCGCGAAGAACGCCTACGCTCCCTATTCCAATTTTCACGTTGGCGCAGCGCTGATGATGACCGACGGCAGCGTGATCACCGGCGCGAATGTCGAAAATGCCAGCTACGGCCTGTCCCTGTGCGCGGAGACGGTCGCCCTGGCCAAGGCAGCCAATGACGGCCGGCTGGCCGAGGTCGTCGAAATCGCCGTGGTCGGCGGCAATGGGCCCGAGCCCTGCCGTCCCTGCGGCCGCTGCCGCCAGTTGATCAACGAAGCGGCGCAGCTCGGCAAGCGTGACATCCTCATCCACTGTCTTGCGGGCGGCAGCGACGCGGTCGAACAGCATCACCTTTCGACTCTCCTGCCCCATGCGTTCGGCCCTGCCGATCTCGGCATCGGTTGACCCGCGCCGCGCGCCTGGCCGAATTGCACCGGGCGGAGGCGCGCGCGATGGACTTGCTCGCGGCGATCGAAGCGCACCAGTTCATTCAGCCCGGCCGCACCGAACGCGAGGTCGAGCAGGACATCAAGGCGCTCGCGCTCGCCGAGTTCGGCATCGAAAAACACTGGCACAAACGCATCTGCCGCACGGGGGCCAACGCCAAATGCACCGCGCGCGACAATCCGCCGGTGCTGACCATCGCCGATGACGATCTGGTCTATCTCGATCTTGGCCCGGTGATCGGTGATTGGGAAGCCGATGTCGGGCGCAGTTATGTCGTCGGCAACGATCCTGAAAAGCATCGGCTGGTCGACGATCTGGCCAAAGGCTTCGACGCCCTACGCGACGCCTATCGCGCTGATCCCGATGCCACTGGCGTGCAGCTCTATCAGTTCGCAACGGATTGGGCCGAGGCGCGCAACTGGACCTTTGGCGGGGTCATCGCCGGCCATGTCATCGATGAATTTCCCCACGCGCATTTGCCGGGCGAAAAAGACTGGTTCCGCATCAACGCGGCCAACGACACCCGCCTGCGCGATCCGCATCAGAACGGCACCGACCGCTTCTGGATCGGCGAAATCCATTTGGTCAGCCGCGACAGCCGCTTCGCCGGATTTTACGAACAGTTGCTCGATTAGCGCGCTGCGCTACTCAAGCGCGATGACCATCCTTTCCGACCGCTGGATTCGCAAACAAGCTCTTGAATCGGGCATGATCGAGCCGTTCGTCGAAAGCCAGAAGCGCGACGGCTGCATCAGCTACGGCCTGTCGTCCTACGGCTATGACGCGCGCGTCTCGGATGAATTCAAGATCTTCACCAATGTCGACTCGGCGATCGTCGATCCCAAGGATTTCGCCGCCAACAGCTTTGTCGATCGCAAGACCGATTGCTGCATCATCCCGCCGAACAGTTTCGCGCTCGCCCGCACGGTCGAATATTTCCGCGTGCCGCGCGACGTGCTGGTCATCTGCCTCGGCAAGTCGACCTATGCGCGCTGCGGCATCATCGTGAACGTGACCCCGCTCGAGCCCGAATGGGAGGGGCATGTCACGCTAGAGTTCTCCAACACCACGCCGCTGCCCGCGAAAATCTACGCCAATGAGGGCGCGTGCCAGTTCCTGTTCCTGCAAGGCAACGAGCCGTGCGAGACGAGCTACGCCGACCGCGCCGGCAAATATATGGGGCAACGCGGGGTCACGCTGCCAAAGCTTTGAGAGGATCGCCGATGAGCAAGGAATTTGACGTCGTCGTCTATGGCGCAACCGGCTTTACCGGCCGCCTTGTCGCCGAATATCTCAAGGACCATGCGCGCGGGGCACGCTGGGCGATGGCCGGACGCAGCGCCGATAAGCTCGCCGACGTGCGCGACCTGATCGGCGCACCTCAAGACACGCCGTTGATCGTCGCCGATGCCTCCGACGAGGCCTCCCTCGCGGCAATGTGCGCGCGGACCAAGGTCGTCTTGACCACCGTCGGCCCCTACCAGCTTTACGGCAACGAACTCGTTGCCGCCTGCGTCGCGGCGGGGATCGGCTATGTCGACCTGTGCGGCGAGCCCGCCTGGATGCGCCACAAGATCGACGAGCATCATGCCGCCGCGCAGGCGAGCGGCGCGCGTATCGTCTTTTCCTGCGGCTTCGACTCGATCCCCTTCGATCTCGGCGTGTGGTTCCTGCAGGATGCGGTGATCGCCGAGACGGGTAAGCCCGCCGCACGCATCAAGGGCCGGGTGCGTCAGATGAAGGGCGGCATGTCGGGCGGCACGCTTGCCAGCCTCAAGGCGACGATGGCCGCCGCGGCGAAGCACCCGTCGGACATCGGCCTGCTCAAAAACCCGTTTGCGCTGACGCCGGGCTTCGAAGGCCCGTCGCAACCGCTCGGCCTCATTCCCGAATATGACAGCGAAACGGGCATGTGGGCGGCGCCGTTCATCATGGCGCCGATCAACACGAAAAATGTTCACCGCACCAACGCGCTGCTCGGTCACCGCTACGGCACCGACTTCCGCTATGACGAGATGATCTTCACCAGCGTCGGAGAGGCTGGCAAGGCCATGGCCGAAGCAATCGGCAAGATGAATCCGCTGGCCGACGACAAGGCGCCCCAACCGGGCGAAGGACCCTCAAAGGAACAGCGCGATACCGGGTTCTACGATATATTGTTCACTGCCGAGGGCGGGCAGAAAGCCGTTGTTACCGGAGATCGCGACCCGGGCTATGGTTCGACGTCGAAGATGATTGCGGAAAGCGCGCTGCTTCTCGCCGAAACGGAGAGTGCGGGCGGCGTTTGGACGCCGGGCGCGTTATTCGGCCGGTCGATCATCGATCGGCTCGAACAGCATGCGGGATTGACGTTCGCGCGCGCTTAGCGCGGGCGATTGAGCGCCATCCCGGCCTTGGCGAGGTCGTGTGACCAGGCCTGCACGCCACCGGCCCCGTTCAGCACCACGTCTTCCTGGAACAGAACGCGCTTGTAGAGCAGGTCCGCTTTGGCCGCTTCGCCACTCTTGCGATACGCCATGGCAAGGTTGAGCAGCAGCGACTCATTGGTCGGATCGGCGCGCAAACGCGCCTCGAGCGCAGGGATCGCGCGACTATAGTCGCCGGTCGAGAGGGCGACCGTCTCATAGTTATCCACAGGCTGTTGGGCCTGTGCCGCCGAAAATCCACAGGCCAGTGGCACTGCGGCAAGGACGGTCAAAACGAATGTTCTCACGACAACCTCCCTCAAAGCGATGTGGAGAAGCTGCGCTTTTATTTCAGATTTGTGAAGCGAATTGTAACGCCAATGTCATTTTCGCTTCTTGCCGCCTTTATGACGGATTCCGGGCGGCCGTCCGCGCTTGCCGATCATCGGTCGCCGGCCATCGCGGACAGGGCGCCGCGACGCCGATCCACCCTCGGGTAACTCGAACCGGAGCGAGCCGCTCACCGGGTCGGCCTCGGCCAAACGCAACGGAATGACCATGCCCGATGCATAGCGCGTGCCGCTGTGCTCGCCCT
>DATJIN010000014.1:0-23577 GCA_035493275.1 Sphingomonas sp. | reverse complement strand
CTGCTCCTGCTCCATCCAGTCCATCGTCGCGGTGCCTTCGTGCACTTCGCCGATCTTGTAGGACTTGCCGGTGTAATAGAGGATGCGCTCGGTCGTCGTCGTCTTGCCGGCGTCGATGTGCGCCATGATGCCGATATTGCGATAACGTTCGAGCGGATGGCTGCGGGCCATGTCAGGGTTCCTTGGCAATGTGGGGAGCAGGTTTCCCGGCTCCCCACGATATAGTTACAAATGCGCCGGTTTTGAAGGCTACCAGCGGTAATGGCTGAAGGCGCGGTTGGCTTCGGCCATACGGTGCGTGTCTTCGCGCTTCTTGACGGCGTTGCCGCGGTTGTTCGCGGCATCCATCAGCTCGCCCGAAAGACGCGCCGCCATGGTGTTCTCGCTGCGGTTGCGCGCCGCGGCGATCAGCCAGCGGATCGCCAGCGCCTGCGAACGCTCCGCACGCACTTCCACCGGCACCTGATAGGTCGCACCACCGACGCGGCGGCTGCGGACTTCGATGCCCGGCTTCACATTGTTCAGCGCGTCATGGAACACGCCAACGGGCTCGCGCTTGGCCCGCTGCTCGATGGTTTCCATGGCACCATAGACGATGCCTTCGGCGACGGCTTTCTTGCCGTCCAGCATGACGCTGTTCATGAACTTCGACAGGACGATATCACCGAACTTGGGGTCCGGCAGGATTTCCCGCTTTTCGGGACGACGACGACGAGCCATCTTGAATTTCCTTCTAAAACTTCAGCGAACCCGGAACACGTCCGGCGCTTACTTTGGCTGCTTATTTGGGACGCTTGGCGCCGTACTTCGAACGCGATTGCTTGCGGTTCTTCACGCCCTGGGTGTCGAGCACGCCGCGCAGCACGTGATAGCGGACGCCAGGCAAGTCGCGCACGCGGCCGCCACGGATCAGCACCACCGAGTGCTCCTGCAGGTTGTGCCCCTCACCGGGGATGTACGAAATGACCTCGCGCTGGTTGGTCAGGCGGATCTTGGCGACCTTGCGCAGCGCCGAGTTCGGCTTCTTCGGGGTCGTCGTATAAACACGGGTGCAAACGCCACGCTTCTGCGGGTTCTGCTCCATCGCAGGAACCTTTGACTTGGCCTTCTGCGGTTCGCGGCCCTTGCGGACCAACTGATTAATCGTCGGCATTTGAAGCCTTCACCTTTCGAATGGTTACTTTACCGATGCCCGAAAACACGAAAGGCCGGGCGGCCATACGGCCACCGGCCCCTTGCATCGGCAATGTTCAATTGCCTGCGTAGTGATACGCAAGCGAGGGCGCCCTTAAATCGACGCGGCTGCGGAGTCAATCGGAACGGCCGGGGTTAACCGGATCGTGACGGCGCAACCGCTATGCCGCGTCGATGCCTGCCGCGCTGCCCCGCCTGCCCGTCACGCTCGTCATCGCCGGTGCGATGCACTTCGCACTATGGCCGCTGATCGGCGAGGACCTCGGCGCTTACCTCGTTCCCTGGTGGCGCCATATCGTCGAAACCGGCCCCATCGCCGCGTTCGCCACGCCGTTTTCCAACTACAACCCGCTTTATCTATATCTGCTCGCGGCCGTGACTCCCTCGGGACACTGGATCGCGCCGGTCGATGCCATCAAGCTGTTGTCGCTGGCCGGCACCGCCGCGCTGGGCGCTGCGATGTATCGTCTGCTCCGCGCGCTTGACGCGCCGCAACCCGCGCGCGCCGCGGCGCTGGTCTTGCTGGTCCCCGGCGTCGTCATAAACGCGGCCGTGCTCGGCCAGTGCGACGCACTCTGGAGCGCCGCCGCGCTGATGGCGGTGACCGCCGCGGTCGAGCGCCGCCACCGCGTGATGTTTGGCTGGACCGGCATCGCGCTCGCCTTCAAGCTGCAGGCGATCTTCATCCTGCCGTTCGTGGCCGCGGTGATGCTGGCCGACCGCGTCCGCTGGCGCGACAGCTTCGCTGGCCCCGCCGTCTATCTCGCCGCCTTGCTCCCCGCCGCTCTTGCCGGTTGGCCGCTCGCCGATCTCCTGACAATCTATCTGCGCCAGACTAGCGAACTTAAGGCGATGTCGCTCAATGCCCCCAATTTGTGGATGCTACTGCCGGCAACGAGCCCTGCCGCCAGCTTTGTCGGAGTCGCTCTCGCAGGTGCGGCCGCGCTGGGGCTCGTCGTCATGGCACGGGTCCGCCGTCCGCAAGGTTCGGACTGGCTGACCTACACCCTCGCCGCTTCAATCGCGCTGCCGATGTTCCTGCCGCGCATGCACGAGCGCTATTTCTTCCTGGCGGATGTCCTTGCGCTCGCCGCGGCACTTACCTTGCGCAGCTGGCGCGGCTGGCTGACCGCGAGCCTCGTCATCACGGCCTCGGCGCTGTCCTTGCTCGCTTATGCGACCAGCATCCCCGCCTATGCGATGACCGGCGCGGTGATGATGATCACCGCGCTCGCGCTTGTCGTCCGATCGCTACGGCATCAGCCCGATGGCGGCGCTCGCTGGTCCAGCGGCGCGGTATATCCGGTCCAGCCATAAAGCCGCGCCTTCGTCGCCGGGTCGGCAAATTCGAGCACCACGACGGCCAGCGCGCCGATCAACACTAGTGTCAGCACGACCAGCGTCGCCCAATTCCTCCGCCTGTTGCCACGCCTGCTCATGGCCCCCTAACTCGCTGTTCCGCCTGCCGTTCCGGTCTAGTTGATCGGGATCAATTCGGAACCGGCCATGGGTGCCAACCGTTTGATGAACCGAACATAACGACATTTTCACAGACAGGATCATCCAATGGCGACCCGGTTTATCGACCTGGGCGAGCAGCGCCGCTCGCAATTCTTCAATGCGCCGTTTCAGCGATCGCTGGCGCATTGGAACCGCCAGCGCCTGACCCCCGCCACGCCGCGCGACGATTGGGCCGCGCAAATCGACCGAGACGCGAAGATGCTCCGCCTCGAAGGCGCCTTCCTGCAGGAACTCTGCGCTGATGTCGCCGCCCGCGCCAGCGATGCGCCGACCGACCCGGAGCAATTCGTCGCCTGGTTCGAGGAGCTCAACACCAGCGGCCCGGGACAGAACGACCCGCTGTTCCCATGGATCGCCGAAGCCGCGACCCGGGAACAGCTATTGTGGTTCTTCACGCAGGAGGCCGCAGGCGAGGCCGGCTTCGACGATCACGTCGCGCTCACCCAAATCAAGATGCCCGCCGTCCCCAAGCTGGAAATGGCCAACAATTACTGGGACGAAATGGGCCGCGGCCAGCTTGCCGGGATGCACGGCCCGATGCTTCACACGCTCGCCGAAACGCTGGGCGTCAAGCCCAGCATCGATGGCACGGTCTGGGAAAGCCTGGCCCTCGCCAACACCTTTACCGGCATGGCGATGAGCCGCCGCTACGCGTGGCATTCGGTCGGCGTCCTCGGCATCACCGAACTCACCGCGCCGTGGCGCTCGGCGCATGTCGCCAAGGGTCTCAAACGCCTCGGCCTCTCCGAACGCGAACGCCGCTATTTCGCGCTCCACGCCCATATCGACGTCAAGCACAGCAAGGACTGGAACGACCTAGTCCTGCGCCCACTCGTCACCGAAGACCCAAGCCGCGCGCGCTGGATCGCCGAAGGCGCACTCGCCCGCATGGTATGCGCCGAGCGATGCTTCGAGCGCTACCGGTCGGAATTCGGGTTCTAAAGCTCGCCCGCATCCACCGCGCGGATAAACGCGTCGATGTCGTCCTGCAGCAGCATCGGCACCGCGCGGTCAACGCGATCCTCGGGCCAGTCCCACCACGCAATTCGTTGCAACGTCGCGATCTGCTCCGCCGGAAAGCGATGCCGGATGAACTTCGCCGGATTGCCGCCGACGATCGCATACGGCTCGACATCGCGGCTCACCACCGCGCGCGCCGCGATCACCGCGCCGTCGCCAATCTTGACGCCGGACAGGATCGTCGCCCCGCGCCCCACCCATACGTCATTGCCGATGACGATGTCGCCGCGCGTCGCGGCCGAGGGCGGCAGATGCGCGAAGCGGGCGTCGCGGTTCGGGAAGGGATAGGTCGTCACCCAATCGTGCCGGTGATTGCCGCCGAGCAAAATCTCCACCTCTGCCGCGAACGAGCAGTACGCGCCGACCTTTAGCCCGCCATTGACGGTGAAGTGATGCACCGTGACGCCGCCGCCATAGGTATGCCGCCCGATCGTCCCTGCGGGCATTTCCTCGAGCGGCACCGCCATGCGCGGCGCGCGTCCGAACAGCTTGTTCCGGATTCGGCGGTGCAGCGGCGTCCCCATGCGTCGCGACTAGCCGCCGATGCGCGCGCACGCAAAACCTGTGTGCGCCGGCGACCATCTCCGCGGGTCAGATACGCACCTGACTGCCCAGCTCGACCACACGATTTGACGGCAGTTTGAAATATTCCATCGCACTTTCAGAACTGGTCATCAGCCACGCGAACAGCCGCTCGCGCCACAGCGCCATCCCCGGCACCTCGCGCGCTGCGATCAATTTCTGGCGGCCGAGGAAGAAGCTGGTGCTCATCATATGGATCGGCTCGCCGCATGTCGTCACGCTCTGCAGATCGCGCGGCACGTCGACCTCCTCGACAAAACCGTAGTGCAGCACGACGCGGTAGAATCCGTCACCCAGCGCCGTCACTTCCGCGCGATTCTCCGGTGCCACGTGCGGCACGTCCTCGACTTGGATCGTCAGGAACATGACCCGCTGATGCAGCACCTGGTTGTGCTTCATGTTATGCAGCAGCGCGGTCGGTACGCTGTTGGGCGAGGCCGATAGAAACACCGACGTGCCCTTGACCCGGTGCATCGACGACCCCGCCGATTTGATCAGGACATTGAGCGGCATCGCGCTTTCTTCCAGCCGCTCGCGCATCACGCGGCGGCCCGTCGCCCAGGTCGTCAGCAACGTGAAGATCGCCAGGCCCACCGCGATCGGGAACCAAGCGCCCTCGAACAGCTTGGCAGACCCGGACGCGAGGAAGACCAGATCGATAGTGACGAATACGACGAAGCCGACGCCCGCGCGCCACAGGGGCGCCTGCCAAATGCGGAAGATGACGACATATTGCATCAGCGTGGTGATCAGCATCGTCCCGACCACGGCGAGCCCGTAAGCCGGCAGCATTGCCGCCGAGTGCTGAAAGCCAATGACGAGCAGCGCGACCATCGCCGCCAGCGCCCAGTTGACCGCCGGGATGAAGATCTGCCCCTTGGCGCGGAATGACGTGTGCAGAATACGCATGCGCGGCAAAAAGCCGAGCTGGATTGCCTGTTGCGTCACTGAAAAGGCGCCGGAAATCACGGCCTGGGACGCGATGATCGTCGCCAGCGTGGCGATGATCAGCAGCGGGATGGTCAGCGCGGGCGGGACCATGTGAAAAAACGGATTGTCGACATAGTCCGGGTGGCGAATCAGCATCGCCGCCTGCCCCATGTAATTCAGCAGCAGCGCGGGCACGACGAAGATCAGCCACGCGGCAGTAATCGGCTTGCGTCCGAAATGCCCCATATCGGCATAAAGCGCTTCGGTGCCGGTCACGGCATAGATGATCGCACCCAGCGACAGGAACGAATAGAATGGATGCGCCGCGAAGAAGCGCCAGACATAGACCGGGTTCAGCGCCTCGATCACGCCCGGATAGCTGGCGATGTGATAGACGCCCATCGCCGCGATGGCGGCAAAATAGACCAGCATGATCGGCCCGAAGAAGCGCCCGACGCGCTCGGTGCCATGCCGCTGGATCGCGAACAGGCCGGTCAGAATAGCAAGCGCGATCCAGACGATATACGGCGTGAAGGCGGTGCTGACGACGCCGAGACCTTCGACTGCTGAGATCACGGAAATTGCCGGCGTCAGCATCGCATCGGCATAAAAGAGCGCGGTGGCGAACAGCGCGCCGATCAGGAGCCATTGTTTTGGCGCAGCCGCACCGAGCTTACGGTTGATCAGCGCATAAAGCGCCAGACTGCCACCTTCGCCATGATTGTCGCAACGCATGACGATGAAGACATATTTGATCGTCACGACGAACACGAACGACCAGAAGATCAGGCTGATAATGCCGTAAAGGTCGGTCATGTTGATGCCGAGATGGTAGCGCGGGTCCAGCGTGGCCTGGAGCGCGTAGAGCGGACTGGTGCCGATATCGCCAAACACCACGCCGACGGCGCCCAGGGTTAGCGCAGAGAATGATGATTTGTGCGTGTCCGTCATCGTCGCGATGTGCGGGCGAACCGCATAAAGATTCCATGTGGACGGTGTTTCCACCCATTAAGATTCCCGGATAAACGCGGCCTCCGCCTCTCGACGCGACGGCACGAACGGCCCAAATCCAACCGGATGATACGTTCATTAACAGCGGACCGGGACACTGCGCCGGCGCTTGGGTATGTGGCGGCCGGAGCCATGGTCGCCGGCTCGGCCTTGCTTGGCCTGGCGCTCGAGCCGACCGGCGGCACCTCGGCCATCGACCTGTTGTTTCTCCCCGCCGTGCTCGGCGCGGCAGTGCTTGGCGGGCGCGGGCCCGCGCTGTTCGCCGCTTTTGCCTCGGCGCTCGCCTACAACTTTTTCTTCACCGCGCCGCGCATGACATTCCACGTCGACGATCCGAACGATCTCGTCACGATCCTCGTGCTGTTTGCGGTCGCGCTCGTGGTCAGCCAGCTCGCCGCCTCGGTGCGCGCGCAAGCGCGACTGGCCGAAGGGCATGCGGCGCGGAATGCGACCATCGCCGGCTTTGCCCGGGAGCTCCTCGGCTGCACCTCCGAAAGCCAGATCGCCGAGGTCGCGACACGACAACTCGGTAACGTGTTCGCCTGCAATGCGGTGCTGGTGAACGGCGGCGGCACACCTGCGACGCTTGCGGCCACATCTGCGCAGATTGCACTGACCCCGGGAGATCTGGCCGTGGCCGCACTCGTGCTGGACAGCGGCGACCGCGCCGGGCGTGGCGTCGATCGCGCCGTGCCGACCGAATGGCAATTCCATCCCGTCCGGTCGGGGCAGCAGATTATCGCCGCCGCCGGGCTTGCCCGCGACGATGGCACGCCGCCCGTGCGCAACGATCAAATCGCGCTGCTCGACAATCTGCTCGATCAGCTCGCTTTGGCCCTCGAACGCAGCCGGCTCGAGAATGAAGCCGGCGAATTTGTCCGCAGCCGCGAGCGCGATCAGGTCCGTTCGACCTTGCTCTCCTCGATCGGACTCGACCTCGCCCCGCCGATCCGCACGATTGCCGACACCGTTGCCGCGCTGCGCCGCGAAGGCGCCGGCGATAAGACCCTGCTGTCACAGGCCGCGTCCGACACGGCCAAGGTCGACCGCTATCTCGCCAATCTGCTCGATCTGAACCCCGAGGCCGATCAACGCCCGCTCGAGATCGGGCCAGTGCGGATCGACCTGTTCCACCGCACCGTCTCGCGTGGCGGCGAGCCCGTCCATCTCGCGCCCAAGGAATATGCCGTGCTTGCCGAACTGGCCAAGCATCCGGGCCGCGTGCTGACCCATGCCCACCTGCTGCGCACGGCCTGGGGCCCCGCGCAGGAAGCGCAGATCGACTATCTTCGGGTCGCTATTCGCGGGCTTCGCCGCAAGTTGGAAACCGATCCGGCGTCGCCGCAGATCATCGTCAACGAACCCGCCGTCGGTTACCGGCTGCTGTCCGGCTAAAGAAAGGCGACACCGCGCCCAAGGGTTTTAGTCGGCGTCGCCCATCCGCAGGGCCGCGATGAACGCCTCCTGCGGGATGCTCACCGAGCCATACTCCCGCATCTTGGCCTTACCCTTTTTCTGCTTGTCGAGCAGCTTCCTCTTACGCGTCGCGTCGCCGCCATAACATTTGGCCGTCACATCCTTGCGCATCGCGGCGATCGTCTCACGCGCGATGACCTTGCCGCCGATCGCCGCCTGGATCGGGATCTTGAACAGATGCCGCGGGATCAGGTCCTTGAGCCGTTCGACCATGCCGCGCCCGCGTGTCTCCGCGGTGCCGCGATGGACGATCATGCTCAGCGCGTCGACCGGCTCTTCGTTGACGAGGATGCTCATCTTGACGAGGTCGCCCTCGCGGTGGCCGATCTGGTGGTAATCGAAGCTGGCATAGCCCTTCGACATCGATTTCAGCCGGTCGTAAAAATCGAACACGACTTCGTTCAGCGGTAGTTCGTAGGTCAACTGCGCGCGGCCGCCGACATAGGTTAGGTTCTTCTGGATGCCGCGCCGGTCCTGGCAAAGCTTCAGGATCGGCCCGAGATACTCGTCGGGGCTGTAGATCGTCGCCTCGATCCACGGTTCTTCGATGCTCTGAATGCGGTTCACATCAGGCATGTCGGCTGGGTTGTGCAGCTCGATGATCTTCGCGTCTTCATTCTTGGTGTGTGACAGATTGAGCTTGTAGACCACGCTCGGCGCGGTCGTGATCAAGTCGAGGTCGTACTCGCGGATCAGCCGTTCCTGGATGATTTCCAGGTGCAGCAAGCCGAGAAAGCCGCAGCGGAAGCCGAAGCCCAATGCCGCGCTGCTCTCCATTTCAAAAGAGAAGCTGGCGTCGTTGAGGCGCAGCTTGCTGATGGACTCGCGCAGTTTGTCGAAATCTGCGGCATCGACCGGGAACAGCCCGCAGAACACCACGGGCTGGACTTCCTTGAAGCCCGGCAGTGCTTCGGCGGCGGGCTTCTTGGCGTCGGTAATCGTGTCGCCGACGCGCGCCTGCGCGACGTCTTTGATCTGCGCGGTGATGAAGCCGATTTCGCCGGGGCCGAGATCGGCCAGCGTTTCGATCTTCGGCGTGAACGCGCCGACGCGGTCGATCAAATGCGTCGTGCCCGCGGCCATGAACTTGATCGACTGGCCCTTGACGATCTTGCCGTCGATGACGCGGACGAGGATGACGACCCCGAGATACGGGTCGTACCAGCTGTCGACCAGCATCGCCTTCAAAGGCGCGTCGAGATCGCCCTTGGGCGGCGGGATGCGTTCGACGATCGCGTCGAGCACCGCTTCGATGCCGATGCCCGATTTGGCACTGGTCATCACCGCGTTTGACGCGTCGAGGCCGATGACGTCCTCGATTTCCTTGCGCACCATCTCCGGCTCGGCGGCGGGCAGGTCGATCTTGTTGATGACGGGGACGATTTCGTGGTCGTGCTCGATCGACTGGTAGACGTTGGCCAGCGTCTGCGCCTCGACCCCCTGCGCGGCATCGACCACCAGCAGCGCGCCTTCGCACGCGGCGAGGCTGCGGCTGACCTCATAGGCGAAGTCGACGTGCCCCGGCGTATCCATCAGGTTGAGCGTGTAGCTCTTCCACTGCAGGCGCACCGTCTGCGCCTTGATGGTGATCCCGCGCTCCTTCTCGATATCCATGTTATCAAGGACTTGGCTTGACATCTCGCGCTCGGTCAGCCCGCCGGTGGTCTGGATAAGCCGGTCCGCCAGCGTCGACTTGCCATGGTCGATGTGCGCGATGATCTAGAAGTTACGGATCTTGTCGAGGGGTGTCATGTCGGCGGCGCGCCTAGCCGATGGGCTGCCGCACGGCTAGATGGGCAGCCCGACATGCTGGATCGCAGCGAGCGCATTGGCCAGCCGCGCGTCGCCCTGCCCCTCGACCTTCACATAGCGCGCGCCGCGGCGGATCAGCTCCGCCTCGCTCAGTTCCATGAACCGCGCGCGATCTTCCGCCTTGCCGAACATCCGCGTGCCGTCCTCGACCCACGGCAGATCGAGCCCCGGCATGATGTACAGGTCGGCGGGCGGTCCCCAGCGGTCGAACCACGGATGCCGCCGCCCGAACAGCATGTCGGCCCACACGGTCGTCATCAGCGGATCGGTATCGACGATCACCAAGCGCCGCGCGCATTGTTCCAGCGCTTTGGTCATCGCGTCATGACCGTGGGCGATCGCCACCAGATCGTGCATCGTCAGGCTGGTACCGAAAGTCTCGCACCACAGCCGGCCATATTCGGGCACCAGCGGCTCGCCGAAATGCTTGGCGAGGTGCGCCGCGAGGGTCGACTTGCCCGTGCTTTCGGGGCCGTGCAGGCAGATGCGGATCATCGCGCCGCCCTCGCCCATTCGCGCCAGCCAAGGCAAGCGAGGATCAGAAACAGCCCGTATAAGGCGGCGGTTAGAGGCAGATCCTTGACCGCATAAAGCCCGATCGCAGCGACATCGACCGCGACCCATAACGGCCAATTGTCGACATAGCGTTTGGCGAGCAAGATTTGCGCCGCCACGCTGCCCATCGCGATGCTGGCATCCCAATACGGTGCGGCGGCATCGGTCAGCCGGTGCATCAGCGTGCCCCATCCGAGCGTAAGCGCTAGGATCGCCGCAAGCCAGCCTATCCTTGCGCGCCCGGACAGGGTGCGCACCGCAACCTCCCCGTCATCGCGACGTCCCGCCAACCATTGCTGCCAGCCATAGACGTTCGCGACGAAGAAGAAGCCCTGCAGCAGCGTGTCGCTGTACAGCCGCGCCCGGTAGAAGACGATTGCGTACAGCGAGACCATCGCGAGCGCGAATGGATAGTTCCACAAACTCCGGCGGACGAGCAGCGCCACATTGGCGACGCCCAATCCCGCCGCCGCCCATTCGAGCGCATTCATTTGTCCTGGCGACCCTGCATCTTTGCCCCGACCCTTTTCGTATGTTCACTAGCGACGCTCTGTCAGCCGTGCTAGCAGCTGTGCTGCAAAGGGTCGCACCGGGGATCGCGTAAACCGCAAAAGGTTGCGTGATCGCAACGAGTTGGGGGAACCGCCTGTGCGTAAACTAATTTTCGCGGCCGCGGCCGCGGCCATTCTCACCACACCGCTGAGCGCTCAGACGATGTCGTCCTCGGGCCGCACCTATAAGGATGGCACGACCAAGGGCGCGTCTTCGGCGCGCCGTGAACAGGAACGCGCCGAAGCGCGCATCCCGCATTGTGCCAAGCGTCTTGGCACGATCGCCATCGTCGAGCCCGACAAGCAGTGGTGGAAGGATCTAAACCTCGGTTCGCCCGAAGCGATCCTCAAGATCTTCGTCCAGCAATCGGGCTGCTTCGGCCTCGTCAACCGTGGCGCGTCGATGCAGAGCCGCGCGATGGAGCGCGCGCTCGCCGATCAGGGCGAACTGCAGCGCGGCTCGAACCTCGGCAAAGGTCAGGTCAAGGCAGCGGATTACTTCCTGCAGCCCGACATCGTGTCGTCGAACAAGAATTCGGGCGGCGGCGGCTTTGGCGGCGTGCTTGGCGGCATCGGTCGGCGCATGGGCGGTTTCGGCGCCATCGCGGGTGCGGTCGCCGGCGGCATCAACATGAAGAAGGGTGAGGCCAACGTTACCCTCTCTGTGGTCAACGCCCGCACGACGGAGGAGGAAGCGCTGGTTCAGGGCTACGCCCGCAAAACCGACATATCCTTCGGCGGCGGCGCGGGAGGCTTTGGCGGCGGCGTGTTCGGCGGCGCGGCGGGCGGCGGCTATCAGGATACCGAGATCGGCCAGGTGATCGTCCTCGCCTATCTCGACGCCTATACCAAGCTGGTCACGCAACTCGGCGGCTTGCCGGACAACGCGTCGGCAGCAGCACCCCGCGCCCAGTAACTCTGCATCCGGGCGGGGTCGCGACCGACTCCGCCCGCATTGCCGCGGCGCAGCAAGTTCGGTATGGGGCCGCCGAACAATCGCTCATTCCAGCCGAGCCCGCCCAGTAGCTGACGCCGCTGGCGCGACGCTTGCGCCATGCAGGACCCCCGAGAATGTCTCTCCGCAATATCGCCATCATCGCGCACGTCGACCACGGCAAGACGACCCTCGTCGACCAGCTGTTCCGCCAATCGGGTACTTTCCGCGACAATCAGCGCGTCGAAGAAAGAGCGATGGATTCCAATGATTTGGAGAAAGAGCGCGGCATCACCATCCTCGCCAAACCGACGTCGATCGACTGGGAGGGCATCCGCATCAACATCGTCGACACGCCCGGCCACGCGGATTTCGGCGGCGAGGTCGAGCGGATCCTGAGCATGGTCGACGGCGTCGTCCTTCTGGTCGATGCCGCCGAAGGCGCGATGCCTCAGACCAAATTCGTTACCGGCAAGGCGCTCGCCCTCGGCCTCCGCCCCATCGTCGTAGTCAACAAGATCGACCGCAACGATGCGCGCGCGCAGGAAGTGCTGGACGAAGTGTTCGACCTGTTCGTCACGCTCGACGCCAATGACGAACAGCTCGACTTCCCGGTGATCTTCGCCTCGGGCCGCAACGGCTATGCCGGCGACAACCCCGACATCCGCGAAGGCGATCTAACGCCGCTGTTCCGCAAGATCGTCGACCACGTCCCCGCCCCGAACCTCGATCAGGACGCGCCGTTCACCTTCCTGGTGACGCTGCTCGACCGCGACAACTTCCTCGGCCGCATCCTCACCGGCCGAGTCCAATCGGGGGTGGTCAAGCTCAACCAGCCGATCCACGCGCTAAGCGACGAGGGTAAGATCGTCGAAACCGGCCGCGCGTCGAAACTGATGAGCTTCCGCGGCCTCGACCGCGTGCCCGTTGAGGAAGCGCGCGCGGGCGACATCATCAGCCTCGCCGGCCTCGCCGTCGCGACGGTGGCCGACACCATCGCCGATGTGAGCGTGACCGAAGCACTCCACGCGCAGAAGATCGACCCGCCGACGCTGTCGATGCGCTTCGCGGTCAACGACAGCCCGATGGCCGGCCGCGAAGGCACCAAGGTGACCAGCCGCATGATCCGCGATCGCCTGGAACGCGAAGCCGAGAGCAACGTCGCGATCAAGATCACCGAGGCGGCGGACAAGGACAGTTTCGAAGTCGCCGGCCGCGGCGAACTCCAGCTCGGCGTGCTCATCGAAACGATGCGCCGCGAAGGCTTCGAACTGGGCATCAGCCGCCCGCGCGTGCTGTTCCGCGAGGACGAGAATGGCGGCAAGACCGAGCCGTACGAAACCGTCATCATTGACGTCGATGACGAACACAGCGGCACCGTCGTCGAAAAGATGAACCTGCGCAAAGCCGAGATGACCGACATGCGCCCCTCAGGCGGTGGCAAGACGCGCATCACCTTCAGCGCGCCCAGCCGCGGCATGATCGGCTATCACGGCGAATTCCTGTCCGACACGCGCGGCACCGGCATCATGAACCGGCTGTTCGAGAAATACGGGCCGCACAAGGGCAAGATCGAAGGCCGCAAGAACGGCGTGCTGATCTCCAACGGCAGCGGCGAGGCCAACAGCTATGCCCTCGGCCCGCTCGAGGACCGCGGTGTCCTGTTCGTCGGGCACGGTGAGGCGCTGTACGAAGGCATGATCATCGGCGAAAACGCGAAGACCGACGACCTCGAAGTCAACCCGATGAAGGCCAAGCAGCTCACCAATTTCCGCGCCAGCGGCGGCAAGGACGACGCCATCCGCCTGACGCCGCCCAAGCGCATGACGCTGGAACAGGCCATCGCCTACATCGACGATGACGAGATGGTCGAAGTGACGCCCAAGAACATCCGGCTGCGGAAGCGGTATCTCGATCCGCATGAGCGGAAGCGGGCGAGTAGGGCGAAAGTCACCAGTTAATGCGTCGAGCGCTGTGCAGCCTGCTGCTGTTGCTCGCGGCCATCCCGGCGGCGGCGGCGCAGCAGGACTCGCAGGCGTGGGAACAGCTCAACGTCGTCCTGCCCGTTGCCAGCGACACCAAGCTGACGCTCGAACAGATCGCGCGGTGGAGCGACCATCAGGGCGGCTTATACACGACCGAATATGGCGCGCTCCTCTCGCACGAGGTCGCCAAGGGCGTGGAACTGGGCTTCGGGTATCGTCATGTTGGTTTCTTTAACGGCAATACGGGCGCGGACGAGGAACGGCTGCGTCAGCAGCTCGTGATTACGCGCAATCGCTTCGCCGGACGCCTGCGGCTGGACGAACGCTTCAATCCGCGGGGGAATGAAGTCGGCTTCCGCCTCCGTCCCTTGCTCAGATACAATCTGCCAATGGGCAAGCGGGGCGTGGCGATCTTTGCCAGTCATGAGAGCTTTCTGCTGCTGAATTCCACCGTCTGGGGCCAGCGCCGCGGGTACGAGCGAATGCGTAACATCGTCGGCGTCGCCTTCCCTGTCACCCGCACGATCAAGGCAGATGTGGGCTATCTCAACCAATATCGGCTGGCCCGTGGCGGCGCGCCGGCCACGATGGATCATGCACTGAACGTTGCGATAACGATCAACCTGGCGAGCCGCCCAGCCGCGACGTTACACGACTAGGCGCCCGGGCACGAACGCCCGGCCCGTCGACCTCAACAGCGTAGCTCAATACGCCCCGCGAAAGGCGGGAAGCAGTTCGCTGACTCTAAGAACGTCCGCGATGCGGCTTCGACGGCCCACCACGCGGCGGGCCGCTCGGGCGGTTGGGGCCGCCGCGTTGGGGTCCGCGATCCTGCGGGCGCGGGGCGCTGGGGGATGCCTCGATCAGGACATCGTCCTCACCCGCGCCGGCGGTGCGCTCGATCGCTGCCTGGAATTTGGCGGCGAGGACGCGGGGGACCTGGAACGCGGTCTCGTTCGGCTGGATGCGGATCGCGCCGACCTCGTTCTTGGTGATGTGCCCGCGGCGGCAGATCAGTGGCAGGATCCATCGCGGATCGGCGTTCTGGCGGCGGCCGATGTTCATGCGGAACCAGACGGTGTCTTCGAAGCCGGGGCGGTGACGCTCCTGCTGCGCCGCGCGGCGGGCTTCGGGGGTCGCCTCGATCATTTCCTCCGGCGCGGGCATCGACGCGCGGTGCGCGCGGACGAGGGCGGCGGCGAGTTCCTGCGGCGTCTTCTTGGCGAGCAGTTCCTCGGCGATCTTCGCATCGTCCTCGTCGAGTTCGACGGGTTCGAGCAGTTGGGCGATCAGGCGGTCGCGATCCTTGGCGCGGATTTCCTCCGCGGTCGGTGCGGCCATCAGTTCGGCGGTGATGCGCGCGCCACGCAGCATGTTCTCGACCTGGCGCTTGCGGGTGAAGGGGACGATCAGCACCGCCGTGCCCTTGTTGCCCGCACGGCCGGTGCGGCCCGAACGGTGCTGCAGCGTTTCCGCGTCACGCGGCAGATCGACATGGATGACGAGGCTGAGGCTGGGCAGATCGAGCCCGCGCGCGGCAACATCGGTGGCGACACAAACGCGGGCACGGCCGTCGCGCAGCGCCTGCATCGCCGAATTACGCTCGTTCTGGCTGTGCTCGCCCGACAGCGCGACAGCGGCGAACCCGCGATCGACCAGGCTGGCGTGGAGGCGGCGAACATTGTCGCGCGTGGCGCAGAATAGGATCGCGGTCTCGGCCTCGTGCAGGCGGAGGATGTTGATGACCGCGTTTTCGATGTCCGCGGGGGAAACGGCGACGGCCTGATAAGCGATGTCGCCATGGCCGCGGTCTTCACCGACGGTCGAGATGCGCAGGGCATCGCGCTGATAGCGCTTGGCCAGCGCGACGATCGGCTTGGGCAGAGTCGCGGAGAACATCAGCGTGCGGCGCTCGGCCGGCGCGGCGTCGAGGATTTCCTCGAGTTCCTCGCGGAAGCCCATGTCGAGCATCTCGTCCGCTTCGTCGAGCACGGCGACACGTAAGGAGGAGAGATCAAGCGCGCCGCGTTCAAGGTGATCGCGCAGGCGGCCCGGCGTGCCGACGACGATGTGCGCGCCATGATTGAGCTGGCGGCGTTCCTTCATCGCATCCATACCGCCGACGCAGGTCGTCACGCGCGCGCCCGTCTTGGCATAGAGCCATTCGAGTTCGCGGCTGACCTGCAGCGCGAGCTCGCGCGTCGGGGCGATGATCAGCGCGAGCGGGGTCCGCGACGGAAACACCATGTTCTCGGCGGTCATCACCTGGCCGGCCATCGCCAAGCCAAACGCCACCGTCTTGCCCGACCCGGTCTGGGCGGACACGAGCAGGTCGCGGCCGGCGGTTTCGGGTTCGAGCACCGCGGCCTGGACCGGCGTGGCGGTGTCATAGGAACGCGCGCGCAGCGCATCGGCGATGGTCGCCGGAAGATTATCGAATGTCATGAGCCTTATGGGGGTGCGCGGCCGCGGCCGCTAAGCTTGGAGCGGGCCCTTAGCGCAGATTCCCCAAAAGGTCGAATGTCATCAAAAAAGGGGCGCGAGCGTGAGCCCGCGCCCCGTATTCGACTTAGCGATAGCGCCAGCCGTTATTGTAGCGATAGCGGTGCTGATACCAGTCGCGGCCGTCCCAGTAACCGCGGCCGTCATAGAAGCGGCCGACGACCCAGCGGTCACGGCCATAATGGTTGCCGCGGTCCCAATGACCACGCCGGATGGGGTGGCAATAACCACGCGGGCCGCGCTCGGCGCCCGGGCCGCAGCCCTGGCGTGCGTCGGCAGCGGTTGCGGTCAGGCCGACGCCCGTGCCCGCGACAGCGAGCAAGATGGCAAAGGGTAGTTTCATGATTTGCAATCCTATCGAAGCGACAGGGAGGTAAACGCGCACGCGGCGCGTCGCGTTCCGTTGCTGGACGCCGCCGCCGCCACCCCATAAGCGCGCCGGCGTGACCCGTTTCTCGTTCGAAATTCACGCCCGCGACGGCGCCGCGCGGCTCGGCACGATCCGCATGGCGCGCGGCGAAATCCGCACCCCCGCCTTCATGCCGGTCGGCACCGCCGCGACCGTCAAGGGAATGAAGCCAGCCGATGTGCGCGCCCTCGGCGCGGACATCATCCTCGGCAACACCTACCACCTGATGCTGCGTCCCGGCGCCGAGCGGATGGCCAAGTTGGGCGGGCTGCACGGCTTCATGGGCTGGGACCGCCCGATCCTGACCGACAGCGGCGGCTATCAGGTGATGAGCCTGTCGGACCTCACCAAGAAGACCGAAGACGGCGTCACCTTTGCCAGCCACCTCGACGGCAGCCGGCATCTGATCACCCCCGAACGGTCGATGGAAATCCAGGCGCTGCTCGGCTCCGACATCCACATGGCGTTCGATGAATGCACCAGCTTTCCGGCGACCTATGATCAGGCAAAGGCGTCGATGGAGCGGTCGATGCGGTGGGCGCAGCGGTCGCGCGATGCGTTTACCGGCACCGGCGCGCTGTTCGGCATTCAGCAGGGCTCGATGTTCGAGGATTTGCGTGCCCAGTCCTCGAAAGACCTGACCGCAATCGGATTTGACGGTTACGCCGTCGGCGGGCTCGCGGTCGGCGAAGGCCAGGCCGAAATGTTCCGCGTGCTCGATTTCGCCGTCGACATGCTGCCTGCCGATCGGCCGCGTTACCTGATGGGTGTGGGCAAGCCCGACGACCTGGTCGGCGCGGTGCTACGCGGGATCGACATGTTCGACTGCGTCCTGCCGACGCGCAGCGGGCGCAACGGGCAGGCCTTCACCTGGGACGGCCCGATCAATTTGCGCAATGCGAAGTTCGCCGAGGATATGACTCCGGTCGACGCGGCCTCCCCGGTCGGGCAATGGTCAAAGGCGTACATTCATCACCTGATCAAATCGGGCGAAATGCTCGGCGCGATGCTGCTGACCGAACATAATCTGTGGTTCTATCAACAGGTCATGGCGGGGATGCGCGACGCCATCGGCCGCAGCGCGCTGGGCGATTGGGCGTCGGACTTCCTCACGCGCTACGGGAGCCGCTGAGTCATTTGTTCGTTCTCTGCGGGAGGAGACCAGCATGGCAACGAAGACGCTCAAGAAAGGCGACAAGGTCGAATGGGACAGCTCGGGCGGCCATTCGACGGGCCAGGTCGTCGGCAAGGTGACTGGCGCCGCGCACATCAAAGGCCACACCGCGAAAGCGACGAAGGACAAGCCCAAATATCGGGTCAAATCCGATAAATCGGGCAAGGAGGCGATCCACAAGGCCTCCGCGCTCAAAAAGGCCTGAAAGCAAAAGGGACCGGGATTGCTCCCGGCCCCTTCGCTTCACCCCCAGCGAAGTTGGTTCAGGCGTAGACGGTCGCGGTGCGGCGGCCGCGACGCATGGCGATCGTCGCCACGCCCATGCCGATAACGAGCATCCCCCAAAGTGCCGTTTCCGGCATATTGCCCATCATCTGATTTGCCAGCGCCGCGACCGTCATCTTGCCAAGCTCCCGATTGCTCGTTCGATGGTTCAGGTTTGCGCGACGCCGTATTTCGACACAATCAGGTCGTGACGGGGCGTTAACGATCAAACGTATCAGTCTGGAACGCGCCCAGCGGACTGACGCGGCCGATCCGGCGATGCAAACCTGCGGTCGTCTGCGACGCGTCCGACTCGGTTGACTCGCGCCCGTGCCGCGACTATCTGCGCTGTCACTCCAGCAACACGTCGAACGGCGGGCGCTTTTGCGCGCGCCGCGTTTTTCGTATTCGCCGGAGCGTTCAAAGCGATGAGATGGGCCGTCACGCCATGACGGCCTGTGGAGCCGGGAGAAAGAAGCAGATGGCACGTATTGCGGGGGTCAACATCCCCACCAACAAGCGCGTTCTGATCGCGCTGACTTATATTCACGGGATCGGGCCAGCCAAGGCCAAGGAAATCACCACGAAGCTGGGCATTGCCGAAGCGACGCGCGTGCAGGACCTGACCGATCAGGAAGTTCTGCAGATCCGCGAAACGATTGACGCCGACCATCAGGTCGAAGGCGATCTGCGTCGCCAGACGTCGCAGAACATCAAGCGGTTGATGGACCTTGCCTGCTATCGCGGCCTGCGTCACCGCAAGGGCCTGCCGGTCCGCGGCCAGCGCACGCACACCAATGCGCGCACCCGCAAGGGCAAGGCCAAGCCGATCGCCGGTAAGAAGAAGTAAACCGTCCGGGGGACGGTTTACTCCGCCGGAGGCACCCGAAGTCCCCCCTTTTTCCAGGGGTTAGGAATTTAAAATGGCTCGTGAACCGGGGCGCATCAAGCGCCGTGAACGCAAGAACATCACCAGCGGCGTCGCGCATGTGAACGCCAGCTTCAATAACACCATGATCACCATCACGGATGCTCAGGGCAATGCGATCTCGTGGTCGTCGGCCGGTATGATGGGGTTCAAGGGATCGCGCAAGTCGACCCCCTATGCGGCGCAGGTCGCGGCGGAAGACGCGGGCAAGAAGGCTGCCGAACACGGCGTTCGGACGCTCGAAGTCGAGGTCAAGGGCCCGGGTTCGGGTCGTGAATCGGCGCTCCGCGCGCTGCAGGCTGTCGGTTTCAACATTACGTCGATCCGCGACGTGACGTCGATCCCGCACAACGGTGTTCGCCCCGCGAAACGCCGCCGCGTCTGATTGCCCGGCCGGGCCACGCACCCGGCCGGTAAAACAAAATTCAAAAGCAGAGGGCTGCGGGACGCCGCCGCTCCACGGGCAAGGAAGCAAAATGGCTGTCAACGCAAAGAACTGGCAGGAACTCAAGAAGCCGACCGCGCTCGAGCGCAAGTCGGGTGACGGCAAGCGCCGTGCGACGTTTGTCGCCGAGCCGCTGGAGCGGGGCTTCGGCCTGACGCTCGGCAACGCGCTGCGCCGTGTGCTGCTGTCGAGCCTGCAGGGCGCGGCGGTGACCAGCATCAAGATCGAGAACGTGCTGCACGAATTCTCGAGCCTGGCGGGGGTTCGCGAGGACGTGACCGACATGGTCCTCAACGTGAAGCAGATCGCGCTCAAGATGCAGGGCGAAGGCCCGAAGCGGCTCCAGCTCAGCATGACCGGCCCGGCCGAAGTCAAGGCGGGCGATATCGCCGTCACGGGCGACATCGTGGTGATGAACCCCGAACTGGTGATCTGTCACCTCGATCAGGGCGCCACGCTCAACATGGAACTGACCGCGGACGTCGGTAAGGGCTATGTCGCGGCCGCCGCGAACCGTCCGGCCGACGCGCCGATCGGCCTGATCCCGGTCGATGCGCTCTACTCGCCGGTCAAGCAGGTCGCCTACAAGGTGGAAAACACCCGCGTCGGGCAGGAGCTCGATTATGACAAGCTGACCCTCACGGTCGAAACCGACGGCACGGTCGCGCCGGATGAAGCCGTCGGCTACGCCGCGCGCATTCTGCAGGACCAGCTGGCGCTGTTCGTCGGCTTCGAGGACGCGGGCGTGAGCAACGCGTCGCCGATGATCGGCATGGCCGCGCCCGCGCCGCTTTCGGGCATCGAGGCGGACACCAACCAGCTCAACCGTTACCTCCTCAAGAAGGTCGACGAACTGGAATTGTCGGTGCGCTCGGCCAACTGTCTCAAGAACGACAACATCATCTATATCGGCGATCTGGTCCAGAAGACCGAAGCCGAGATGCTGCGGACGCCGAACTTCGGCCGCAAGTCGCTCAACGAGATCAAGGAAGTACTGTCGTCGATGGGCCTGCGCCTGGGGATGGACATCCCCAACTGGCCGCCGGAAAACATCGAAGACATGGCCAAGAAGCTCGAGGCCGAGCTGCTCGGCTAAACGTTTCGCGGGTGCCATTGGCACTTGTGAATCGTGTGAATCCGGACCGGCAGTGCGGACCTCCCGCACTGCCGGTTCGTTCATTTTCGGGCCCCGTTCCCATCGCCGCCCGATCGGCCTAAACCACTGATTATGGAGAGTGGGGGTCTCGACGCGCGGGAGTTGATCGATCGCATTGCCGAAGGGTTTGCGACGGTCCGGCTGGTCGGCGATCCGCCCGCCGATTTCATCTGGGTCAGCGCCAATCCAGCCCTTGCCGCGATGATGGGACGTCCGCGCGAGGCGATCATCGGCAAGACCGGCGCCGACCTCGTCACCGGCGATCTGCGGCATCTGGTCGAAGCGTTCGCGCGCGTCGCGACCAGCGGCGAGCCCGCGCGCCTCGAGCATCGCTTTGGCGATCCCGAAAACATCTGGGCGGTCCACGCCTTTCCCCTCGGCGACGGGACGGTTGGGGTCTTGCACACCGACGTCACCAAAGAACGCCGCGCGCAGCAGGCGCTGATCGAAAGCGAGGCCAATCTCCGCGACAGCGAAGCCCGCTTCCGCGAGATTGCCGACCAGGCTCCATTTCCGATGTGGGTCACCGCGCTCGATCGCACACGATCGTTCGTCAACAAGGCATATATGGCGTTCATTTGCACCGACGAGGAGACCGCCAAGGCGTTTGACTGGCGCGCAATCATCCACCCCGAGGACCAGGCACGGCTGGTTGCCGAGTCCATCGCGGGCGAAGCCTCGTTAAGGCCATTCATGCTCGAAGGGCGCTACAAGGGCGCGAACGGCCAATGGATCTGGTTGCGCTCCGAATCCAACCCGCGGTTCGACGCGGCGGGCAACCTGACCGGCTTTATCGGCGCGGCTTTCGACGTCACCATCGCCAAGGAAGCGCAACTGCGGCTCGAGGAACTGGTGGCCGAACGCAGCGCGGAACTTGCCAGCGCGCAAGCGGCGCTGCGCCAGAGCCAGAAGCTCGAAAGCATGGGCCAGTTGACTGGCGGCGTGGCGCACGATTTCAACAATCTGCTGACGCCGATCGTCGGTGCGCTCGACGTGCTGCAGCGTCACGGGCTCAACGACCAGCGGCTCGATCGTCTGGTCGGCGGCGCGCAGCAGTCCGCCGAGCGCGCGCGCGTGCTGGTCCAGCGGCTGCTCGCCTTCGCGCGACGGCAACCGCTCAAGCCCGTGCCGGTCGATTTGGCTCATCTCATCCACGAAATGCGCGAACTGCTCACGAGCACGATCGGCCCAAGAGTGATCCTTGACGTCAATCTCGAACCCGGTTTGCCGTGCGTCCTGGCCGATCCGAACCAGCTCGAAATGGCGATCCTCAACCTGGGCGTGAATGCCCGGGACGCCATGCCCGAAGGCGGATTGCTCGAGGTTCATGCCAAACGATTAACGGCCGACGACCTGCACGCGGCGGGGCTCAATGGCGACTATGTCCGGCTGTGTGTCAGTGACACCGGTATCGGCATGGACGAAGACACGCGGGCACGCGCGATAGAACCGTTCTTCTCGACCAAAGGCGTTGGCCGCGGCACGGGTCTGGGACTGTCGATGGCACACGGTCTGGCGGCGCAACAAGGCGGCCGTTTGGAAATCGATAGTGCGCCGGGGGAAGGCACGCGCATCCTGCTATTCCTGCCCGCGACGACCGAAGCGGCGACGATCGTGCCGACGGCAGTCGCCCGGCAGAACGACGGCGCCGGGCGCATCCTGCTGGTCGACGACGAACCGCTGGTTCGTGCCGCGACCGCTGACATGCTCGTCGATCTCGGCTACCACGTGATCGAGGCGGAAAGCGCCGAGGCAGCGTTGTTGTTGCTCGACGCGGGCACGCTGGTCGATGCGTTGGTCACGGACCACCTGATGCCGGGTATGAGCGGCACCGAGCTGGCGCAAATGGTGGCGGCGCGCAGCCCGCCCCTCCCCGCGCTGATCATTTCGGGGTTCGCCGAGGTCGGGGGCCTAGCGCCGGCGCTGCCCAGCCTGAGCAAACCGTTCAGGCGCGACGACCTCGCCGCCGCGCTGGCGGAGCTCATTCCCGGCGATTGACTTTTTCGCTGCACTGCCGCATTGGCGCAGCGCACCGGGCGGCTCCTCCGCCTGGCCGTGGCTACCTGATACGGGCTACGGACGAACCCGAAGGATCCAAGACATGCGCCATCGTAAGGCTCATCGTAAGCTGCAGCGCACTTCCGCGCATCGTGCCGCCCTCTTCCGCAACATGGCAGCGGCGCTGATCAAGCACGAGCAGATCACCACGACCCTCGCCAAGGCGAAGGAACTGCGGCCATATACCGAAAAGCTGCTGACGCTGGCCAAGAAGGGCGGCCTGTCCAATCGTCGCCTCGCTCACGCCCGCCTGCTCGATGAAACGCAGCTGGTGAAGCTGTTCGACACGCTGGCGCCGCGTTACGCCGACCGTGCCGGTGGCTACACCCGCGTGATTAAGGCCGGCATCCGCAAGTCGGACTCGGCCGAAATGGCGATCATCGAATTTGTCGACCGCGACGTGTCGGCCAAGGGCCAGGATTCGGGTCCGGTCCAGACCTTCGACGATGCGGACTTCGACCAAGCAGCCTAAGCCTCATTGCTGAATTTCGGAGCCCTCGCGCAGACCTCTGCGCGGGGGCTTCTTGTATCTGGCTCAGCTCAGCAGGCGCGCGTTAACAACCTTCCCGCCCTGGGTCAGGCGAATGGCGTCGCCGATCTCGGCGTCGAGCACCGGCTTGCCCTGCTCCTTGTCCCAGAACGCCGTAACGAAGTTCAGCAGATTTCGCGCAAATAGTGCCGATGCGTCCGCCGCGAGCCGCGATGGCACGTTCTTGTGCCCGACAATCTTGACGCCGTGCTTCTCGACAACTTCGCCCGCGACCGAGCCTTCGACATTGCCGCCGGCTTCGACCGCGAGATCGACGATCACGCTGCCCGGGCGCATCGTCGCGATCTGCGTGTCGCTGACCAGACGTGGCGCGGGACGCCCGGGAATCAGGGCGGTGGTGATGACGATGTCCTGCTTGGCGATATGGCCCGAAACGAGTTCGGCCTGCGCGGCTTTCTGCTCGTCGGTCAGTTCGGCGGCGTAGCCGCCCGTCCCGGACGCGGTCAGCTGGTCGGAAAAAACGGCTTTCGCGCCCAAGCTTTCGATCTGTTCCTTGACCTCAGGCCGCACGTCGGTCGCC
>DATJIN010000013.1:0-23477 GCA_035493275.1 Sphingomonas sp. | reverse complement strand
AAGCGACACGACCAGTCTGCTGTTCGGCGGGAAATCGACTCCGACGATCATCGAAACCAGCTCAAAGAAGAAGTTGGCCGGTGAGGAGATCGGCATCGAAGACGTCTGCTTCCAGCGCGACGGCGTGTTCGCAATGGAACTCGGTGGACCCGAAGTCGGCCGCGGCTGCGGCGGGCGCGGCATCATCCACGGTTTCGAGACGCTCGAGAAACTGGGGTTTCACTAATGGGGCTTCGATTACGTCCTGCTCGACTTCCTGGGGGACGTGGTTTGCGGCGGGTTCGGACTGCCGATCGCGCGCGACATGTGCCAGAAGGTCATCGTCGTCGCGTCAAACGACCTGCAATCGCTCTACGTCGCCAACAACGTCTGCAAGGCGGTGGAATATTTCCGCAAGATGGGCGGCAACGTCGGCGTTGCCGGGATGATCCTCAACAAGGACGACGGCACGGGTGAAGCCAACGCGTTTGCCGAGGCGGTCGGCATTCCGGTTCTGACCGCGATCCCCGCCAATGAGGACATTCGCAAGAAGAGCGCCAATTACCAGATTATCGGCAAGCCGGGTGGACAATGGGCGAGCCTGTTCGAGGAACTCGCTGTCAACGTCGCCGAGGCGCCGCCGCTGCGACCGACGCCGCTCGATCAAGATGGCTTGCTCAACCTGTTCAGCGCCGACGTCACCGGAGCGGACTTCACGCTCAAGCCAGCCACTCAGGCCGATATGCGGGGCAGCGAATACGTGACCAAACCGTCCCTCGAAGTGATTTACGACGCGGTGTGATGGCGCTGGACGATCCCCAAGCGGCGCCACGCCAACCAGACCGCATCGCATTGGATGGCGGCTGCGCGTCGAAGGACACGCTGCACGCCGCCGCTGTCGAGGCCGGCAAGTCCGAAATACTCACACGCTACGCACAGGATTATCCACAGGGCCCGCACGATCAGCCGCAATCGATGTGCCCCGCGTTCGGCTCGCTTCGCGTCGGCCTCCGGATGCGGCGTACCGCGACCGTGCTGTCGGGATCGGCCTGCTGCGTTTACGGCCTGACCTTCACCAGCCATTTCTACGGCGCCAAGCGCAGCGTCGGCTACGTCCCGTTCAGCTCCGAAACGCTGGTCACCGGCAAGCTGTTCGAAGACATCAAGGAAGCCGTCGAAGGGCTGGCCGATCCGGCGCTCTACGACACCATCGTCGTCACCAATCTCTGCGTGCCCACCGCATCGGGCGTACCGCTGCAATTGCTGCCTGAACAGATCAACGGCGTCCGAGTCATCGGCATCGATGTGCCCGGCTTCGGCGTGCCGACGCATGCCGAGGCGAAGGATGTGCTGGCGGGCGCGATGCTCGCTTACGCGCGCAAGGAGGCCGAGACCGGTCCCGTCGCTGCGCCCAAAGAACGATCGGACCGGCCGACGGTAACTCTCTTGGGCGAGATGTTTCCCGCTGACCCGCCGGGCATCGGGTTGATGCTCGAACCGCTGGGCCTCGCGGCCGGCCCGGTCGTCCCGACCCGCGAATGGCGTGAGCTGTACCAGGCGCTCGATTGTGCGGTCGTGGGTGCCATCCATCCTTTCTACACCGCCAGTATCCGCGAATTCGAAGCGGCGGGGCGGTCAATTGTGGGTTCGGCGCCGGTCGGCGCGGACGGAACGGCGGCGTGGCTCGACGCGATCGGCTCGGCGTGCGGTATCGCTCAGGAAAAGGTGGATCTCGCCAAGAACCGCTTCGTCCCCGCGATCCGCGGCGCGCTCGCCGCCAAACCCATTCAGGGACGGATCACGGTCTCGGGCTATGAGGGTTCGGAACTGCTGGTCGCGCGGCTGCTGATCGAAAGCGGCGCTGACGTGCCTTACGTCGGCACCGCCTGCCCGCGCACGAAATGGTCCGATCCCGACCGCGAATGGCTCGAAGCCAAGGGCGTTCGCGTCCAATATCGCGCCAGCCTCGAGCAGGACATCGCGGCTGTCGAGGAATTCGGACCCGGCCTCGCCATCGGAACCACGCCGGTGGTGCAGCATGCCAAGCAGAAGGCGATCCCGGCGCTCTATTTCACCAATCTCATCTCGGCGCGGCCGCTGATGGGGCCGGCGGGCGCGGGCAGCCTGGCGATGGTCGTCAATGCGGCGATGGCCAACAAAGATCGCTTCGACCGGATGACCGCGTTTTTCGAAGGCGTCGGCCGCGAGGGAACGGCGGGGGTGTGGGAGCATCAGCCCGTCGAACGTCCCGAATTCAAGGCCAAATTCGCCGCCCGCCGCATCGCCGCCGCCAAGGCGGAGGAGCATATCGGCACATGACGCTGATCATCGATCACGATCGGGCCGGGGGCTATTGGGGCGCGGTTTACGCCTTTACCGCTATCAAGGGCCTGCAGGTCATCATCGACGGGCCGGTCGGGTGCGAGAACCTGCCGGTCACCTCGGTGCTGCACTACACCGACGCGCTGCCGCCACATGAACTGCCCATCGTCGTCACTGGCCTTGGAGAGCAGGAACTCGGCCGCGACGGCACCGAAGGCGCAATGAAGCGCGCGTGGAAAACACTCGATCCCGATCTGCCTGCGGTGGTCGTTACTGGCTCGATCGCCGAGATGATCGGCGGGGGTGTGACGCCCGAAGGCACCAATATCGTCCGCTTCCTGCCGCGCACGATCGACGAGGATCAATGGCAGTCGGCCGATCGCGCACTGACCTGGCTGTGGACGCAGTTCGGGCCGAAAAAAGCATTGCCACCGCGCGCCCGCAAAGAAGGCGCCAAGCCCAAGGTCAACATTATCGGGCCGATCTACGGCACGTTCAACATGCCGTCCGATCTCACCGAAATCCGGCGGCTGATCGAAGGCATCGGCGCGGAGGTTAATATGGCCTTCCCCCTCGGCAGCCATTTGGCGGACGTAAAAAAACTGGGTGAGGCGGAGGTCAATGTCTGCCTGTACCGCGAATTCGGCCGCGGACTTTGCGAGGCGTTGGAACGCCCCTACCTCCAAGCGCCGATCGGGCTCGAGAGCACGACGCTGTTCCTGCGCAAACTAGGCGAACTGACCGGCCTCGATCCCGAACCGTTCATCGAGCGCGAGAAGCACACGACGATCAAGCCGCTCTGGGATCTGTGGCGTTCGGTGACGCAGGATTTCTTCGGTACGGCGAGTTTCGGCGTCGTCGCGACCGAAACCTATGCGCGCGGTATCCGCAAGTTCCTCGAAGAGGATATGGGCCTGCCCTGCAACTTCGCCTTCGGGCGGACCGCGGGGATCAAGCCGGACAACCAGGCGGTCAAGGACGCGATTGCCACCAACCCGCCTCTCGTCCTGTTCGGCAGCTTCAACGAGCGAATGTACATGGCAGAAGCCGGCGGGCGCGGGTGCTACATCCCCGCGAGCTTCCCGGGGGCGGTGATCCGTCGCCACACTGGAACGCCGTTTATGGGCTATGCCGGCGCGACCTATCTGGTTCAGGAAGTGTGCAACGCGCTGTTCGACGCGCTCTTCCACATCCTGCCGCTTGCGGGCCAGCTCGACAAGGTCGAAGCGACGCCCGCCCGGGGCGAGCGCGAGGTGGCGTGGGACGATGCCGCCAAGACCGCGCTCGATGCCGCGGTCGAGCGCGAGCCTGTCCTCGTGCGCATTTCCGTGGCGAAACGTATTCGCGACGCTGCCGAACGCGCCGCCCGCCGCGCGGGTGACGACACTGTGACCGGCACGCACCTGGCGCGCGCGCTCGATGAGGCGCGCGCATGAGCCGCCTGACCCTTTTCGCTCCGTTCGGAGCACCACTGATCCTTACGGGCAGGTCGCTCGTGCGGATGCCGCCCGGGAGCGCCTCCAACGCTCTCGAATTCATGCCGGTCCAATGGGAGACTTAAACATGGACGACCGAGATGGTGTGCGAACTTACCTAACCGAGGCGGAAGCCAAGGAGTTCCACAAGATATTCATTACCAGTTTCGCAATTTTCACACTGGTGGCCGTCGTGGCGCACTTCCTGGTGTGGAACTGGCGCCCCTGGCTCTGAGCCCCGGCTCGCAGAAACTCCGAATTCAATAAGGAAAGGGCCACATCATGTGGAGAATTTGGCTGATATTCGATCCGCGCCGCGCGCTGGTCGCACTGTTCATCTTCCTGTTCGTACTGGCGCTGCTGATTCATTTCATCTTGCTCAGCACGGATAAGTTCAACTGGCTCGACGGTCCGCATGCGGCCCCGGCCACGACGGCGGCGGCTCCAGCCGCGCCGGCGCCCGCCCAATAGGGTTGAACTGCGGGGCGGTCTGAGCCTCGCTGATTAGGACCGGCAAACAAGGCCGGGCGTGCTTAATCGCCCGGTCTTGTTCCCGGCAGGATAACTGCAACGATCCCGGCCGCGGGCCGCGGAGCGGAGACACGTCATGGCGCTGCTGAGCTTCGAACGAAAATACCGGGTCAGGGGCGGTACCCTGATCGGTGGCGACCTGTTCGACTTCTGGGTCGGCCCGTTTTACGTCGGCTTCTTCGGCGTCATTACGGCGATCACCGCGACGCTGGGAACGGCGCTGATCTTTTACGCCGCTTCGCTGGGTCCGACATGGAACCCATGGCTGATCAGCATCGCCCCGCCGGATATTAGCTATGGCCTCGGCCTGGCGCCGCTACGCGAAGGGGGATTCTGGCAGATCATCACGGTCTGCGCGATCGCCGCATTTGTGTCATGGGCGCTGCGCGAGGTCGAGATCTGCCGCAAGCTCGGCATGGGCTATCATGTCCCATTCGCGTACGGCTTCGCGATCTTCGCCTATGTTTCGCTGGAGATAATCCGGCCCTGGCTGCTTGGCGCCTGGGGCTTCGGCTTCCCTTACGGCATCTTCAGCCACCTCGATTGGGTGTCGAACACGGGGTATCAATATCTCCATTTCCACTACAATCCGGCGCACATGCTGGCGGTCAGCTTCTTCTTCGTGACCGGCGGCGCACTCGCGTTTCACGGCGCACTGGTGCTGTCGGCGGTAAATCCGCCCGCGGGAGAAGCGGTCAAATCGCCAGAGTACGAGGACTCGTTCTTCCGCGACACGATCGGCTATTCGATCGGGACGCTCGGCATTCACCGGCTTGGCCTGTTCCTGGCATTGAGCGCGGGTTTCTGGAGCGCGGTGTGCATCATCATTTCGGGACCGCTGTGGACACGCGGCTGGCCCGAATGGTGGACGTGGTGGCTCAACCTGCCGATCTGGTCTTGAGGGGGAGATAGGCGATGGCGCGCTATCAGAACATGTTCACGCAAATTCAGCTGCGAGGCCCCCTCGAGGCCGGTCCGCCGCTGCCTCGCGGCAGCTTCTCCCGGGTCGGTGAAGGCAGCTATAATTACTGGCTCGGCAAGTTGGGCGCGGCGCAGGTCGGCCCGATCTATCTCGGCAAACTTGGCATTGCCTCTTTACTGTGCGCCTTCCTCAGCTTCGAGATCATCGGCCTCAACATGATGGCGAGCGTCAACTGGAACCCGATCCAGTTCGTGCGGCAGCTGCCGTGGCTCGCGCTTGAACCGCCGGGACCCGAGTGGGGCTTTCAGCTCTTCGTACCGCTCGCCGAAGGCGGCTGGTGGCAGTTTGCCGGGTTCTTCATGCTGAGTTCGCTGATCCTGTGGTGGGTGCGAACCTATGTGCGCGCCCGCGCGCTGGGGATGGGTACGCACGTCGCCTGGGCTTTCGCCGCGGCAATTTTCTTCATCGCGACGCTCGGCTTCATCCGTCCGATGCTGATGGGTAGCTGGGCCGAAGCGGTGCCGTTCGGCATCTTCCCGCACCTCGATTGGACCGCGGCGTTTTCGATCCGCTACGGCAACCTGTTCTACAACCCGTTCCACTGCCTCTCGATCGCGTTCCTCTATGGCTCGACGCTGTTGTTCGCGATGCACGGCGCGACGATCCTCGCGGTCGGACGCTATGGCGGTGAACGCGAGATCGAGCAGATCACCGATCGCGGCACGGCCTCGGAGCGCGCTGCGTTGTTCTGGCGCTGGACCATGGGCTTCAACGCCACGATGGAATCGATCCACCGCTGGGCCTGGTGGTTCGCGGTGCTGACCCCGCTTTCGGGCGCGATCGGCATCCTGCTCAGCGGCACTGTCGTCGACAATTGGTACCTGTGGGCCGTGCTGCACCATTACGCCCCCGACTACCCCGCTACGGGCGTAGTCGACCCCGCCAGCTTGCCGGGAGCGCCGCAATGACTCGAGTATCGCTAAAGATTGCCCCAAGGATCGTGACTGCTGCCAGCGGCGCTGCCCTGTTGCTGCTGGGCGGCTGCGAGCCCGGCCCCAAGGATTCGGTACAGACCGGATATCGCGGTGCGGGGCTCGACCAGATCGTCGATCGCTCGAGCGTCAAGAAGGCTGCGGCGATCCCGCCGGCGCCCTACCCGCTTCCCGCCGATGGCGGCCCCACCGCCGGGGCGAGCTATCAGAACGTCCGCGTGCTCGGCGGGGTCAGCAAGGACCGTTTCGACCATCTGATGGCCGAAATTAACCAATGGGTCGCGCCGCCCGAACAGGGCTGCAATTACTGCCACAACCCCGAAAACATGGCGTCGGACGAGAAATACACGAAGGTCGTCGCGCGGCGCATGATTCAGATGACGCAGACGATCAACTCGCGCTGGTCGAGCCATGTCCAGCAGACCGGCGTCACTTGCTATACCTGCCACCGCGGCAATGCGGTGCCGGAATATAAATGGGCGATAAGCGAAGGGACGCCGCACCCGGGCTCGATCCGCGGCAATCGCCACGGCCAGAATGCGCCTGATCCCAATGTCGGTTACGCTTCGCTGCCGTCGGATCCGTTTGCGGCGTTCCTGTCCGGCAACGGCAATATCCGCGTTGCGTCGGACAAGGCTTTGCCCTCGCCCGACCATGTCGTGTCGATTAAGGATGCCGAAAAGAGCTACGGGCTGATGATGCACGTCAGCACGGCGCTCGGCGTCAACTGCACTTATTGCCACAACACCCAGTCGTTCCGCGCCTGGAATTTGAGCCGGGCGCAGCGCGGTACGGCCTATTACGGCATCCGCATGGTCCGGAACGTCAACGACGACTATATCAGTTCGTTGCAAGGCGTATTCCCGGCCTATCGCAAGGGACCGCATGGCGACCCGTACAAGGTTAATTGCGCGACCTGCCACCAAGGCCTGTCGAAACCTCTGGGCGGCGTCAGCATGATCGCTCAGGCCCCGGCGCTCAAAGGCACGTCGGCGCCCGTGACGCCTGAGGGCGCTGCGGCAACGGCGGCAGCGTTCAACCAGCCGGCGGCGATGACCGCCAAGAACGAACCGGCGCCGAGCGCAACGCGCAAATGACCACGTTCCGCGCCGCCAGAGCCGGCGGCGCGGACCGGCCGCAGAAAGCGCGAGCATGATCCGCAGCCACGCGCTGCGCGCCGCGTTATCGGAGGAAATGCACGTCCGCCGGCTGCCGCGGTTCGAGGCACCGTGCCGCCTGCTCCAGATCGTGACCCTGTTGGGTGAGGATGGCGGCAGCCTGGCGCGCGCGCACATCGACGCGCTGGCCGAGGCCGCAGAAGTGGTCGTTCCGATCGCCAGCAAATATGCCGTGATCAAGCTCGACGGACTGGTGCTGGTGTGGGAGCGGCACACCGAATTCGCGACCTACACACTGGTTCGGCCGGGACCGTTCGACAGCTGGTTCGACGCAGCGATCTTCGAGCCCCAATTGGCGAACGTTTTCGAAGGCATGCCTGGCGAAATCGTCCGCGCCACCCAGATCACGTTTGTCGCGCGGAGCGAACCGGAGCCGACGACACAAGCGCTCGACAGCTCGTTTGCGGCCGAAGCCACGGTAATTTGCGACGTCGCCGATGGCGCCGCGAGGATATTTTCGGATTTCCGCCTCCACCCCGACGGCTATGGCCGGTTGCTCATCCTCGATCGCGATCTAGCGGGGGACGAGCCCGCGCAGCTCGTGCTGCGGCTCCAGGAACTCGGGAATTATCGCAACATGGCGCTGCTCGGCCTGCCGCTCGCCCAGCAGCTGACGCCGGCGGTTTCGAAACTCGAAACGCGCCTCGCCGAACTGACCAGCGCAGTGTCCGAGCGGACGTCCGAAGACGATACCCTGCTCGGCGAATTGACGTATCTCTCGGCCGAGCTCGCCCGGCTCGACGCCGAAACGCGCTATCGCATGAGCGCCACCCGCGCGTACGCGCAGCTGAGTATCGATCGGCTAGCGGCGCTGCACATCGGCGCGGTGCGGGGATATCAGACGCTGCGTGACTTTACCGAGCGCCGCCTGACCCCGGCGGTGCGCACCTGCGACTCCTTTTCGGCGCGGATGGAAGATCTCTCACAACGCGCCGCCTGGACGTCGAGCCTGCTGCGCACCCGCGTCGACATTGCTTTGGCCCGGCAGAATGTCGGGCTGCTGGTGTCGATGGACCGCCGCACGCAACTGCAACTGCGCTTGCAACAGGCCGTCGAGGGCATCTCGGCGGTGGCGATCAGCTATTATCTCGTCGGCCTCGCCAATTACCTGTTCGCCGCGATCCCCTCGATCCGCCACGACATAGCCATGGGCGTGACGGTGCCGGTGGTCCTTGCCGCCGTGTCGTTCGCGACTTGGCGGATGCACCGCAAACTGGCGCAATAACCGCACGACGATTTCGCGCGCCCTCGCGCGCCGCGACGGTACGGTACGGCATTTTGCCGGCTTGAAGGCTCACGCTAAGCCCCGCCCTTTATCTCGAACGCGATGATGTGCAGCACGGTATCGCCGACATTCTCGACGTAATGCGGCGGCAGCGGTTGCCCCCAAAGCAGCGAACCGGGCTGCGCGCTCAACCCATCGCGCCGCGAGTCGGCGAGTACGCGGCCGTCGGGCGTGTAGCGGACGAAATCGCTCCAGCTGACCACCTGAAGGACCGCCGGCCAGTCATGCCGGTGGACCGGCGTCCGTTCGCCCGCTGCGACCGCCGTGTCCAACACGCGGACATGATCGTTTTCGAGGAGGACGCGATGATGCGCGGGCGCGGCCGTCAGCGCTTCGAGCGACGACGCGTCTTGGGCCGCCACGCGGGTTTACGCCGCGAGCGGTTTCCGCGCCAGTTCGCACATCGACCAGCATTCGCTGAGCGCCTCGACCAGCCGGTCGATATCGCCGTCGGTATGCACCGGGGACGGCGTGATACGCAGCCGCTCGGTGCCCTTGGGCACGGTCGGGTAATTGATCGGCTGCACATAGATGCCGTGATTGGCCATCAGCCAGTCGCTGATCATTTTCGCGTGATGTGGGTCGCCGACCATCACCGGAATGATGTGGCTCGGGTTGGGCAGATGCGGAATGCCCATCGCGTCGAGCCGCTGACGGACGATCTTGACGCGGTTCTGATGGCGGACGCGTTCGATCTGGCTTTCCTTGAGGTGGCGGATCGACGCCGTCGCGCCCGCCGCGACAGCGGGCGGCAACGCGGTCGAAAAGATGAAGCCGCTCGCAAAGCTGCGCACGAAGTCACACAGGTTCTTCGAAGCGGTGATGTACCCGCCCATCACGCCATAAGCCTTGCCGAGCGTACCTTCGATTACGTCGATGCGGTCCATCAGCCCGAGTTCTTCGGCCACACCACCGCCGCGCGGGCCGTACAGGCCGACGGCATGGACCTCATCGATATAGGTCAGCGCGCCGTGCTTCTCGCACACATCGAGAATCTCGGCGATCGGCGCGATGTCGCCGTCCATCGAATAGACGCTCTCGAAGGCGACGAGCTTGGCGCGGCCGGGTGCGACCTGCGACAGCAATTCGTCGAGGTGCGCGACGTCGTTATGCCGCCAGCGCTGACATTCGGCGCGGCTGTGACGGATACCCTCGATCATCGAGGCGTGGTTGAGCGCGTCGGACAGGACGACGCAGTCTGGCAGGCGCGAGGCGAGCGTTGAAAGCGCCGCCCAGTTCGAGACATAGCCCGACGTAAAGATCAGCGCGGCTTCCTTGCCGTGGAGATCGGCAAGTTCGCGCTCGAGCAGGACATGCTGGTGATTGGTCCCCGAAATATTGCGCGTGCCCCCCGCGCCCGCGCCGCAGCGGTCGAGCGTTTCGTGCATCGCGGTGAGCACCTTTGGATGCTGGCCCATGCCGAGATAGTCATTCGAGCACCACACGGTCACGTCCTGAACGTCGCCATCCTCGGTCCAGCGCTTGGCATGGGGAAACTGACCGGCCTGGCGCTCGAGTTCGGCGAAGACGCGGTAGTTGCCCGCCTCGCGAAGCCCATCGAGCTGTTCGGCGAATACAGCCTCATAATTCATCATCGTCTCCCCACTCATTCCACGACGGCGGCTTCGACCGCCTTGTTATCCGGTTTGCGCGACGCCCAGCGCCACATCTTGGCGTCCTTGAACGGCATCACCAAGAACAGATGTTCGACCACCCCGAGGACGGTCAGCCCGGCGAGCAAGGCGCCGGTCGCCGATGCGCCGCTGCCGACCGGTGCAGCTTCGGCAGCGGTCCACGCCCAAGCAGCGAGGGCAAGGCCGAAGGCAATCGAGAACGGCAGCAGCGGGTTCATCCGCCGCACGCGAAAATAGCTTTTGAGGTGTTCGAGATGCGCCGGGAACACCTCGTCGCTGAGGTTGGGCACGCCCAGGAACAGGTTGAACTTGGCTGACAAGCGCAGGACGAACAGCAGCAGAAACGTCAGCGGCGCGGCCTGGTTGGGCTGGCCCCAGGTCAGCGCGAACAACAGGATCGCGGTCGCGGCGATCGCCAGTTCGTGATGGATGACCGTCGCCGTCGCTGCGGTGAAACGCCGCCAGCCGATCGTTCCCGCGGGCAGTGCGGCGCGGTTCGGCCCGGAAACGGCGCCCATCAGGAAACTCATCTCGTGCCAGCCCCAGACGACAATCGCGGCGGCAAAGCCGGTGTAAGCGCCGCTCGCGCTGGTATCGCTGGCCGTTGTCCGGACAATCGACAGGGCACCGATCGCAACCAGCCCAGCGAGGATCAAACTCGTGCGAAACGTGCTCCGCGGCCGGCTGTCGAGCCAGACCACGGCCGCCGTACCGATGAACCACATCAGCAGCGCAAAAAGGAGCGGCGGAAGAGTCACCAGGCGGGAACCAGGCGCGTGAGCGCGGGCGCTTCGTTGCGCTTGACCGGTACGAGGTACAGCAGGGCGAAATTGACCGCCACCATCGCGGTCAGTCCGGCACGCTTGATCCCGCCGACCAGTCCACCCTGTTGCTTCGCGGCATCAATCGCGGACGCCAGCGCGCGCGTCCGTTCGAGCCCGGCGGCAAAGCGCGGGCTGTCGGTGTCCAGCACCACCGGAAACACCTGCCGCGTGATCTCCGAGCAGACCGTGAAAACGCGCCGGTCGTAATCGGTCGGGTCGATCCCCAGCGCCTTGTGAAAGGCGGGGCGGTTGTGATCGCGAACGTACATCGTTGCGTAGACCGCGACGAGGAAGAAGCGAATCCACAGCTTGTTGACGCCCGACAGCAGCTTGAGGTCGGCGCGCATCAGTAGCGCGAAAGCGTCACCGTGGCGGAACTCGTCATTGCACCACAGTTCGAACCAATTGAAGATCGGGTGGAAGCGCAGCTCGGGATGTTTCGCCAAATGGCGGAAGATCGTGATGTAGCGCGCATAACCGATCTTTTCCGACAAATACGTCGCGTAGAAAATGAACTTCGGCCGGAAATAGGTATATTTCTTGGTCCGCGTCAGGAAGCCTAGATCGACGCCGATCCCCGCGTCTTTCAACGTATCGTTGATGAAGCCTGCGTGGCGGCTCTCGTCGCGGCTCATCAGCCGGAACAGCTGGCGGACGTCCGGGTTCGTTACCCGCTTGGCGATTTCGGCATAGAGGATGCAGCCCGAAAACTCGGACGTCATCGAACTCACCAGGAAATCGATGAACTCCTGCTTGAGGTCGGCGGGCAGGCTTTCGATCACCCCGTCGAAAGCTTCCGTGCGCTTGAAATGCAGCTTGTTCGGGTCGCTCGCCATCTCGGCGATCAGCGCATCCCATTCGCCGCGCACCGCCGCCACGTCAATCCGGTCCATCGCCGCGAAATCGGTGGTGTAGAAGCGCGGGCTGAGCACCGTATCCTTGCGGGCGATTGCCATCGTGTCAGTGGCTTCGGCGGCGGTGATGGCAGTGATCGCGTTCATGCGCTTATCCGATCGGAAAAACTGACTTCGTAGAGTTCGGTCATCTCGAAATGACCGGCGAACTTGGTCCACAGCCGTTCGACCGTGCTGGCGCGTTCAACGGTGGCGATGCGGTCCTCGACGCGGCGCTCGCCAAAGCCGACATGGATCGGCGCGCCGTGGACGCAGACGCGATCGCCGGGGCCGACCTGGTAATCGTTCGCCAGCACAACGTCGGCGCGGCAGAACTCGTCGCTTAGCTCCACCTCGACGCGGCATGGTGTGTCGAAGCGGGTGCGGCTCAGCAGCGTCATGCGCCGCTACCCTTCGCATCGAGCAGAGCGGCGAATGCAGCGCGATTGGTCGAACCGAACGCGGTCAGCTCAATCGCGCGACCGGTGGCGCTGTCGGTCAGCGACAGCTCGCCGTCGCGCCACAAGGTCAGGTTGAACGGCGGTCCGTCGCCAATGCCGTGCGCGCGGCGTTCGCGGGCCATGCCGCGCATGACGCCGCGGATGAAGCCGGTCTGCTGACCGGGGGGGATCACTTCGGCAATGCCGCCCTTCATATCGGCGATGACCACCGCGCCATCGGCCCGGTCGGTGAAGCGCAGGTCGCGCGATTTGACCGCGACAATCCCGGCCGCCGCACGCGTTGCTGCAGGCGACGCCGCAGGCGGCGTATCAGTGAGCCGCGCAAAACTGGTGGCCGCCAGCACGAAGAAGATCAGCGCGCCAACGGTCACCAGCGCCCCCTTAGGCAACATATCCGCATGGCTGTGTGTCGCGCTCATGCTGCCGCGGCCTCCACGAAGGCCGGGGTCAGCGGGACACGGATGTCGGGCTGCGCGACGCGTCCTTCCGGATGCGCGGCGAGGCAGGTGCGCGCGATCAGCGATGCGACGGTGGCGGCCTGGGGCAGCGCGCGCAGCATCGGCTGCGGCGCGGCTAGCTTCCACGGGCGCGCATGCGGCCACAGCGCGAGATAGCCGAGCCGCTGTTTGCCGATCACGGTCAGCGCGACGTCGCCAGTGCCGTCCGCGCGCGGTGCGAGGTCGACCGACCCCACGAGCCCCAACGGCAGGTTGATGCATTTGGGCAGCGCAATGCCCACGCGCAGAACGATACGGCGGTTGGTCAGCGTATAGAGCGTCGTCCGCGCCGACGCCTGGGCGAGCGCATGGAGCAGTCCGACGCCGACCACACCGAGCGCCACCGTCATAATGACACCGGTATAGCCGCTGCCTGAAAGCGCAAAACCGAGCGCCACCGCCGACAGCGCGGCGAAATAGCCGGCGATCAGCCGCGTATGAAATGCCGAACGCCCCAGCGCGCGGGCATCGGGCGCACCCTGCCACAGGATCTGCTCACCCGGCGGGAGCATCCCCGGCAGGCCGGGGATCGGCTCGCTGTCATATTCGGTCATCATAGGAACGGCTCCTGCCGCTCGGGCGTGGCATAGAGATAGCCCCCGCCGAAATAGGCCTGGACCCGCTCTTCCTCATAGAGGGTAATTGCGTCGGGCGCGGCCGGACGCGGCGCGCCGGCGAACTGGCTGGCGAGCAGCGCGTCGATCTTCACCCGGCGGCGGCGCTTGTCGACCTTTGCCATCATGATCGGCGCGACGACACCATTGTCGAGCTGGATATAGCGCACCAGCCGATCGGCCATGTCGACCCACAGGTCGCTGACATTGCCGGCCACGGCGTCATCGGCGCCGACCACTGGCCAGCCGCCGATATTCTCGGTGACCGAGAACCCCGCCGCACGGCTCAACGGCACGATGCGCGGCTGGCCGTGCATATCCATGTCGGGCCGCTTGGCGCGCTCGGTCCAGGCCGCCGGGCCGATCCCGTCGGTCAGCGGATTGCCAGTCGGCGCATAGGGCGCGCCGTCGAAGCGAGCAATGCGCCGCGCGGCGATGTCGACCGGTTCGCGGCCCTTGGTCGGTGCGGTGACGATGCCGTGATCGTGGGCCAGCCGGAACGACTTCGTCGAACCGGTGTGCAGCGGCCCACCGACGCTGTCGAGCCGGCCGGTGGTTGCATCCTCGAGCGGATAACCCTCGCGCCGGTCTTCGCGCCGCAAATAGAAGATCAGGCAGATGAAAAACAGGACGAACGCCCAGAACACCAGGAGCGCAACGTCGATACCTTGGGTGATGTGAGGCGTCATAGCAGTCCCTTTCAAATCGGAAATTCGCTGAGGCCGAAACGGGTATTGGCAACAGAACCGGCATCCTGCGCCCGGACCAGCGGCCCGAGCGCGATGATGGTGCCGATCAACAAGGCAATTTCGACAGTATAGACAAAGGCGTAGCCAGTCGCGGGGCCGGCCAGCGTCGGGCCGAGATCGCGCGCCACTGCGGCCGCCGAAACGAGATCGCGAGCGAAGGCGCCGAGCGCGATGGCGAGCCCCGCCGCGGTCGCCTGCACCGCGCCCCAAGCGCCCAGCGCCAGGCCAGTGCGCGCTTGGAGCGTCTCGTCGTCCGAAATCGCCATGGCCGCGGTTAGCGTCCCGACGGCGAACAGTCCGCCGCCAAAGCCAATCAACGTCGCGCCGATACCCAGCAACGCGACCGCGTGCAGAGGCCCGGCGAAGATCACGCAGAGGAAGGCGGCAATCCCGATCGTCGCGCCGAACCCGGCCAGCCGGTGCGGCTCACCGCCATCGCCCAAGTGCCGCGCCGCCAACGCGAACCCGGCGAGCATGCCCGTGGCCCATAGCGCGGTGAGCGACGTGGTCGCGCCAACCGACAGGCCCAAAATCTGCCCGCCATACGGCTCGAGCAGTACGTCCTGCATGCTGAACGCTGCCGCGCCGAGCCCGACCGCCACGAGCAGCCGCATCGTCCGGGGGCGCGAAACGAATATCGCCCAGACCTCGCGAAAGGCCGGGGTCGCTTCATGCTTGGTGGTCGCTGCGGGGTTGCGCGCTTCCTGCTTCCACAGCGCGATGATGTTGAGGATCATCGTCAGCGCGCCTGCGCCCTGGACGATCTGGACCAGCTTGGTCGGCGTGAATTCGGCGAGCAGCCGTCCGATCACGATGGCGCTGATCAGCGTGCCGACCAGCAGCATGACATAGAGCAGCGCGACGACGCGCGGCCGGGCATGTTCGGGTGCAAGGTCGGTGGCCAGCGCGAGACCCGCGGTTTGCGTCGTGTGCATCCCCGCCCCGACCAGCAGGAAGCCGAGCGCCGCGCCAAGATGCCCGACAAAGGCCGGGCCGGTCCCGCCGCCGGTCATTACCAGCAGCGCGAACGGCAGGATCGCCAGCCCGCCAAACTGCAGCATCGTGCCGAACCAGATGTACGGCACGCGCTTCCAGCCGAGCACCGAGCTGTGATGATCGGATTTGAAGCCGATCAACGCACGCATTGGCGCGAACAGCAGCGGCAGCGAAACCATTGCGGCGACCAGGCTGGCCGACATGCCGAGTTCGACGATCATCACGCGGTTGAGCGTGCCGGTCAGCAGCACCGCTGCCATGCCGACCGAAACTTGGAACAGCGACAGGCGCAACAGGCGCGACAGGGGCAATTCCGCAGTCGCCGCATCGGCGAAGGGCAGGAAACGGGTACCGACCCGCGCCCAGATCGCGCCGCGCATCACCGCACGACCTCGACCGCGTGGCTGATGTAGAAGCCCGCGCTGATCCGCGCGTCGCGGCCACGCGCACCGATCGCGCGGCGCAGCTTGTCGGTCGCGACCGGGACGATCGCCGGCGAACGGTCGCCGCGCGGGAACAGCTGGCCGACTGCGTGCATCGCGCGGAGCAGCGGCGTGGCGGGCGCGACGGTGAAGACCAGGCTGCGGTCAGCGCGCGCGGCCAGCGTGCGTGCCGCCGAGGCGATCGTGGCCGCCGGATAATGGATCAGCGAGTCCATCGCGACGATGTGATCGAACCGCCCAAGCGCGATATCCAGCATGTCACCCGACAAGAAGCGGAGCCGGTCGTGCAGCTCACGCGGCGCGCGCTCAACCGCGATCGAGATCAGGCTCGGCGAAACGTCGATCGCGGTGACCTGCGCCCCGCGCCGTGCCGCTTCCACGGCGAGCGCCCCGGTGCCGCAGCCCGCGTCGAGCAAGGTCAACCCGGTCATGTCGGCGGGCAACCAGTCGAGGATTGTCGCACGCATCCGGTCACGGCCCGCGCGGACCGTGGCGCGCACACGGCTGACCGGCGCGTCGCTGGTCAGCGCGGTCCAGGCGTCGAGCGCGGTGCGATCGAAATACGCTTCGAGCCGGCCTTTGGTGAGGCCCCAGGCGTCCGAGCGCGTCAAGGCGACGACGTCGCTCATTCGAACCCCAGGAATTCGAAGATGTCGCGGTCCTTCATCGGCTCGGCGTCGAGTGCGTCGCAGCCCGCCCACATCTGCGCGGCCAGACGCTTATATTCGTCGCACGCCGCCGCAACCTCGGGGGTCTGCTCCATTTCGAACAGCGTGCATTTCTTGAGGCGGCTGCGGCGGATCGCATCCAGATCCGGGAAATGCGCAAGCGTCTTGAGCCCCGTCGCTGCGTTGAAGCGGTCGATCTCGTCGGTTGCCGCGCTGCGGTTAGCGATCACGCCTGCCATGCGCACGTCATAATTCTTCGCCTTGGCTTTGATCGCCGCGACGATCCGGTTCATCGCAAAGATGCTGTCGAAATCGTTCGACGCCACCACCACCGCGCGCTCGGCATGCTGCAGCGGCGCCGCAAACCCGCCGCACACTACGTCGCCCAGCACGTCGAACAGGACGACGTCGGTGTCCTCGAGCAAATGGTGCTGCTTGAGCAGCTTGACCGTCTGCCCGACGACATAACCGCCGCAGCCGGTGCCTGCGGGCGGCCCGCCCGCCTCGACGCACATCACGCCGTTATAGCCCTCGAACATATAGTCTTCGGGGCGCAGTTCCTCGTGATGGAATTCGACGCTTTCGAGGACATCGATCACCGTCGGCATCAGCTTCTTGGTTAGCGTGAAGGTGCTGTCGTGCTTCGGATCGCAGCCGATCTGTAAGACACGCTTGCCGAGCAGCGAGAAGGCGGCGGAGAGGTTGGACGAGGTCGTCGACTTGCCGATCCCGCCCTTGCCGTAAACCGCGAACACTTTCGCTGTGCCGATGCGGTCGACCGGGTCGAGCCGGACCTGGACCGAGCCTTCGCCGTCCGGAATGGGGTCATGCAGCGCCATTAATTATCCTTCCTCATGCCGCCACCGCGGTCACGCCTTCCAGCGCGTCCTCGATTTCATCCGATGCAGCGTGGAGCGCGGCGAGGGTCGCCGCGTCGGGTGTCCAGAATTCACGATCGCTCGCCTCGATCAGCCGCCCGGCGACGCGCGCCGCCGCCTTGGGGTTGAGGCGAGCCAGCCGCTCGCGCATCGCAGCGTCGAGCACATAGGTTTCACTGATCCGCTGATAGACCCACGGGTTGACCTGTCCCGTCGTTGCAGACCAGCCGGTGGTGCAAGTCACGTGCTGTTCGATCTGCCGCACGCCTTCGAAGCCATGCTTGAGCATCCCTTCGAACCACACCGGGTTGAGCATTCGCGTCCGCGTTTCGAGATCGACCTGTTCGGCCAGGGTGCGGACCTTGGTGCGCCCCTGGGTCGCGTCGAGGATATAGACCGGCGCGGCTTCGCCCTTGGCCCGCGCGATCGACCGGCTGATCCCGCCCAGCGCATCGACATATTGGTCGAGGTCCGTAACCCCGACTTCCACCGAGTCGAGATTCTGGTAGGCGGCATCGACCCCGGCCAGCGCCGATTTGAACAGTTCGGCCTGCCGCGCCGGCGCGCCGTTGCGGCCGTAAGCAAAGCCCTTCTGCCGCTCGAACAGTTCGGCGATCTCGTCCGGGTCGCTCCACGCGCCGTCGTCGATCAGCAGGTTGACATTGGCGCCGTAGGAACCTTCGGCGTTGGAGAAGACGCGCAGCGCCGCGGTCTCAATATCGCAGCCATGCATTTCCGCATGAGCCAGGCTGTGCTTGCGAACGAAATTCTGTTCGAGCGGTTCGTCGGCGGTCGCGGCCAGCCACGCGGCTTCGGCGATCATCCGCGTCTGCATCGGCAGCAGGTCGCGGAAGATACCCGACAATGTCACCACGACATCGATCCGCGGCCGGCCAAGCTCGGCCAACGGCACCAATTCCGCCCCCGCCAGCCGTCCAAATCCGTCGAATCGCGGTCGCGCCCCGATCAGCGCGAGCGCCTGCGCGATCTGGGTGCCTTCGGACTTGAGGTTGTCGGTACCCCACAGCACCATCGCCAGCGTTTCCGGGAAGGCTGCGCCCGACGCGGTGTGGCGGGCGACGATCTCGTCCGCCTGTTTGATCCCCTCCGCCATCGCAAAGGCGCCAGGGATGCGGAACGGGTCGAAACCGTGGATGTTGCGCCCGGTCGGCAGGACCTCCGGGTTGCGCAGGATGTCGCCACCAGGCGCGGGGCGGACGAAGCGAGCATCGAGCGCGTGGATCAATGCATCGAGTTCGCCATTCTCCGGGGCGTCGATCCCGGCTTCGGCGAGCTGCGCGCGCATCTCGTCGGCGATCGGCCGGCCCAGGACGTGGAGTCCATGGGGGATCAACTCGAGCTCGATTTCGTACAGGCGTCCGGCGAGCACCGCGACATCATCACCGTCCAGGTCGAGCGTCTCTGCAGCCGCCGCGATCATCGGCTCCAGCGCACCGCGCTCGTCTTCGGACGGTGAACTCCGCCAGCGCTCGATCAGCGCCTTGAGGTCGCTCAATCCCTTGTACAACCCGGCTTGCGCCAGCGGCGGGGTCATGTAGCCGACCAGCGTCGCGCCCGAGCGCCGCTTGGCGATTAGCGCCTCGGACGGGTTGTTCGCGGCGTAGAGGTAATAGTTCGGCAGGTCGCCGATCAGCCGCTCGGGCCAGCAATCACCGGTCAGCCCGGCCTGCTTGCCCGGCATGAATTCGAGCGCGCCGTGCGTGCCGAAATGCAGCACCGCGTCGGCCGCGAAATCCTCGCGCAGCCAGCGATAGAAAGCGCTGAACGCATGGGTCGGGGTGAAGCGACCCTCGAACAACATCCGCATCGGATCACCTTCATAACCGAAGGCAGGCTGGATCCCCACGAACACGCTGCCGAATTGCGCGCCGAGGACGTGGATCGTGCTGCCGTCGCTCTGCGCCTTGCCCGGTGCAGGGCCCCATTGCGCCTCGATCGCGGCGAGGTGCGGCTCGCGGCGGACATGATCGTCGGCGCGAATGCGGACGTGGACGTTGGCGTCGGCGCCGTAGCGGGCGGCGTTGCCGTGGAGAACAGCCTCGCGCAATGCGTCGACATCGGCCGGAACATCGACGGCATAGCCTTCGGACGCCAGCTTACCGAGCGCCGCGTGGAGCGACTCCCAGACTGCGAGGTGCGCGGCGGTGCCGGTCGCACCGGCATTCGGGGGGAAGTTGAAAAGCACGATCGCGAGCTTGCGCAGCGCGCGTTCCGAGCGGCGCAGGGTGACGAGCTTTGCGACCTTCGCCGCCAGCGCCTCGGCACGCTCGGGGCAAGATTGCATCTCGCGCACCAGCCCGGCGGCCGGGAAAGCGCAGGCGCGCCCGCATCCCGTGCACGGGCCGCTGGCGTCCGCCCGTCCGCCGAACACGCTCGGCAGCACCGCGCCGTCCAGTTCGGGTATCGCGACCATCATCGTCGCTTCGAGCGGCAACAGTCCCTGGCGGCTCGCGCCCCATTGCTGCAGCGACTGGAACTCGATCGGGTGCGCCGCGATGTAGGGCACGTCGAGCCGGGCCAGCACGGCTTCGGCGGCCTGTGCGTCATTGTAGGCCGGCCCGCCGACCAGGCTGAAGCCGGTCAGCGAGATAATCGCATCGACCGTCGCCGCGCCGTCCTTGACGAAGAATTTGTCGATCGCGGGGCGTGAATCAAGCCCGCTGGCGAAAGCGGGGATGACGCGCAGTCCCTTCGCCTCCAGCGCGGCGATGACGCCGTCATAATGGCCGGTGTCGCGCGCCAGCAAATACGAACGCAGCATCAGCAGCCCGACAGTGCCCGTCCCCTTGGCCTTGGGCAGTGCCTCGACCCGCTCGGCCATGCGCCCCGGAAGCTGCGGGTGGTAGATGCCGACGTCGGGATAGTCCTGCGGCGCCTCCGCGCGGACCGCGTGGCCGGCATACCGGCTGGCCAGCGCACGGATCATGTTGACGACATTGTCGTCCGATCCGGCGAGCCAGTATTGCAGCGTCAGGAAATAGGCCCGAACGTCCTGCGCGGTCCCGGGAATGAAGCGCAGGATCTTGGGCAGCCGCCGCAGCATGCGCATCTGCCCGGCGCCCGACGAAGCCCCCGGCTTGGATGACCCACGCAGCTTCTTGAGCAGGGCCAGCGGCCCCTTGGCCGGCTTGTCCATGCGATAGTCGCCGAGCCGCGTCAGCCGGACGATCTCCGCGCCCGACATCAGCCCGAGCATCGCCGCGCAATCCTCGCGGCGCGCCTCGAGCGCGGGCATGACGGCGCGAATATGATCGTCGAGGAACAGCATTGTCGCGATGACGATGTCACCGCGCGCGATGTCTGCGGTGCAGCGTTGGAGCGCGCCCGGATCGCGGTCCCAATCGGCAGCGGCGTGGAAGCCGATCGTGATGTTCGACCCGTCCTTCGCAAACCGCGCCGCAGCCCGCTCGGCGGCGCCAGACAGATGATTGTCGAGCGTGACGACGACGACGTGTAGGGGCGCGCTACCGGGCATAATGCGCCTTCGCATCGTAGAGCGTGTCTAGCGTGATCGCGGCGAGCCCTTGCTCGGCAGCGAATTTTTCGGTGTTCCGCCGCGCCTTGCCGCGCACGAAGAACGGGATTTTGAGCAGCTCACGCTCGGCGTCGGCGGTCCAGCCCTGTTCCTCGGTGGCAACCTCGGCAAACTCGACCGCATCCACGGCGACTGGCGCGGTTGAACCATGTCCGAGATGGCTTGCACCGTGCGTATCCGAAAATTCGAAATCGTCGCGGAACATCGTCAACAGATGTTCTTCCAGCCCCATCACCAGGGGATGGACCCAGGTGTCGAACAGGACGTTCGCACCCTCGAAGCCCATTTGCGGCGAGTAGCGCGCGGGAAAATCCTGAACATGCACGGGGGCGGAGATCACCGCGCACGGGATGCGCAGCCGCTTGGCGATGTGCCGCTCCATCTGCGTGCCGAGCACCAGTTCGGGCTGGAGCGCCTGGATCGCCGCTTCGACTTCGAGATAGTCGTCGGTGATCAGCGGTTCGATACCGTACTTGCTGGCAGCCTCGCGAACGTCGCGGGCGAATTCACGGTTGTAACAACCCAGGCCGACGACTTCGAAGCCAAGCTCGTCCGCCGCGACGCGCGCCGCAGCCACCGCATGTGTTGCGTCGCCGAAAATGAAGACACGCTTGCCGGTCAAATAGGTCGAATCGACTGACCGGCTCCACCAAGGAAGATTTGAGCTGTCGAGCGCGCCTGCGGGGTCGACGCCGGCCAGCGCCGCCACTTCGGCAATGAACTCACGGGTCGCACCATGGCCGATCGGCACGGTCCGAACAGTTTTTTGCCCAAAAGTCTTTTCGAGCCAGCGGCATGTCGTGTCGGCGATCTCGGGATAGAGACAGATATTGAGGTCCGCCGCGCCGATCGTCGCGAGATCGGCAGGCGTTGCCCCGAGCGGGGCGACGAGATGAACGTCGATCCCGAACGTATCGAGCAGGCGGGTCACCTCGATTACGTCGTCGCGATGGCGGAAGCCGAGCGCGGTCGGCCCAAGCAGATTGGCGCGCGGGCGGCGACCTTCGCGCGGTGCGGGCCGCACATCTTTGTCGGCGAGTTTGCGGACGAGCTGATAAAAGGTTTCGCTCGCGCCCCAATGCTCCTTGCGGCTGTAGCTCGGCAATTCGAGCGCGACGACGGGACACGGCAGCCCCATTGCTTGCGCCATCCCCGCCGGATCGTCCTGAATCAGCTCGGCGGTGCACGACGCACCGACCAGCATCGCTTGCGGCTGATACCGGGCATAGGCATCGCGGGCGGCCGACTGAAACAGCTCGGCCGTGTCCTTGCCCAGATCGCGCGCTTGGAATGTCGTATAGGTCACCGGCGGGCGCTTGCCCCGCCGTTCGATCATCGTGAACAGCAGGTCGGCATAAGTGTCGCCCTGCGGCGCGTGGAGCACGTAGTGAACGCCCTCCATTGCGGTCGCGATCCGCATCGCGCCGACATGGGGCGGCCCCTCATAGGTCCAGACGGTCAGCTGCATGCCGCCACCGGTTGATCGAAGCGGAGCACATCGCGGCGGCGCAGCGGTCGCGCGAACAATTCGGCAAGATCGCCCGCCTGATCGAAGCCGTGGATCGGCGAGAAGACTAGCTCGATCGCCCATTTGGTCGTCAGCCCTTCCGCCTCGAGCGGGTTGGCCAGTCCGAGCCCGCACACGGTAAGATCGGGTTGGCTGGCGCGGACGCGGTCGAGCTGTTTGTCGACGTCCTGTCCTTCGCTGATCAGCGTGCCGGCAGGCAGCAGCGCCAGTTCCTGCGCAAGATGGCTGCGGTGGAGGTAAGGCGTTCCGACTTCCACGGGCGTCATGCCCAGTTCGTTGCTGAGGAAACGCGCCAGCGGCACCTCGAGCTGCGAGTCGGGGAGGAAGGTGATGCGCTTGCCCGCCAGCCGCTCGGCCGAATGCGCGATGGCGCGCTTGGCGCGTTCGCGGCCCGGGGCGATGACCCGGCGGAAGTGCATCTCGTCGACGCAAAAGGCCCGCGCGGCGGCGTGAAGCCAGTCGGTCGTCCCTTCGGCACCGAACGGAAACAGTGCGTCGAGTCGGGTGGCACCGCGCTCTTCGAGCGCCCGCGCGGTTTCCCCGAGGAACGGCTGGGCCAGCAGGAAGCGCGTGCTCGGTCCGACCGGTGGCATGTCTCCGGCGCGGCGGGCGGGGAAGAAGCGAGCGGGGATGCCGAGTTCGGCGAACAGTCGGGCGAACTGGTCTTCCACGACATCGGGCAGCGCACCGACAACCATCAGGCTGGGCGTGTCGGCAATGTCGGCGGGCAGATCGGGAACCAACGCGGCGAGGCAGGCATCCTCCCCCTCGGTGAAGGTCGTTTCGATACCGGAGCCCGAATAATTCAAAATCTTGGTCACGCCGGCATGCTTGAACGACAGCCGCGCCGCGGCGCGCGAGAGGTCGAGTTTAATCACCTCGGACGGACACGAGCCGACAAGAAACAGCAGTTTGATGTCGGGCCGCCGCGCGAGCAGCCGGTCGACCACGCGGTCCAACTCCTCATTGGCGTCGGCGAGGCCGGCCAAGTCCTTTTCTTCGATGATCGCGGTGCCGAAGCGGGGTTCGGCAAAGATCATCACGCCCGCGGC